>JBQCIG010000138.1:0-6872 GCA_051953975.1 Solirubrobacterales bacterium | reverse complement strand
CCGTCAGCCTTTGCAGCAGCGCGCCGCCGCCTGCCAGCACGATTCCGCGATCCATGATGTCCGACGCCAGTTCGGGCGGCGTCTTGTCGAGCGTCTGCTTGACCGCGTCGATGATCTGCGACAGCGGCACCTCCAGCGCCTGCCGGACCTCCGCGCTCGACAGCACCACCGTCTTCGGCAGCCCGCTGACCAGGTCGCGCCCGCGGATCTCGGCCTCGACCTCCTCGGGCAGTTCGTACGCCGAGCCGATCTCGAGCTTGACCTCCTCCGCCGTCTGCGACCCGATCATCAGCTTGTACTCGCGCTTGACGTAATTGATGATCGCCTCGTCGAGCTCGTCGCCGCCGACGCGGATCGACTGCGAGACGACGATCCCGCCGAGGCTGATCACGGCGACCTCGGTGGTGCCCCCGCCGATGTCGACGATCATCGAGCCGGTCGGCTCGGCGACGGGCAGCCCGGCGCCGATCGCCGCCGCCATCGGCTCCTCGATCAGGTAGGCCTGGCGGGCGCCGGCCGAGAGGCAGGCCTCCTCCACCGCCCGCTTCTCGACGCCGGTGACGCCGGAGGGGACGCAGACGACCACCCGCGGGTGGGCGAAGCGGTTGGAGTGCACCGAGGTGATGAAGTGGCGGAGCATCTGCTCGGTGACGTCGAAGTCGGCGATCACCCCGTCCTTGAGCGGGCGGATCGCGGTGATCGTGCCGGGAGTGCGGCCGAGCATCCGCTTCGCTTCGACCCCGACCGCGTGGACCTGGCCGTTGAGGGAATCGATCGCGACCACGGAGGGCTCGGAGAGGACGATTCCCCTCCCCCGGACGTAGACGAGCGTGTTGGCGGTGCCGAGATCGACGGCCATGTCGCGGCCGCCGAGGCGGATCAGACGACTGAACAAGCCCAATTAGCAGTCCTTTTTGACTCTGCGCGGTTTTCCAGAGCGCCAATCATCGCAGAGCCAAAAAGTACGCCCTTTGCAGGGACGCCCTTTGCAGGGATCCGCACAGGCCGCATCCTCACCCCGTGGTCGATTGGTTGCGCAACGGATGAGCGTAGTTGACTGGCATCTCGGGGAATTGACCTAGCCGGGCGTGAACAACGCCGGCGCCAGCTCGGCGAGCAGCCCTACGGGCAGGCCGACGACGTTGGAGACGCTGCCCTCCAGCCGCTCGACCAGGGTCGAGCCGAGGGTCTGGATCGCGTAGCCGCCCGAGCGGCCCTCCCACTCGCCGAACTCGACGTAGCGTTGCTTTTCGGCCTCCGAGAGATCCTTGAAGACGACGATCGTCTGCTCCAGGCCGCTGCGCTCTTCCCCTCCTTGCCGCACCACCAGCCCGCTCATCACCGTGTGCGCCCGGCCCGACATGCGGTCGAGGTAGGTGCGTGCGTCGCCGGCATCGGCCGGCTTCCCCAGCACCTCCCCGTCGAGGACGACGTCGGTGTCGCAGGCGATGACGATCCCATCCGCTGCAACCGCCGCGGCCTTGCGCCGCGCGTTCTCGACCACGAGGCGCTCCGGATCGCCCTGGGTCAACTCCTCGACGCCGGGCACCACGACCTCGAACTCGACCCCCAGCTTCTGCAGGATCTCCCGCCGCTGCGGCGAGCCGGAGGCGAGGACTACGCTCAGGACAGCTCGGGGAACCAGATGCCGATCTCGCGCTCGGCCGACTCGTCGGCGTCCGAGCCGTGGACCATGTTGAAGGTGACCTCGAGCGCAAAGTCGCCGCGGATCGAGCCGGGGGCGGCCTCGACCGGGTTGGTCGCGCCGATCACCTGGCGCGCCGCCTTCACCGCTTCGGGGCCCTCCAGCACCATCGCGACCAGGGTGCCGCCGGTGATGAAGGAGACCAGCTCGCCGAAGAAGGGCTTGTCCGTGTGCTCGGCGTAGTGCTCGTTGGCGATCGACTCGTCGGCGCGCATCGACTTCAGGGCGGCGATCCGCAGTCCCTTGCGCTCGAAGCGGGCGATCACCTCGCCGGTGAGGGCGCGCTCGAAGGCGTCAGGCTTGACGAGGATCAGGGTCCGGCTCACGGTTGGGGCTCCTTCCTTCCTGTTTCGGTTGTGCCCCTTCCGGCGCCTCCGGCGAAGCTTTTTTGCGGCGCGGCTGTGCCTGCGCCTGCGCCTGGCGTTTCGGGGGCGGTCCCCCTTCGGGGTCTCTACGTTTGCGGCGCGGCCGCTCGCCCCCGGCGCCGAGGCTCGTCTCGCAGTAGGGGCAGAGGCCCCAGCGCGGATCGACCGGTTTGCCGCAGGTCGGGCAGGGATCCTTGAGCCGGCGCTGGCAGTTGGGGCAGCGCAAGTAGTTTTTCTCGACCGGGTATTCGCAGTTGGGGCAGGTCTGCTCGCGCAGTTGCCGCACCCGCAGCTCGGCCGCCTTGATCTCGAGCTCGCGCTCGTGGGCATCCTCCAGGTACTCCGGCGGCCGCACGATCGCGTAGACGGCGGTGCCGATGTAGGGGAAGAAGGAGGCGACCGTCGCGCAGGCGATGAGGAACGGATCGGAGATGCGCCGGCGCGCATCGAGGTAGGTGTAGACGATCAGCGCTAGCCAGAGCACGATCAGCATCAACAGGAACAAGGTGGCGACCAGGTTGAGGCCGCTGTTGGTGATGCCGAAGATCGCTAGGGACATAGTCAGGGAAGGCTGGGGAAGAAGGGGGGCGCCGCGGGGGCGGCAGTCTACTTCGCCGTTGCCGACGGTAACCCTGTTCTCAGAGGAAGAGCCTTCCGAACAGGTAACCGACGCCGAAGAAGAAGAGGATCACGATCGCCACGACGGCGGCGACGAGCCCCATCATCGAGAGCAGTTCGGAACCGGCGCTGCGAGGTCGATCCATGCAGGAATCCTCGCATAGTCAAGCGCTGAGCAGGACTCGGGCGGGGGCGATTGCATAGTGGGAACCGGCTACGAGCACGGTCGCCTCTGAGCGCTCGGCGGCGAGCGCGCGGGCGCACCGTAGTCCCGCCTCGAAGTCCGGCTCCACCTCGGCCGCCAGGCCGACCCGCTCGCAGAGCGCGGCCAGCTCAGCCGCCGGCCGCGAGCGAGCGCCGGGCCGCCCGTGACCTTCCAGCGCCGCTAACGGCAGCTCCGTGCAGACGGCTCGCTCCAGCGCCGGCGCCAGCGCTGCGACCATCGCCGTCGCGTCCTTGTCGGCGAGGATCGCGAGGCACCCGATCACCGGTCGCCCGCCCGTGACCCCCGGCAGGGATTCGGCGAGCGCCGCGGCGCCCACCGGGTTGTGGGCGGCGTCGACATAAGTCAGCGGCCGCTCGGCGATCAGCTCGAGGCGGCCTGGGACCGTCACCTCGGCTGCCACCCGTTTCACCAGCTCGGCGTCGACCTTCCCCAGGAACGCCTCCGTCGCGGCGACGGCGAGCGCGAAGTTGCGGCGCTGGAACTCGCCGGGGGCGCGCAGGCGCACCTCCGCACCGGGGTCGGCGGGCGCCTGGAGAAGGCGCGCACCCCCCTCCCCCGCCGTCGCCTCGGCCAGCGCCGCCACCTCGGGCGAGACGCCGCCGAGCACGAGCGTCGTCTGGTCGCGCAGGACGGCGAGCTTCTCGGCCGCGATCTCGATTTCGGTCTCCCCCAGCCACTCGGTGTGGTCGAGGCCGATCGAGGTGAGGACGGTGACCTTGGAGGGGATCGTGTTGGTGGCGTCGAGCCGGCCGCCGAGACCGGCCTCGATCGCCGCGGCCTCGACCCGTGCGTTCGCCAGCGCCACGAAGCTGGCCGCGGTCGCGGCCTCGAACTGGGTCACCGTCTCCCCCTCCTCGAGGCTCCGGTTCACTCCCTCGGCAGCGCGGGCGACCTGCTCGACCGCCTCCGCCCAGGCCGTCTCCCCCACCTCCTCGCCGCCGATCAGGGTGCGCTGCGACCAGCGCTCACCGTGGGGCGAGACGCAGGCGCCGGCCCGCAGGCCGTGCGCTTCCAGCAGCGCCGCGGTCATCCGCGTCACCGAGGACTTGCCGTTGGTGCCGACCACGTGGATCGAGGCGAAGCGGTGCTGCGGCAGCCCCAGCGCCGTCGTCAGCTTGCGCATGCGGTCGAGGCCGAGGCGCCAGCCGACTGGTTCCAGCGAATCGAGGTAATCATCAGGCGACGGCTGCTCCGCTTCGCGTCCGCTGCCGTCTGGGAAGCGCATCAACGCTTAGGCCAACTCCTCGAGTTCCGCGCGGTAGCGCTCGAGCTTGCCGCGCTCCTCCTCGACCACCTCGGCCGGGGCCTTGGCAACGAAGCCCTCGTTGCCGAGCTTGCGCTCTCCCCGCTCGACCTCGGCGCGGAGCTCCTCGCGGCGCTTCTCCAGCCGCTCGGCCACGGCGGCGGCGTCGAGCGCTTCGGAGTCGAGCACGCGCACGGGGCCGACCGAGGCGACGGGCTCGGATCCCGCCCCGTCGAACTCGAAACGCGAGAGGCGGGCGACGAAGGAGGGCGGCTCGACCCCGTCGATCGCCGCCGGCAGCGTCGCCCCCGCCGGCACCCCGGCGAGGTCGCGCCAGGCGCGCAGGCGCTGGGTCAGCTCGATCCCACTCTCGACGTCTTCCTCGGCCGCCTGGTCGAGCAGCGACTCGTCGGCCTCGGGAAAGGGATGGACCGCGAGATGCCCCCGGCGCGCGGGATGGAAGCTCCAGATCTCCTCGGTCACGAACGGCATCGTCGGGTGCAGCAGCGCCAGCACCCTCTCCAGCGCGTAGAGCAGCGTCGCCGCGACCTCCTCCTCGCCGTCGTAGAGGCGGGGCTTGACGATCTCCAGGTACCAGTCGCAGAGGTCGCGCCAGAAGAACGAATAGGCCTCCTGCGCGGCGTGGGCGAAGTCGTAGGTCTCCAGCTTCTCGGTCACCGAAGCGACCGTCCGCTGCAGTCGCGAGAGCAGCCAGCGGTCCTCGACGCAGGTGGGCCGGGGCGCCGGCTCCGCCTCGGCCGTGTTGAGGAGGATCAGCCGGCTCGCGTTCCAGAGCTTGTTGGCGAGGTCGCGCCCCTGCTGGACCTTGGCGTCGGAGAAGCGGACGTCCTGGGTGGACGACATCGCCAAAAGGCCGAAGCGCAGCGCGTCGGCGCCGTGGACGTCGATCTCCTCCAGCGGGTCGATCCCGGTCCCGAGGCTCTTCGACATCCGCCGCCCGTCGCGGGCCTGGATCACCGAGTGCACGTAGACGTCGCGGAAGGGGATGTCACCGGGGAACTCGATCCCCATCATGATCATCCGCGCCACCCAGAGGAAGAGGATCTCCCGCGCCGTGGTGAGGAAGCTGGTCGGGTAGAAGGCGCGCAGCTCGGGGGTCTCGTCGGGCCAGCCGAGGGTGGCGAAGGGCCAGAGCGCAGAGCTGAACCAGGTGTCGAGCACGTCCTCCTCCTGGCGCAGCTCGCCGCCGCACTCACCGCAGCGCGCGGGCTCGTGCTCGGCGACGATCGTTTCCTCGCAGGCGTCGCAGTACCAGACCGGGAGGCGGTGTCCCCACCAGAGCTGGCGCGAAACGCACCAGGGGCGGATTTCGCGCATCCAGTCGAGGTAGACCCGCTTCCACTGGGGCGGCGCGATCCGCACCTCGTCGCGTTCGACCACCTCGATCGCCGACCGCGCCAGCTCGTCCATGCGGCAGAACCACTGCAGCGAGATCAGCGGCTCGATCCGCTCGCCGGAGCGGTGCGAGAAGGGAACCGAGTGGACATAGGGCGCTTCCGCGCGCAGGCGACCCTCCCCCCGCAACGCCTCCACCACCGCCTTCTGCGCCTCGGCCGCGGTGAGGCCGGCGAACTCCCCCGCCTCCTCGGTCATGCGGCCGTCGGACCCGATCACGCCGATCTCCCCGAGCCCATGCTTGCGGCCGATCTCGAAGTCGTTGGGGTCGTGGCCGGGGGTGATCTTCAGCGCCCCGGTGCCGAATTCGGGGTCGACGTGCTCATCGGCGATGATCGGCAGCCGCCGCCCGACCAGCGGCAGGGTGCAGTACCGGCCGACGAGGTCGCGGTAGCGCTCGTCGTCGGGGTTCACGGCGACCGCGGTGTCGGCGAGCATCGTCTCCGGGCGCACGGTGGCGACCGTCAGCACTTGGTCAGAGCCCTCGACCGGGTAGTCGATCGAGTAGAGGACGTCCTCGACCTCGCGGTTCTCGACCTCGAGGTCGGAGATCGCCGAATGCGAGCCCGGGTCCCAGTTGACCATGTAGTTGTCGCGGTAGATGTAGCCCTTGTCGAACAACCTCTTGAAGACGCGGTAGACGGCGCGCACGTAGCCCTCGTCGAGGGTGAAGCGCTCGCGCTCGTAATCGCAGGAGGCGCCGAGCCGCTTGTACTGCTCGACGATCCGCGAGCCGTACTCCGCTTTCCACTCCCAGACCCGCTCGACGAAGGCCTCGCGGCCGAGATCGTGGCGCGTCTTTCCTTCCTTGCGCAGCTCTTTCTCGACCACCGCCTGGGTGGCGATGCCGGCGTGGTCGGTGCCGAGGACCCAGAGCGTGTTACGGCCGCGCATCCGGTTCAGCCGTACCAGCGCGTCCTGCATCGAGCCGTTGAGGGCGTGTCCCATGTGCAGGGCGCCGGTCACGTTTGGCGGCGGGATCGCCACCGAGTAGTTCTCCGCCGGCGTCCCCTCGGCGGACGGGTGGAAATAGCCGCCCTCGATCCACTCGGCGAAGATCCGCCCCTCGACCTCCGAGGGGTCGTACCGCGTCGTCTCCTCCAGCCTCTTTCGCTGCCCGCTGTCCACGCGGCCGAGTCTATAAATAGCTAGGCGTGTCGAAGAGGGGGGGGGGGGGGCCCCCCCCCCACCACAACACCCGGCCCAGCGCCGGCGGTGGGGGGGGGGGGGGCGCCCCCCCCCCCCCCCCCCCCCCCCCGCCGGGGGGGGCGCGCGGGCGGCGGGGGGGGGGGGGCGGGG
>JBQCIG010000137.1:0-7937 GCA_051953975.1 Solirubrobacterales bacterium | reverse complement strand
GGCCTGCACGCCCTCACCGGGGTCAGCGCGGTGCCGCCGCTGATCGTCTTCGGCTTCCTGCTCTCGCTCCTCTACGAGAAAACCGGCTCGATCGTGCCGGGAATCCTCCTGCACATGCTGAACAACTCTGTCGCCCTGCTCGGTCAGTAGCATGCGGCCGGTGAATCGCCGTCTCGTCCTTTTTCTTGCCCTCGTCAGCCTGCTCGTGCTGCCCGCCACGGCGGCCGCGGCGCCGAAGCAGACGAAGCCGGCACCGGTCCCCGACGCGACCGTGAAGATCGAGGTCGGGCACCTGCACGGCGGCCGGGCTCAGATCTACGACACGGTCCCGGTCACCGGCACGCTCACCCCCTACGTCCCCGGGCAACGGGTCGAAGTCACCTTCTACCTCAATGGCCACCGCCTGGTCAGCCACAAGGTGGCGGTGAGCAAGGGCAGCGGTGGGACGGGCAGCTTCGAATCGAGCGTGGTCGTCAGGGAGGACGGCAAGTACGCGGTCAGCGCCAAGCACGTGGCGACCGCCGCGCTCGGCGGCGACAGCACCGCGCGCAAGAGCTGGAAGGTCAGCTTCCCCTCGCTTCATCCCGGCGAATGCGGCAAGGTCGTCAAGGGCTTCAAGAAGGCGATGGCGAAGATGGGCTACGTCGCCGGCGGCGGCGAGTGCTTCAACGGCAGGCTCGGTCGCGAGGTCCTCGCCTACCGCAAGGTCAATGACATGAACCGCAGCCAGAAGGCCGGCGCCGGGCTGGCGAAGAGGGTCTTCGGCGGCAAGGGCGCCTACCACGTCCGCTACCCGAAGGCGGGCGAACACGTCGAGGTCCCGCTCAGCAAGCAGGTCCTGGTGATGGTCAAGAAGGGCAAGCCCTTCGCGATCTACCCGGTCTCCACCGGCAAGCCCTCGACGCCGACGATCACCGGTCACTACACCTTCTACCGTCGCGAACCGGGCCTCAACTCGGAGGGGATGTACTACTCGTTCTACTGGCACGGCGGCTATGCGGTCCACGGCTACCACGAAGTGCCGAACTACGCCGCCAGTCACGGCTGCGTTCGCACCTTCATGCAGGACCAGCCGCGCATCTACTACCAGCTGCACTACGGAGAGAGCATCTTTGTCTTCTAGTCGCCGCGCTTAGGATGCGCGCGTGACCGATCTCGATGCGGCCAAGGCGACGCTCCTCGCCGAGCTCAAGGAGCATTCGCTGATCCTTGGGGAAGTGACGCTGGCGAGCGGGGCGGTGGCGCAGTACTACGTCGACGCGCGCCGGGCTTTGATGCGGCCGGAGGGGTTTCGGGCGGCTGGGGAGCTGATCGCGGCGGCGGCAATCGAGGTGGGGGCGGAGGCTGTCGGCGGACCCGCCACCGCCGCGATCCCTCCCGCCTGTGCGGCGATCGCGGTCCCCGGTGGGGAGGGCCTGGTCGCGTTCTTCGTGCGTGGGTCGCGCAAGGAGCACGGGTTGCAGCGCTGGGTCGAGGGGCCGGTCGAGGCGGGGACCCGTTGCCTCGTCGTCGAGGACACCGTCACCACCGGCGGCTCGACCGCGCAGGCGATCGAGCGGATCCGCGAGGAGGGCCTCGAGGTTGCCGGCGTGGTCGCGGTCGTCGACCGGCTCGCGGGCGGGGCGGAGAAGATCGAAGCCGCCGCGGGCGCTCCCTACCGGGCGCTGCTGACGATCGACGAGATCTACCCCGCGCGTCCCGCCCGCGCCTAACGCCCGACCGCGACGACGACGGTGCGCCGCCCGCCCGGGATCGCCGCCACCACGTGGGTCTTCAGCTGGCCGCGCTTGCGCAGCAACAGCCGGCCGACGGGGCTGAGCGGCACCCGGTAGGTGTGGGACTGGCCGCCGCTGAGATGGAAGCCGCCACGGCCGATCACCCGGGTCACCGCCCGCGTCCGCGGCCCGCGGCCGCGGTAGTGCGGGACCGGCAGGTGGAAGCGGGTGCGCAGGACGATCTGGCCCGGGCAGTCGGTACCGGCCGGCCAGAGGCAGGAGACCCGGGCCCGCACGCGCGTGCCGCTCGCCTTGACGTTGGAGAGCTGGAGCGCGACCGGGATCGAGGTGGCTTTGCAGCCCAGCAGGCGGTCGGCGCCGGGGGCGATGTCGAGCGCGTAGACGCAGACGCGCTGTCGCCCCGACTTCACCGTCGGCAGGCTGACGTCGAAGCCGTGGCGCGGGCCGGCTTCGGGGTATTCGCCGGCGACGTCGCGGCGCGTGGCGGAGGCGGGGCCGAGTTCGTAGGAGGCGACGCCGGGGTCGCCGGCGCGGCCGCCGACGACGAGGCGGATCCCGACCGGTTCGGTGGGGGCGTTCGGGTCGAAGGCCCAGCCGCGCACGCGGATCTGGCCCGGCGCCGGCGCCTTGGCTAGGTCGAGGAAGCCGATCGGGTCGTCTCCACCGGCGGCGGTGGCGGTGCCGACGGTCGCCCCGTCGACGTAGTCGTTGTCGATGTTGATCGTCACCCCGCCGTAGGTCTCGTTGTGGCCGCCGCGATACTGGTGGATGCGCTGGTGGGAGGCCCAGGCGCCGACGGGGACGACCGGGTCGGAGGTGCTCTGCGCCCCGTTCCAGTTGGCGATCCAGATGTCGTCCGGGAGGGTGTAGCCGCTGCCGACCTGGGCGGCGAGGTCGGCGATCCCGGAGGCGCTGCTGCTGTAGACGCCGGAGACGTAGCCGAGCGCGTGCAGCTTCTTCGTCCAGGCTTCGAGGAAGGCGAGGGTGGCTGCCGAGGCGGAGGAGGTGCGGCTGTAGGCCTCCATGTCGAAGTAGATCGGGCTGCCCGGTCCCATCGCGACCGCGCTCGCCTCTTCGACCGCGTCGAGCGCCGCCGCGGAGCCCTGCGCGGTCGCCTGGCTGGCGCTGAGCTTGGCGCAGCTCGAGCAGCTGCTGGTCGGCGCCTGCAGGCCGACGTAGGTGGGGATCAGGTGCCAGCCGGCTTCGGTTTGTTCGGCGACCCATTCGGGGGTGAGGTTCGGCTGCGAGCAGGCGCGGTTGGCGCCGCCGATGTAGACGCCGACCGCTCGGTAGGGAGAGCCCTTCCAGGCCGTCATCGCCTTTGCGGAGGGGGCGCTGCAGGCGTCGAAGCCGAGGCCGGTGAAGACCGCGCCTGAGGACGAGCCGGCAAGGGGTTGTGACGTCGGGCGCAGGGCCGAGGCGCCGGCGGCCTTGCGCTCGGGTTCGATCAGGATCGCCCGCCGCCGCCCGATCGCCTCGGCCGGGCAGCTCTGGTTCGCCGCAGGCGTGCCGAGGTAGACAGCTTGCCGGTCGAGCCGCACGCACATCCGCGGGTGCCGGGCAAGGCGGAGGACCGGCCAGCCCGCCGGGACCCGGATCGCGCGGCCGTCGAAGCGGACGGTGCGCTTGCTCGAGGCAGAGGCGGCGGTCGGCAGGGCCGAGGCGGTGAGCAGGCTGGCGAAGAGGCAGGCGAGAAGGGCGGCGGTGAGGGAGCGGGGCGGGCGCTTCACGATCTGCACTCTGCCTACAACCGGGGCGGAAGGTCAAAAGTTGCACCTCTTCGGGCGCGAAATTGGCACGAAGTGCGCGCCACACGTGCGTGGTGACCCGGCAGGATCGCTTGCATGAGAACCGCAGAGATACTGGACATGTCCGGCGCACGGGTTAATGTGCAGCACATGTCCAAGATGATCCAGATCAGGAATGTCCCAGATGACCTCCACAAACAACTGAAGATCCGCGCGGCGGCAGCGGGGATGAGCATGTCCGACTACATCAAGCGCGAGCTGAGCCGGAAAAGTCGCAAATCGACGATCAGAGAGATCGGCGCGAGGAGCAAGGGGCGCAGCGCCGGCTCGACTCTGACCACGAAAGACGTCGTGGACACGTTCCGCGAG
This sequence comes from Solirubrobacterales bacterium, assembly GCA_051953975.1. Classification (GTDB taxonomy): domain Bacteria; phylum Actinomycetota; class Thermoleophilia; order Solirubrobacterales; family 70-9; genus VAYN01. The sequence continues at coordinate 4,084 of JBQCIG010000137.1, read as the reverse complement.
ATGCGCGGCGACTGATGCCCGTCGTCGATGCATCGGTCGTTTTCGAACTGCTCAGCGACGGAGAGCACAAGGAGGTAGTCGAAGAGCGACTCGACGCCGAGGAATACGCGCTCTGGGCTCCGCACCTGATCGATGCGGAGGTCGGTCACGCCCTGCGGCGTTGGGTCCGTCTGGGAAAGCTCACCGCAGATGCGGCGGGAAGGGCCTTGTGGGAAATCGACGATCTTCCGGTCGAACGGGTGGAGCACGAACTCCTGATACACGTCGCCTGGGGCTTGCGGGAAAACTTCAGCTTCTACGACGGGCTCTACGTCGCCTTGGCGCTGATGCTCGACGAACCGCTGCTTACCTTCGACGCGCGGCTGGCGCGGACGGGCGCGGACGTCCCGATCGAGATACTGGCTTACGAGCCCGCTTCCGAAACGGGCTCTTAGGCGTAGAGGGTCTCGGAGGCGAGCTCGTCGGCACGGCGGCTCCAGAGCTTCACTTCCATGAAGATCTCGTCGCCGTAGCCCTCGAGCGCGTCGAGGGCGATCAGGGTGAAGCGGTCTTGGGAGACCACCTCTTGGTCGACGGTCTCGGTTTCGAGTACGGCGGTGGCGGCGACGGCGCCGCGGACCAGAGGCCGCCCCCAGACAAGGGTGACCGCGCCGGCGCGCCCGTTCTCGCCGCGCCAGCGGCCGATCACGTCGTCGTTGAGGTCGATCCGCCAATCGGGATTGTCCTCGGCGAGGATGTCGGTGAAGTCGGCCTTGGCGGCGAAGTCCGTCGGCTCGCCATCGGGCGGCTGCACGTAGGAGACGTGCCCGAACAGCTCCAGCCGCCCCTCCTCGCTCTCGCTGCGGGCGGAAGCGGGTATCCAGACCCGCCCGCCCCAGGCGCGCTCGGGGAACCAGTCGACCTCGACGGGGAGCGCGGCGCCCGCCGGCAGGTCCTCGATCGCCTCCACCGCTTTCGCGAACTCCCCGCGCAGCCGCTCGGCAAAGCGCCCATGGGGAATCCCCTCCTGCGTCGTGTCGGCGATGAAGCGCGGAATCGGTCGCGGATGAGGTCGCATGTTTGCCCCTTGTTACAGGGAATCCTCCTGGTTCCTATCCATAGGCGATGCGGTGGCGAGCAAGCTCACGCTGCAGCCGGTCGCTCCACCTGATCGACTTTTCCTTTGAGAAGACCCCGTCGAGCAACTCCCTATAAGCCGCTACGGCTTCTTCGTCGCGATCTGCATCGAGCTTCACCTTGCCTGCCCGGACCGCTAGGGCATCAACATAGGACTCGAGGTCGAGAAGGACATCCTGCATCACCTCGAAGACGCTCTCAAGGTGAGGTGAAAGGTGCTGGCGGGTCTTCCGGAAGCGTTTCGCCGGTTCCCCCAGTCGCTTCTCGGCACTTTCGATAAACGGTGCGAGGTTCTCACGCTTCAAGCGATGCAGTATGCGCGGAACCTCGTCTTCGGTTCTGCACATCGGCAGCAGCTCTCCGTGTGCATAGGCAGCACTGTCACCGAGCAGCTCCACCCATTCTTCGGGGAGGGCCTGGATCATCGCCTTCTGGATATCAATCAGTTGGGCTTGCCGCGCCTCGTCCCGCGCAACAACGGCCACGCTGGTGACCTTGTCTTTGCGCCCAAAGAGACCTAGCGCCAGGTGACCTCCGTTGACCACCCATCGCTTGCGCACCGCAAACGGCTCCACATCCTCCACGAACTGGACCTCTTGGAGCTGATCCAACTGGGCGAGTACCTCCGTATCGGGTATCCCTTCGATCAACCACTCGGCGTGGGGATCGCCCCTCACCAGAAGTTCGCCGTTGTCAAGGATGCTTTCGGGGCAGATCCTATTCACCATCGCTCGGCGGCAGTCAACCTCAAGGTCGATCAGGCGTTTCTCGATCTCCTCGTAGCTGTCGCCTAGATCGTTCTCGCAGGCAATAAATACCGTGTCACCAGGATGGAGGTTCCGCTCTTCTGCAATTTCGTTAAGCAAGGACATGCAGCCATCGAGCTTTCCTACCGAGGTCGTCACGAGCATCGAGACCGAGGAGATCGCAGCATCCTTCGCTGGATCTCGCAGTTGGTCGTAATTGACTGCCTCGGAGTAGCTGGAGATGTTCAGAGGCTTGCGCTCACCTCCGGTAAGAATGAGAGAGAAACGGCCGACGGCAGCATCAGAGCCAGGCCTGCCAATGACGTGGGTGTCGATCTCGGCCTTAAGCGTGAGGTCGACGATCAGGCCAAGGCCAAGCTTCCCCGGCCCGATATGGAGTACACACCCCTTCAAGAAGAGGACAGACTATTCAACTGCATGCTTTGGTGTCGTATTGGCCCGCTAGGGGCCGGAAGCAACCTCGATGGATCCAGGCTGCATGTCGAGGAGACGAGTGCGACGATCTTCCAAAGCACTCTTGCATCCCTCGCATTGATTGATGTGCGAAAGCATGCAGGGGATGACGCGTTTCTCCCCCAGAGTCGCAAGCTCCTCGGGGTCATTGCGAACCAGTACGTCTAGTCGGCCGGTGCTGATGTGCACCGGCGGAAGGTCGTCGAAGGGGCTCGGACCCGTGTAGACCGAACCCGGATCTATCTCGGCCAAAGCCGTGTTGAGAGCCGTGCGGATCTCACCGAGTTCGAGATACTTGATTGCGAGCAGGGCATCTTGATTCGGCAAATGCTTGGTGAACGCGTACTTCACCATCTCGATCCTTTTGTCCGCCTTCAGGTAGACGTTGCCGAACCCGAGGATGAGCATCTTCTTATCGGGCGCCATCTCAATGACGCCGGTCAGCCAACAGAGGAGCGCAGTGTAGGCATGACAGGCGCTGTATTCCTCCAGCGAGAGCCCGCGGAACTTCCCGACATTCGTCGACGGACAGCCAAGGTGCTTGATCAGGGCGTCGGCATCCCAGCCAGTTTCTTCTTCCAGGCGGCTCACGTTCTGCAGGATCGCGCGAGCGAAATAGGTCTCCTCCGGGGGAAGTTCGGCTAGGAACAGGTCCCGTACCGTCAACTCACGCACGAGCACGCTGACTGGGGCTAGGGCGGGAATCTCAGGCGCGACTCGCTCGCCGGTGAATCCAGTCTCAGTGATCTGGCTGGTCATGGCCTACCTTGCATCGATGCATCATCCGACTATAACGGTGATACCCAAAGGAAAGAGGTCTATAGCTTTCCGTACATACGGCCAAGTCCTCTTATTGCAGGGCATTTCGCAAGTCCGAGGCCGCGCGCTCCGGCGGGTAGACGTTGATGTCGACGCCGGTGCCGAGCTCGAAGCCGGCCTTGATCGTCAGCCGGGGGGCGATGTCGACGTGCCAGTGGAACTGCTCGGCGCCGCGGGGGGCGGTGCGGATCCAGAGGTTGAGCTCCGGCGAGCCGTCGAAGAGCTTGGCGAGCGCCCGCAGAGCGGTGCGGATCATCGCCGTGCCGGTCTCGTCCTCCTCGAAGCGGGCGACTTCGCGGCGAGGGATCACCCGCAGCTCGAAGGGGGAGCGGGAGGCCCAGGGGCAGATCAGCGCCGCCTCGTCGTCGATCGCGACGAGGCGCTCGCGGCGGCGCACCTCCTCGACCAGGACGTCGCTGAGCAGCCCACCGCCGGCGGTGCGTTCGCCGTAGGCGCCGAAGCGCTCGCGCTCGCGGGCGACCGCGGCCGGGACGAACGGCAGCGCATAGAGCTGGGCGTGGGTGTGCTCGAGCGAGGCCCCCGCCCCACCGCCTTCGTTGACGATCAGCTGCAGGTAGGAGGCGTCGGGGTGGGCGCGCATCCGCTCGCGCCAGGTGGCGACGGCGGCGGCGAACTGGCCGTCGTCGAGCTCGGCCATCGCCGTCACGTGCCGGGGGGAGTTGATCAGGACCTCGTGCGCTCCCTCGGCCGGGCGCGAGGAGAAGAGGTCTGCCTCCCCCGCCCGGCGCGAAGCGAGCAGCGGGTCGCCCGAACTGGCGAAGGCGCCCGCGTCGGCCTCCGCGTTCCGTGGTTCCTTTTTCACGCCAACGGTGCTTAAATAAACACACCACAGGTCTCCCACCCCCGGATAGAGGTTCGGCACCACCCGCGTCGTCCATCCGGGCGAATCGGGTCCTCCGCCACCGCGA
>JBQCIG010000136.1:0-7114 GCA_051953975.1 Solirubrobacterales bacterium | reverse complement strand
GGACGAGATCGCTCATAGGAGAGCCCATTGCCCAGGCGATCCGGTCATTTGTTCCGCATTGTGGTGCAAATGACGGGAGCGCTCGGGGCGGGCTTCGCCAAGCCCCCCTAGAGCCGGCCCAGCAGGAGGAGGATGAGGAGGATGATCGCGATCAGCCCAAGGATCCCTCCGGCCACGGCCACCTTCAGCAGCACCAGCACGATCGCGACGATGATGATCAGTCCGATCAGCGCTCCAATCATTATGAGCTCCTCCTTTGGATCGATTTCCCTAAGGAACGACGCCGCCCCCTTACCCGTCAGGCCGATTTAGAAAAGCGCTGACACCTACCGGGTACATCCGTTTACGAGATGTCACTTGGTGCGACCCTTGAATGGATGGCTTGCAATGGGAAGATCTCCCTATGAGCGAAGCAGCGGCAACTGCCGGGCTCAACCGACTGTTCTCCGACGATCACCTCACCCGACGGGCGATCGCGGGGGACGAGCGCGCCTTCGCGGCGATCTTCCGGCGCTACCACCAGCCGCTCTACCGCTTCTGCCTGGCGATCGTCGGCAACCCCGACGACGCCCAGGAAGCGCTGCAGAACACGATGGCCAAGGTGCTGCGGGCGCTGCCGGGCGAGGAACGCGAGATCGAGCTGAAGCCGTGGCTGTACCGGATCGCCCACAACGAGTCGATCGACCTGCTGCGGCGCCGGCGCGAGACGCGCGAGCTCGACGTCGAGCAGGTCGCCCCCGGCTACGGGCTGGCGGAGGACGTGGCGGTGCGGGAGCGGCTGCGGGTGCTGCTCGCCGACCTGCGCGAGTTGCCCGAGCGCCAGCGCGAGGTGCTGGTGATGCGCGAGCTCTCCGGGCTCGGGTTCGAGGAGATCGGCGCCGCCCTGGGGACCTCCGATGCGGTGGCGCGGCAGACGCTCTACGAGGCGCGGCAAAGCCTGCGGCAGATGAACGAGGGACGTGAGATGAGCTGCACCGCGGTCACCAAGGCGCTCTCCGACGGTGACGGGCGGGTCGTCCGCCGTCGCGACGTGCGCGCGCACCTGCGCGCCTGCGCGGGCTGCCGGCGCTTCGGCGAGGAAATCCAGGAGCGCGAGCGGAACCTGGCGGCACTCTCGCCGCTGCCCGCGGTGGCGGCGGCGGGAATGCTGAGGGGCCTATTGGGGGGAACGCAAGGAGCGAGCGCCGGCGGCGGGCTGGCGGCGACGCTCGGGGGCGGGGCGGCGAAAACGATCGGGGTCTCAGAGGCGGTGAAAGGGGTGGCGACGGTGGCGGTGGTGGCCGCGATCGGGGTCACGGCTGCCGACAAGAGCGGCGTCATCCACCTCGGCCCGCCCGGCGAGCGGCCGGCGAAGTCGAGCAGCACGGCGGCGCCGGCGGGCGCCCGCGAAGGGTCTCCCGGGGCAGCTGAGGTCGGCGCTGGCGTGGGGAGGCGACATGGCAACGACGGCAGCCGCTCCCAAGGGGGAGCCGAGGCCGACGCCGGCAATACCGCCTCGCACCCACAAGCCCACGGGCAGGCTCACGGCCACGCCGGCGTGGCGGCGACGGGGCCGAGCGCCGAACATCCCTCCGGCCGCGGCCACGAAAAGCAGCACCCCGAAGCCGCCACGCAGGGCCAGGAAACCGCCGCGGCCAACCAGCCCACCCAGCAGGGATCGGGCAGCGGGAGAGGTAAGAGCGGCGAACACGCGCCCTCGCCGGCGTCCCCGCCGCCATCGTCGGCACCGGCCGAACCACCGGCGCATCCCCCTGCGAGCCCACCGGCCGCGGCTCCGGAAACCCCGCCGCAGTCGAGACCGAGCAACGAAACGATCGCCCCCGCAGCGCCCCACGAAACCGGGCCTCCGGCCGAAAAAGGTTCCTAAAGCGGGAAAAGGTCCTGACGCGCGCCAACCGGCGTCGTTTCAGGGGCGGTAACGGAAACGGAAGCCCCGGCCAGTCAGGGGCGCCACGATCACAGGAGGCTCGATGATGCTCCGCATGAAGCTCGCCGTTCTCCTCGGTGCGCTCGCCCTCGCGGCGGTACCGGCGATGGCGCTGGCCAGCGGCCAGCCGACCGAACCGGGCAGCCAGGGCCAAGGCAAAGGCCCGCATTACACCCCGGAAACCCCCGCCAACCCGACTCCGGGCCCGAACGCCCCGCTGCCGGAAAAGGCGAAGGCCTACGGCGTCTACTGCAAGGACCAGAGCCGCAAGCACGTCAAAGGCGAAAAGGGGACTCCTTTCTCCCGCTGCGTGGTGGCCGCGGCCAAGCTACACAAGGAACAGCAGGAAGAACAGCAGCAGTCCTGAAATCGCCCCTGGACGGGTTCAGCCCCGCCGTCTCTCGAAGAGGCGGCGGGGCGTCCTCGCTTGACGAATCGCCGCCTCTTCGCCAGCATCGAACAATGGTCCAGGGGGGTATTGCGAAGGCGGGCGTCATCTGCTTGTGCGTTCTCGGCCTGTTGCTCGCCTCCGCGGCGCCCGCCGCCGGGGCGCTCTACTTCGGCGCCACGATCAGCGGCGAAACCTACGGACAGACCGAAAACGCCCCGCGCAACGAAACGGCCTGGAACCTGTTCGAGCGCCACGCCGGCAAGAAGGTGGCGATCGTCAACCAGGGCCAGTCCTGGGCCAGCTTCGACAAAACCGAGATGAACGCGACCGCCGCCCGCGGCGCGATCCCCCTGGTGACGATGGGCCTCGCCAGCGAAGTGACGCTGGCCGGCATCGCCAGCGGCAACCAGGACGCGGCGATCAAGAAATGGGCGCAGGAAGCGAAGGCCTGGGGCCGCCCGTTCCTCTTCGCCCCCTGGTGGGAGATGAACGGGGACTGGTACGCCTGGGGGCGCAGCCCCGACTTCGTCGCTGCCTGGCGCCACTTCCACGACGTCGTCGTCTCCCAGGGCGCCACCAACGTCACCTGGGCCTGGGTCGTCAACGGCATCTGGTCGGACCCCGAATCGAACCCGACCCCCTACTACCCTGGCAACGCCTACGTCGACTGGACCGGCATGGACACTTACAACTGGGGGCGGAACCCGGCCCAGCCGGACCGCTGGCTCAACCCCGCGCAGACGGTCGACCCGACCCTGAAGATCCTCGAGGAACTCGGCCCGGGTAAGCCGGTGGCGATCGTCGAGAGCGCCTCGACCGAGTACGGCGGCAACAAGACCGACTGGATCCGGGAAATGCTGACGACCTACCTGCCGCACCACCCGGAAATCGGCGCCTACCTCTGGTTCAACTGGAACTTCCCGAAGAACGGGCTCCGCCACGACTGGCCGATCGAGTCCTCGGCGCCGGCGCAGCAGCAGTTCCGCCAGGCGATCCAGAGCAGCCTCTTCGTGCCGGCGCCGGTCTCGCTGCCGGCGCTGACGAAGGTGATGCCGCCCACGCCCACCGGCGGCGACCCACCGCAGGCGGCCGACCTCTCGCCGCCGGCCGAAGTGGTGGGCGGCTCCGACGTCGCGGTCGCCGCCGACGGCACCTCGACCGTCGTCTGGAGCGGCCGCCAGGCCGGCGGCGAGTTCAGGGTCTTCGCCCGCCGGATCGCCCCCGACGGCACTCCCGGGCCGATCCAGCAGCTCTCGGCCTCGGGAGAGGATGCGCTGACCCCGCAGGTCGCGGTCGCCCCCGACGGCACCGCCGTCGTCGCCTGGACCCGCTCCGACGGCTCCAACTTCCTCGTCCAGGCCCGCCGGATCGCCCCCGACGGCACGCCGGAAGAAAGCACCAAGAACCTCTCGACCACCGGCCACGATTCCTTCGAGCCACAGGTCGCGGTCGCCCCGGACGGCACCGCGACCGTCGTCTGGAAGAGGTTCGACGGCTTCCACTACCTGATCCAGGAGCGGCGGATCGCCGGCGACGGGACCCGCGAGGCTTCTTCGCACACCCTCTCGGAATCGAAGCAGGACGCGGTCGAACCGCAGGTGGGGGTCGCCGCAGACGGCACCGCGACGGTCGCCTGGAGTCGCTACGACGGCGCCGAGTCGGTCGTCCAGACGCGCCAGATCGCCCCCGACGGGGAACCGGAAGCGACGACGGAAACCCTCTCCGCCAGCGGCGAGAGCGCGATCCAGCCGCGGCTGACGACGGCGCCCGACGGCACCGCGACGGTCGTCTGGAACCGCTTCGACGGCTCGAACTGGATCGTCCAGGCGCAGCGGCTCTCTCCCGCCGGCCTGCCCGAAGGCGCACCCGAAGACCTCTCGGCGGCGGGGCGCAGCGCGGCCGAGCCCCAGCTCGCCCTCGACTCGGCGGGGGCGGCGACGGTCGTCTGGGACCGTTTCGACGGCAGCAGCTTCGTCGTCCAGGCCCGGCGGCTGGAACCGGAAGGCGGCCCGGCCGGGCCGGCCGTCGACCTCTCGGCGAGCGGCCGCGACGCGGCGGAGCCCGCGGTCGCGATCGCCCCCGACGGCGCGGCGACCGTGCTCTGGAGCCGCTTCGACGGCTCCAGCTTCATCGTCCAGCGTCGGGATCTCAACCCCGACGGCAGCCTCTCCGCCACCGAAAGCCTCTCCGCCGCCGGCCGCAGCGCCAGTTATCCCGCCCTCGCCTGGGGCAGCGACGGGACCCTGGCGATGGCCTGGAGCCGCTACAACGGCGCCGCCGACGTCGTCCAGGCGAAGACGATCCCCTTGCCGCCGCCCCCACCGCCGGCCGGGGGCGAATCCTCCTCCGGATCCGCCCCGCCGCGCTCCGGCTCGAAGTTGATTGACAACTCCTTCCGCCTCGGCCGCCCGCGCCTCAACCGCAGGCTCGGGACCGCCACTATCGCCGTCACCGTGCCGGGAGCGGGGGAGGTGAGCCTCGCCGGCGCCGTGCCCCGCCACCGGCACACCTCGGGGGCAGAAACGATCCGCCTGCGGATCGTCCCGCGGGCGGCGCAGCGGCGGCTGCTGCGGCACCGGGGCAGCCTGCGCCTGCGCCTGACCGTCAGCTTCGAGCCGACGGGAGGGACGACCAACAGCCGCGTCGTCAGGCTGCGGTTGAAGAAGACGGCCGGCCCGTAAGCTCGGCGAGGAAGGGCGTCAGGTAGCGCCCGATCAGCTTGCTCGGGTTGTCGACCGGCCACGGCGGCCGCTCGCTGGCAACCGAGGTTTCGCCGTGCCCGCCGGCCAGCCAGCCGAACAGGTAGCGCGGCTTGGCGCCGGTCCAAAGGACGCCGCGCAGGACCGGGTCGAGCGGGTTGGCCTCGACGTCGCAGCCCAGTTCGGCGGCGATTGCTTCGGCGGCGGCGTCGGCCTGCTGGGTGGCGATGCCTCCCTGCTTGACCGGGAAGTTGGTGACGTCACCGACCGCGAAGGTGTGGGCCAGGCCCGACACCCGCGCGTGGTCGTCGACGGGGATGAAGCCGCTGGGGTCGTAGGGGAGACCCTCGATGCGCCGCCCCTCGAGCCGGGGGAGGGCGACCACCGCGTCAGCCTCGATCTCCTCGCCGGGGACCGTCGAGAGCATCCCGCGCTCGTACTTGACCGGCGTCGTGCCGGTGACCACCTCAATGCCATGTTCGGCGAGCAGCTCCCCGACCTGCTCGGAGGCGCGGCGCCCGAAGATCAGCAGCGGTCCGTCTTCGGGGGTGACGACAGTCAGCCGGGTCCGCGAGATGCTGCAGCGCGACAGCTCGTGCGCCGCCAGCAGGGCGAGCTCGTAGGCGGGCAGGGCCCAGCCGTGGCCGCCGGGAATGGTGAAGATCAGGTGTCGCAGCCGACCTTCCCGCAGCTGCTGGACGACCTCCTGCACCTCGCCCTCGTCGGCGACTCCCCAGAAGGTCGTCGCCCCGGGAACCGACACCAGTAGCCGCGAGCCGCAGGCGACGATCAGGCGGTCGTAGGGGATCTCCTCGCCGTCATGGGTGGTGGCGCAGCGCAGCGCCGGGTCGACCGAGGCGACGTTTTCGAGCCTGAACTCGGCGCCGCAGAGGTCGGCGAGACGAGCGAGGTCGTAGCGCAGGACGCGCGAGGTGCCGTATGGCTCTCCGACCGCGAAAGGTCGGTAGATGAAGTCGCCGCGCCCGGCGCAGAGCTCGACCCGCGCCTTCTCCCCGGCCAGGTCCCGCAGGGCCAGGGCAGCCTCCAGGGCGCCGACGCCTCCCCCGGCGATCAAGACCCTGGCATTGCCCCCACTGTTCACCCAGGGGAGTCTTCACCTACAGCCGAGTTCGCCCATCGGGGGAAAACCACGTTCCGGCTGCGGGTTTCCCCTGAGCCCCTCAGCCCACCCCGTCGTCGCCGAGCGCGGACAGGGTCGCCACGACCGACTCTTCGAGGGCGGGGAGCGAGTAGCCACCCTCCAGCACCGCCCCGACCGGCGCGCCCCAGCCCGCGGCCGCCCTGCGGACGAGCGAGGCCATGCGGCCGAAGGAGGCGGCCTCGAGCAGGCATCCCGCCAGCGGATCGTCCCGGTGCGCGTCGAAGCCGGCCGAGATCAACACCAGCTGGGGGGCGAAGCGCTCAGCGGCGGGGAGGACCTCCTCCTCGAGCAGGGAGAGCCAGACGTCCTCGCCGCTGTCGGCGGGAACCGGCAGGTTGATCGTGTAGCCCTCGCCCGGGCCGGAGCCGGTGTCGGCGCGGGCGCCGGTGCCGGGGAAGATCCCGCCCTGATGGATGCTGGCGAAGAGGACGTCGGCGTGACCGTGGAACGCCGCCGCGGTGCCGTTGCCGTGGTGGACGTCCCAGTCGAGGACGAAGACGCGCTCGAGGCCGAGCTCGGCGATCGCCAGCGCGGCGGCGATCGCGACGTTGCCGAAGAGGCAGAAGCCCATCGCCCGCGACGGCTCGGCGTGGTGGCCGGGCGGACGCACGGCACAGAAGCCGACCTCGGCCTCGCCGCGGAGCAGGGCGCGGGTCATCTCGCAGGCGCCGCCGGCGGCGCGCAGGGCCGCCTCGTAGGAGGCCTCGCCGACGTAGGTGTCGGCGTCGATCGCGCCACCGCCGGAGCGACAGAGGTCGCGGATCCCCTCGACGTGCTCGCGCGGGTGGATCAGCTCCAGCTCTGCGGCGGAGGCGCGGGGGGGCGCGCGCCCCTCCCAGCCGAGCCCCGGGCGCGGCCCCCGCGCCGCGGGGGTCGCCCGCCGCCCGTCATGATTCTCGGGGTGGGCGTACACCCCCTCCCCCGGCTAGGGCTCG
>JBQCIG010000135.1:0-6013 GCA_051953975.1 Solirubrobacterales bacterium | reverse complement strand
ATGTCGCCGAATTCGCGCGCTTCTTTGATCCGCGCCGCAACCTCGCGCCGTTTCGTCGTCGAGAGGAACTCGATTTCCTCTTTCAACTTCTCCAGCCCCTCTGGCGTGATGACTGCCTGACGCACTTGACGACCTCGCTTTGGATTGGAAAAGGGAGCCTGGCCGGTCTCCCCGGACCTAAAAAAACGCGCCTGATGCGGCCACTGGGGCGTCACACCGGGCACGGAGTCGCGGGATTATAGCGGGGGTGGCTGGCCGGCCAAAACGCCTCTCAGGCGACGCCGGCAGGCGCGGCGAGGGCGGCGATCAGCTCCCGCGTGCGGGGCAGATCGGCGCTGCGCTGGAGCTCGTCCGCGACCTCCCCCGGGACCTCCAGGCGCTCCGCGTACCAGGGGTGGAATTTGCGCAGATAGCGGGCGGCGCGCTCGCTCCCCAGGTGCTCCTCGGCGCGGTCGACCACCCAGAGCCACTCGGCGACGACCTCCTCGCGGCGGGGCGGCTCCGCCCGCCGCCCGGTCAGCTCTTCGAAGACCCAGGGGTTGCCGAAGGAGCCGCGGGCGAGCATCACCGCGTCGGCGCCCGATTCCTCATAGGCGCGGCGGGCCGCCTCGGCGCTGGCGAGGTCGCCGGAGACGATCACCGGCACCTCGACCCGCCGGGCCAGCTCGCGGGTGAGGGCGTAGTCGGGCTTGCCCTTGTGGCCCTTGGTCGCGGCGCGGGGATGGAAGGCGATCGCGGCGACCCCGGCCTCCTCGGCGAGGCGGATCGCCAGCTCGAAGCCGGAGCGGTCGCCGGCCTCGATCCCCGAGCGCAGCTTTACCGTCACCGGCAGGCCGCTGCCTTCGGCGGTGGCACGGGCCAGCGCCAGTGCCAGCTCGGGGTCGCGCAGGAGCTGGGCCCCCGCTCCCGTCTTGCGCACCTTCGGCACCGGGCAGCCCATGTTGATGTCGATCAGGTCGGCGCCCGCCCCGGCGACGATCTCGGCGCCGGAGCGCATCACCTCGGGGTCGTGGCCGAAGAGCTGGATCGAGACCGGATGCTCGTCGGGGTGGATTCGCATCAGCTCGCGCAGGGTGCGCTCGTTGCGGTAGTGGAGGGCGAAGCTAGAGACCATCTCCGAGACGGCGAGGCCGGCGCCGTGGCGTTTGGCCTGCAGGCGGACGAACCAGTTGCCGATCCCGGCCAGCGGCGCCAGCAGGACGCGGTTGGCGATCGGCACACCGCCGATCTCGAAGGGATCGGTCAGGGCCGGGCGGCCACTTGCGTTTTCACCGGTTGCGCTCATAGATCAGTCGCAGGCCCTTCAAGGTCAGCAGATCGTCGACCTCGTCAATCGTCTCGGTGAAGGGGACGACGCTCGCGGCGTAGCCGCCGGTGGCGAGCAGCCGCGGGTTCGGCAGTTCCTCTTCGATCCGGCGGATGATCCCGTCGATCAGGCCGGCGAAGCCGAAGATGAAGCCGGAATGGATTGCCGCGCGGGTCGAGCGGCCGATCGCTTCCTTCGGCTCTTCCAGGTCGATCCGGGTGATCCGGGCCGCCCGCTCGATCAGGGCGCTGAGCGAGGGCGCGAGGCCGGGGCCGATCGCGCCGCCGAGGTACTCGCCGTCGGCGGAGACCGCGTCGATGTTGATCCCGGTGCCGAAGTCGACGGAGACGCAGGCCGCGCCGAAGCGCTCGTAGGCGGCGATCGCGTTGACGAGGCGGTCGGCGCCTACCTCGAGCGGGTTCTCGATCCGGATCGGCATCCCGGTCTTGATCCCCGGCCCGATCGTCAGGCAGTGGGCATCGAGGTAGCGCTTCGCCAGCTCCTCGTACTGGCCGCCGAGCGGCGGCACCACCGAGGAGACGCAGGTCGCGTCGATCTCCTCGAAGGGGACGTCGCTGAGCGAGAAGAGACCGGCGATCCGCTCCGCCAGCTCGTCCCCGGTCGCGCCGGAGCGGGTCTGGAAGCGCCAGTGCTCGACCAGGCGCTCGCCGTCGAAGGCGCCCAGGTGCGTTTGCGTGTTCCCCACGTCGACCGCCAGCAGCATGCGGCGGATTATCACCGCAGCGGACTGGCCAGGTAGCCAAACCGGGGCGGTTGCGCATAGGATCGCCCACGATGGAGGCGCGCCTCTACGTCATCCCCGCCTCGCACCCCAGCATCGCGGTGCAGCTGATGCTCGAGCACAAGGGGATCGACTACAAGCGCACCGACCTGATGCCGGTCGTCTCCAAGGGGGTGCTGCGGGCGGTCGGCTTCCCCGGCGTCACCGTGCCGGCGCTGAAGATCGACGGCGACAAGGTCCAGGGCTCGCGTCAGATCGCCCGCGAGCTCGAGCGCCTGCGCCCCGAGCCGCCCCTCTTCCCCGCCGACCCCGAGCGGCGCGACGCCGTCGAGGAGGCCGAGCGCTTCGGTGACGAGGAGCTGCAGCACCCGATCCGCCAGCTGCTTTGGTGGGGGTTCAAGCACGACCGGCAGCCGATGGCGAGTTACTCGGAGGGCGCCAAGCTCGGCGTCCCCGTCGGCCTCGCCGTCAAGACCGGCGGGCCGCTGGTCGCCCTCTCGGCCCGCTTCAACGAAGCCGGCGACGAGAACGCCCGCGCCGCCTTGGAGAAGCTCCCTGGCCTGCTCGACCGCGTCGACGCCTGGGTCGAAGACGGCACCTTGAACGGAGCGCAACCCAACGCCGCCGACTTCCAGATCGCCCCCAGCATCGGCCTGGCGATGACGCTGGACGACCTTCGTCCCCGGATTGAGAACCGCCCCGCCGCTGAACTGGCGAGGCGGTTCGTGCCAAGCTATCCGGGCCAGATGCCGCCGATCCTGCCAGCGGAGTGGCTGGCGTCGCTCCCGGTCTAACTTGGCTCGACGTAGAGTGGAGTCGGCGACGTGAATGTGAACGTCGCTGTCCACCGCAGCAGATATTCGGGATAGCAGAGGCTGTTCCGGGCCAGGAGGATGTTGATCGCCAGTTCCGGATCTTTCCCTGCTTTGAGGGTCCCGAGGTCGACGTTGCTCGCGCGCCATTTGCAGTCCACCCCGGAGACATTCACTGTGAATTCGACCGCTTCGGCTGTGACTGTGCCGTTGGTGGTGCCGGGAATATTGTGGATTTCGAGTGTGCCGAACGCGACGACGGTTTTGGATGGGCCCACGCATTCGCTGGATTCGAGTCCCGCCGAAGCCACGACTGTGGAGAAGGCGCCGCCCGCGTTGATGACGCTGGCGGTGAGGGTTTCGACCGGGCACCGCGAAAGTTCGGTGGTTTCCCCGGTTTCGTTTCTCACCAACTCCAAGATCGAGTTTTTCGACGCCAGGTGGGCGCTGAGCGTCGTTGTCCCTTCTCCGGGATAGATGGCGCTGCATGGGCTGGTTTCAGTTCCGCAGAGAACCGTGGCCGAAGCCGTGCCGCCTCCCAGGAACGCCATTAGGGCCATGGCCGCTGCCGCGGCGGCGCCGAGCATCTTCAGGTGCTTCATCTTCTCTCCTTGCGTAGATTGCCGCAAGAATATTTGAGCATATTTAAAGTGAACTCGCCTGTTCGACCCGCTGGCCCTCGGGCAGCGCTTCTAGCGCCTCGGCAAGACGGGTGCCATCCGGCAGCGCCAGCTGCGGATCCAACTCCAGCAGCGGGACGAGGACGAAGCGGCGGCTGGTCACCTCGGGATGGGGCAGGGTGAGACGGTCGGTGGCGAGCTCGAGGTCGCCGAGCAGGAGCAGGTCGACGTCGAGGGGACGGGGACTGTGCCGGGGGGCGTCGAAGGAGCGACCCCGCTCGGCCTCGACCCGCTTGCAGGCGTCGAGCAGCGCTTCGGGTTCGAGGTCGGTGCGGATGCGGACGGCGGCGTTGAGGAAATCGGGCTGGTCGAGGACCTCGCCGACCGGCTCGGTGACGTAGGTGGAGGAAACGGCCTCGATCTCGATCCCCTCCGCTTCCAGCAGCTCGAGCGCCGCCCGCAGGTGAACGGCGGGCTCGCCGACGTTGGAGCCGAGGCCGAGGTAGCCGGTCCGCTTCTCCGCGGCCAAGCTCAGTCCTCGGACTCTTCGTCTTCTTCGGCCGCCCGCTCCTGGGTCACCTCGACCGCGATCTCCTGGATCGCCAGTGGCAGCGGCGGCTCCGGCTTGGCGGCGCGCACGCGCACCGATTCGCAGCCGTAGCGCTCCATCAGCCGCTCCCCCACCACCTGCGCCAGGCGCTCCAGCGTTTTGTAGCTGCGCTCGGTCGCGGCAAGGGCAACGATGTCGCAGACCTGGGCGTAGTCGACGGTGTCCTCGAGCCGGTCGGTCAGCATCGCGTCGCAATCGGGGACGTCGAAGGAGATGTCGAACTCGAGCCGCTGGCCGATCTCCTGCTCGGCTTCGGAGACGCCGTGGTGCGTGTAGATCGAGAGGCCGCGGATCTCGATTTCCGCGCTCGACTCGATGCTGTTCCCGTGCGACTCCATGAGGCTGGAACCTACCCGAGGATCGCCGCGGCCATCGTCAGCGCCTGGCGCATCTCGGCGACGTCGTGGACCCGCAGCACCTCGGCCCCCTCGGCGGCGGCGAGGAGCGAGGAGGCGATCGTGCCGCCGAGGCGCTCGCCGGCGGAGGAGCCATCGATGCGGCCGATGAAGCTCTTGCGCGAGGTGCCGACGACCAGCGGCCGCCCGAGCTGGCGCAGCTCGCCGAGACGGCGCAGCAGCTCGGCGTTGTGGGTGAGCGTCTTGCCGAAGCCGATCCCCGGGTCGAGCCAAACCTGCTCTTCGGCGATCCCGGCCTCTACCGCGGCCTCCAGCCGTGCGGCGAGGAACGCCTTCACCTCGGCGACGACGTCGTCGTAGCGCGGGTCGTCCTGCATCGTTCGCGGCTCGCCGAGCATGTGCATGAGGACGACGCCGCAACCGCGCTCGGCGCAGA
Source organism: Solirubrobacterales bacterium (assembly GCA_051953975.1). Classification (GTDB taxonomy): domain Bacteria; phylum Actinomycetota; class Thermoleophilia; order Solirubrobacterales; family 70-9; genus VAYN01. Next base: position 1,131 of record JBQCIG010000135.1, on the reverse strand, counting down.
GCGCCGCCATCTCCGGGTCGCCGCGCAGGGCGGTGACGTCGTTGACGATCCCGGCGCCGGCGTCGAGGGCCGCCGCGGCAACCGCGGCCTTGGAAGTGTCCACGGAGACTTCGCAATCGAGGTCCCGGAGTCCCTCGATGACTGGGACGACCCGCCGCAGCTCCTCGGCCGCGTCCACCGGTGCCGCCCCGGGCCGGGTCGATTCGCCGCCGACGTCGAGGATCTCGGCCCCCGCTGCCACTAGCTCGCGCCCGTGCGCGACCGCCGCCTCCGAATCGAGGTAGAGGCCGCCGTCGGAGAACGAGTCCGGCGTCACGTTGACGACGCCCATCAGTCTGGTCATGGGGCCTCCGCTAGGAAGCGTCGCCGCCGGCGAAACCAGGGCGCGGGCGCGGCGCTGGACGGGCGCCCTCGCGCTGGGCCCTTTCCGGCTCCGCGGCGGGCTCGGCGGGCTTCGTCGGGGGCTCCTCCTCGTCGACGAAGACCTCCTCGGCCGACTTGCCTTCGAGCAGGGCGACGAACTGCTTGGCGTCGATCGTCTCCCGCTCCAGCAGCAGCTTCGAGATCCGCTCCAGCTCCTCGCGGCGCTCGCTCAGCAGACTCTTCGCGGTCTGGTGGGCGCTCTCGACGATGCGGCGGATCTCGTCGTCGATCTCGCGGGCGATCTCGTCGGAGTAGTCGGGCTCGGCGCTGAACTCGCGGCCGAGGAAGGGCTGGCCGCGGTCGTGGCCGAAGACGCGCGGGCCGAGGCGCTCGGACATGCCGAAGCGCATCACCATCTGCTTCGCCGTCTCGGTCACCTTCTCGAGGTCGTTGGAGGCGCCGGTGGTGATCTCGCCGAAGACGATCTCCTCGGCGGCACGCCCGCCCAGCGTCATCGCCATCGTGTCGGTCAGCTCGGCCCGGGTGGTGAGGAACTTGTCCTCGGTCGGCAGGCTGATCGTGTAGCCGAGCGCCTGGCCACGGCTGATGATCGAGATCTTGTGGACGGGGTCGGTGTGCTCGAGCAGCTGGCCGACGATCGCGTGGCCGACCTCGTGGTAGGCGGTGACGAGCCGCTCCTTCTCGCTCATTACGCGGGTCTTCTTCTCGGGCCCCGCGATCACCCGCATGATCCCCTCCTCCAGCTCC
>JBQCIG010000134.1:0-2878 GCA_051953975.1 Solirubrobacterales bacterium | reverse complement strand
CGAGGCAGCTCGCGCAGTCGCGGCATCGGCGAGGGAAGCAGCCAGAGCACCCCGGCGAGGGCGCCGACGGCTGCAACCCACATCGTCGCCTGCAGCCCGAGCGCGCCGGCGAGGAGGCCGCCGCCGAGCGCTCCGACCGGGCGTACCCCGTAGTTGACGAGGAGGAAGGCGCCGGCGACTCGCGCCCGCAGGCGGTCGGGGACCACGGCCGCATAAAGGGCGCCGAGGCCGACGTCGAGCACCATCACGCCGATGCCGTTGAGGAACTCAGCGACAGCGATCAGGACCAGCGCCGGCTGCGGCGCGGACGCAGCGAGCGGGACCAGCAGCAACGGTGCGGGCGTGAGGACGAAGGCGCCGATCAGGGAGCGGCCGAGGCCGAGCCGGTCGCTGAGGCGGCTGGTCGCAAGCGCGCCGAGGATGCAGCCGATGCCGCCGATCGCGAAAGCCAAGCCGATCGCGCCGGCCCCGACCCCCAGCCGTCGGGTCGCGGGAGATGAAGCGCGCCCCGGCGGCCAGGCTTGGCCCCTCCGGCGAAGCCTCGGCAGGCGGCTCCGGCGCCCTCGCTCTGCCGACGAAGAAGGCGGAAGCGAGGTAGGAGCCGGCATCGGCCAGCAAGGCGAGTGGCGCCGTCAGCAGCTGCACGAGCAGGCCGGCGGCCCCGCTGCCGCCGGCGATCGAGAGGGCGCGGCTGGCGTTCAGCAGCGAGCCGCCTTCGATGTAGTCGTCGCGCTCGAGGAGGGAGACGAAAACGATGTCGTAGGCGACGCTGAAGACGACCCCGAGCGATCCGGCCGCGAAGGCGACGACGTACAGCTGGGCGAGGGAGAGCACGCCGAGCAGCGCCGCCAACGGAATCGTCAGCAACAGCGCCGCGCGGCCAAGATCGGCGGCGACCAGCAGCGGGCGACGCCGGGGGCGCCGGTCGGCCCAGGCGCCGAGATGGATCGAGAAGAGGAGGTTCGGGGCCAGCGCCGCCGCGCCCAGCAGCCCCATCTGCTCAGGGCCGGCATCGAGTTCGATCGCCGCCAGCAACGGGATCGCCAGCAACGAGATCTGATCGCCGAAGAGGGAGATCGTCTGGCCGGTCCAGAACCGGCGGAAGGAGCGGTTGGAGCGCAGTAGCGGCGGGGCGGAGAGGCGCCTCATCTCGCCTCCCGCGGCTCCTCGGCCAGCGGGAAGGCGAAGGCGATGAGGTTGACCGGCCGACTGCCCTCGGGCGGCGGCGAACGGTCTTCGAGCCGCTTCAGGTAGGGCTCGATCAAGGCACGGACCGCGGCCCCGAGCTCGCGCAGTTCCGCCAGCGTCAGATAGGCGATCAGGTCGCCGAAAGCCGCCGCCTCCGCCCACTCGGCATCTTCGCTCGATTGCCGCTCCAACCACTCGATCACGCTCTCGAAGTAACCCTCGACGACGACGCGAGAGAGCATCTCGCCGGCGGCCGCGGCCTCCTTGTTCAGCCCCTCTCGCGCCGGCCATTCGGTGGAGATCGCGGTCGCCCGCCAGGGCCGTTCTCGACCCTTACCGCCGCCTGCTTCCTCGACCAGGCCGTACTTGGCGAGCTGGCGAAGGTGAAAGGAGCAGCTGGCGGGACTCTCGCCGATCCGCTCGCCCGCCTGGGTCGCGGTCAGCGGCCCGCCCCGGCGCAGGAGGGCGATCAGCTCGAGTCGAGTGGGATGGGCCATCGCCCGCAGCGCCCGCGGATCCGTCAGCGTCACCTTCCGCTTCTGAGGCATCCTCGAAAGATAGCTTTCGAAAGCTTTCTTTTCAAGCTGCTGATTGAGGCGGCGGCGTCATCAGCGCCACCGGCAGCGAGAGGCCGGCGCCGCGGCGCAGGGTGGCGATCCGGCGGCCGGGCTGGACGGCGGCGCGCGCCTCGCCGGCGTGCTCGCCGAGGAAGGCGGCGGTCGCCTCGAGGTTGGGGGCGACGAAGGCCAGGCCCCAGAAGAAGGCGGGACGGTCTCCGCCGGCGCGCTCGGTCGCCTCCGGCGGCTCCTGGACGACCTCGAGGATCGCCGCGCCAAGCCGGAAGAAGGCCTGACGGGGAGCGCCGGCCGGCGTCGGCTCCTCGCGGACGCGCCGCAGGTCGAGGCCGGCCGCCTCGAGCGCCGCCACCGTGCGGTCGAGGTCGGAGGAGATCGCGACGACGTGGTCGAGGGAGGTGATGCCGTTGGGGTGGGACGGCGCCTGCTCGGGCGGCGGCTGGTCGGAGCGAGCGGTCGTCAGCCCGTCGAGATCGAGTGAGCCGACGCCACGCAGAGACCAGCCGATCAATCCTCTCCTTTCCTCCTCCGGCGCGAAGCGGATGCGGACGTCGCCGACGACGCACTCGTCTTCCTCAACGCGGAAGCCGCAGTCCCGCCAGGGCTCCGGCGGGTCCGCCACGATCAGCTCGTCGATGCTCGCCGCCACCCGCGAACCGTAACCGTAGGCTGGGCACGTGGACCAGGGACAGTTGCGGCGCTTCGTCGAGGCCCAGGACCAGGGCGGCACCTACGCGCGGGCGCTGGCGGAGCTGCGGGCCGGCCGCAAGACCAGCCACTGGATCTGGTTCGTCTTCCCGCAGATCGCCGGGCTCGGGCAGAGCGCGATGTCGCAGCGCTACGCGATCGGCTCAATGGAGGAAGCGCAGGCATACCTTGAACATCCCGTCCTCGGACCGCGGCTGGTCGAGTGCGCGCGGGCGCTGCTCGGGCACGAGGGGCTCTCGGCCCGCCAGATCCTCGGCGAGATCGACGCCGTCAAGCTGCGCTCCTCGATGACGCTGTTCGCCCGCGCTTCTTCTCTCGCGAGTCCGCGGGAAAAATTGTAAAACAAAGAATAAAACGGACACGGTGCAACCCAAATATTATATCAATTTTTGGGATGCTATTTATGT
>JBQCIG010000133.1:0-12052 GCA_051953975.1 Solirubrobacterales bacterium | reverse complement strand
TATTACTCCCCCCAGAGACTCCCGCGGCAGCGGGATACTATATGGCGTTAAACCCTGGGTGGTTGGGTAATCCCCGTCCCCTGTACCGAGTGAGATTTCGTCCCTCATCCCTGTCACAACCCGCCATGCTGTGCCGTCTAGGTGGCATGAGCACTCACGAGAAGAAAGCCATTGTCGTGGGCGGTGGGCCGGCGGGGTTGGTCGCGGCCGCCCGGCTGGCCGAGGGCGGCGCGGCGACGACGCTGCTCGAGGCCAGCTCCAAGCTGGGCGGCCGCGCCGCCTCTGAGCGCCGCGAGGGGTTCGACCTCAATCAGGGACCGCACGCCCTCTATGTCGGCGGGCCGGCGATGCGCGAGCTGCGCGCGATGGGCATCGAGCTGTCCTGGTGGAACCCGGTGACGCCCAACTCGGTCTTCCTGCGGGGCGGTAAGCCACGGCGCTCGCCGGGCGGAGCGCTGTCCCTGGTGCGCTGGCTGGCCAGCGTCGCCCGCAGCCGCCCGGAGGAGCTGCGGGACCTGTCGGTCGAAGAGTGGCTGCGGCAAACCTGCCCCCCGAGCGCCCGGCCCGGAGCCGCCGCCCTGGTGCGGGTGACGACGTTCGTCGCCGACCACGACGCGCTCAGCGCCGAGGTGGCCGCAACCCAGTTGAAGATCGGCATCTCCCCCGGCGTCCGCTACCTGCGCGGCGGCTGGCAGTCGCTCGTCGACGCCCTCGCTGGGCGGGCGGAGGGCAGCGACGCCAGCCTGCGGACCCGCGCCGCGGTGCGGGTACTCCACCGCGAGGGCGGCGGCTGGACCGTGGCGCTGGACGAGGAGACGCTGCACGCCGACCTCCTCGTCCTCGCCACCGGCGAGCCCGACGCCGCCGCCAAGCTGCTGGGCGATGAGGCGCCGGCAGCCCCCGGGCCGGCCGCCGAGCTGAGCGTCCTCGACCTCGGGTTGAGGAGCCTGCCGAAGCGGACCCAGCGCTTCGCCCTCGGGGTCGACGAACCGACCTATCTCTCCCGGCACTCCCCACCCCGGCACCGCGACGGCCTCCTGCTCAGCCTCGCCAGCTACGCGCGCCAACCGCGCGCCGCGCTCGAGGCGATGGCCGACACGGTCCAGCCCGGCTGGCGCGAGCGCCTGACGATGCAGCGGTTCCTCCCCCGCATGGTCGCCGTCTCCGCGATCCCGGGCCCCGGCGAGGGCTTCGCCGGCCGGCCGCAGGTCGACCGCGGCGACGGCCTCTACCTCGCCGGCGACTGGGTAGGACCGGAGGGCTGGCTGGTCGACGCGGCGATCGCCAGCGGCGCCGCGGCCGCAGCCGCGGCCCTGCGCAGGCCGGCCCCGGCGCTGGCGTGATGGACGACGCCTTCGCCGCCTGCCGCCCGCGCCTGCTGGGCATCGCCTACGGCCTGCTGGGCGAGCTGACCGAGGCCGAGGACGTCGTCCAGGACGCCTGGCTGCGCTGGGAGCGGGCCGACCGGGACGCCATCCGCAACGCCGAAGCCTTCCTCGTCACGATCACGACCCGGCTCGCGCTCGACCGCCTGCGCTCGGCCCGCGCCCGGCGCGAGGTCTACGTCGGCCCCTGGCTGCCGGAGCCGCTCGTCACCGACCCCGAGACGCCGGAGACGAAGGCGATCGAGGCGGAGCAACTGAACCTGGCCCTGCTCGGGGCGCTGGAGCGGCTGAACCCGGTCGAACGCGCGGTCCTGGTCCTGCGCGACGTCTTCGACCTCGAGTACGCCGAGATCGCCGACGTGCTCGAGAAGACGCCGGCCAACGTCCGCCAGATCGCCAAGCGCGCCCGCGAGCACGCCGGCGACCCGAGCCGCCGGCGCGACGTCGACGAGGAGGAGCGCGAGCGGCTCGCCACCGCCTTCCTCACCGCGGCGATCTCCGGCGAGGTCGAGCAGATCCGCGACCTGCTCGCGGCCGACGCGATCATGTACACGGACGGTGGCGGCGTCGTCACCGCGGCGCGCAAGCCGATCTACGGCGCCGACAAGATCGCCCGCTTCCTGGTCGGCGTGCAGCGCAAGGCCGCCTACCCGACCGACCCGGTCTTCACCCGGGTGCTCGTCAACGGCGATCCCGGCGTGCGGATGGACAGCGCCTCGGAGGGCTTCCTCAGCATCGCTGCGATCGAGGTAGCCGATGGGGCGGTGCAGGCGGTTCGCTTCTTCAACAATCCCGAGCGCTTCCCGGTCGAGTTCCCCGCCCGCAGCTAGGAGGGATTGGCGAAAGCCCCGCCGCCGGCCCGCAGGGCGATCTCCAGCTCGAAGCGGGCATCGGGGTCGTCGAGCTCGGAGCCCAGGAGCTCGCGCAGGCGGGCGATGCGATAGCGCGCCGTTTGCGGGTGGACGTGGAGCTCGCCGGCCATCGCGACGGCGTTGCCGCGATGGCGGACGTAAGCGAGGGCGGTCTCCTCCATCCGCTGCCGCGCGCGCTCGGTCAAGCCCCGCAGGGGAGCCAGTCGCCGGCGGGCGATCAGGGGGATCGGCAGCGGGTTACCGGCGAGGAGGAGATCGACCAGATGGTCTTCGGCGCTGAGCAGTCCCTCGCCCTCCACCGCTCCCGCCGCCGCTGCGACCAGCAGCCTCTTTGCCAACTCCCACGACTTCGCCGCCTCGGCGGGATCGCCCGCCGGTCCAAGGGCGACCGTGACTTTCGCGGCGGCGCGCCGTAGCTGATCGATCCGTCCCGGCCCCTCCGGATCGGGCAGGACCACGCAACCGGCACCTTCGAGCACGCTGACGAGCGCGTCGGCGGGCAGCCGTCCCGCCACCGCCGCGAGGTCCCGGTCGGCGCAGGCCGCCACGGCGAGGCGGCCGGGAAGCTGCCAGCCCGCCGACTGCGCCGCCGCGGCCAAGTCCCCCGCGGCGGCGGGCGGCGTCCGCAACAGCAGCGCGACGACCTCTTGGCGCCGCTGCCGGCGCAGGTCTTCAACCGCCGCCTGAGCTTCCGCGTAGCCCTCGACCGAATCGGCCGAGAGCTCGTCGATGTAGGCGAAGATCGCATCGGCCAGGAGCGTCAGCGGCTCCGGCTCCAGCTTCGCCCGCCGGCCCGCTTCGGCGATCCGCCGCCAGGCAACGCGGGCGCCGATCCGGTAGGCGGCCTGAAGCGAATCGAGCGTTCTTCCCACCCGCTGCTCGCCTCGGCCGAGCTCCACGTATACCTCCCGCCCTCGCCCCCGGCCGCCGTCCGGGTCGCGGATCAGGGCGACGAACTGGAGCAGCGCCTCGTTCACCCCGGTGCGGACGCCGCGCCCGAAGCGTCCCTCCAGCGGCCGTTCGTACTCGGGCACGTCGCGGGCGATCGTCTCGAGGATCTCCTCGGTGATCGCCGGCAGCTCCGGCTCGATCAGATCGGCGACCTCGGTCGGAAGACTCCGCCAAGGCTCAGAATCCAAGGTTTTGCTCATCTTGATAACAAGTTTATCTCTCAACAGTTGGGATATGAAAGAAAATCTACGTCTCACGCTCCGCGAAACTTCCAGATCGTGGGCGAGATGAGCCGCACCGAGAAGGCCGTCAACCTCGGCGCCGTGGTCGTTCCCTTCCTGGCGACGCTGGTGGCGATCGTCCTCCTCTGGAACAGCTGGGTCAGCGCCGCGGACCTGGCGATCGCCGCCGCGATGTACCTGCTGACGGCGATCGGGATCACCGTCGGCTTCCACCGCCTCCTCACGCACCGCTCCTTCCAGACGTCGAAGCCGCTCGAGTACCTGTTCGCGATCCTCGGTTCGATGGCGGTGCAGGGGCCGGTGATCGCCTGGGTCGCCGACCACCGCAAGCACCATGCCCACACCGACGAAGAGGGCGATCCGCACAGCCCTCACGTCAGTCCTGAGGGCGGTGTCAAGGGCGTGCTTGCCGGCCTCTGGCATGCCCACAGCGGCTGGCTGATGTCCTCACAGGGGCGGGCTGACTGGAGGCGCTATGCCCGCGACCTCTACGAGGATCCCGGGATGAGGAGGATCAGTCGCAACTTCCCTCTGCTCGTCCTCGCCACCCTCGCGATTCCCGCCCTCGCCGGCTACCTCGTCAGTGGCACTCTGGTGGGTGCCGTTACCGGCCTGCTCTGGGGCGGCTTCGTCCGCATCTTCTTCGTTCACCACGTCACCTGGAGCGTCAACTCGGTATGCCACTTCCTCGGCAGCCGTCGCTTCGACACCGATGACCGCTCTACCAACGTCTTCTGGCTGGCTCTACCTTCGCTCGGCGAGTCCTGGCACCACAACCACCACGCCTTCCCCCGCTCGGCGGTGCACGGCCTCAAACGGTGGGAGCCCGACCCCTCGGCGATGGTCATCGCCACGATGGAGAAGCTGGGATTGGCACGGAACGTAGTTCGCATCCCACCCGAGCGCCAGGCCGAACGCGCCAGCTAGACACATCTCGAATTGCCCTATTGGCAAAGGGTCAATTCGGCCAGTGAGAAGGGCGACTGGTTGATTTGTCCCACACAGGTGTCACAGTGTGTGTAAGTCTGTGGCAGACTCCCGCCAGGGTAAAACGAATCTCTTTGGAATGGAAAGGACCTAGATGCCCCCCTCTAGCAACGTTCTCGATGAGGCCAGGCAACTCGTAGAGAGCCGCCTTCGCGACCTCGACGAGGAGCGAAAGCGACTCGAGCGCGCTCTTGCCGAGCTTGGTGGTAAAGCCACCACCCGCCGCGGCCCCGGACGTCCCAAAGGCAGCACCAATCGCGTCACCCGTGGCGCCACCGGCCCTCGCCGTCGCCGTAAAAGGCGCGGTGGAACGCGCGCCGATCAGGCGGTGAAACTGATCGAGCAGCAGCCCGGCATCAGTGCCTCCGACGTCGCCAAAGCGATGAAAATCAAACCGAACTACCTGTACCGCGTCCTCGGGGATCTCGAGAACGAGGGTCGCGTGAAAAAGGACGGGCGCCAGTATTACCCGGCTGGTGGTTGATCGGTACTAATCATTACTTCAATAAAAGAGGCCGGCGCAATGCCGGCCTCTTTATTACTGAACTCATCGAGTTCTTAAATTAGACCAATCTGGCTTACCGCGTCACGCTCCTCCTGCAACTCCATCACGCTACGGTCGATGCGCTCGCGGGAGAAGTCAGGAACTTCCAGTCCCTGGACGACGCTCCACTCTCCCCCGTTACAGGTACAGGGGAGGCCGCAGACGATCCCCTCGCCGATCCCGTAGGAACCGTCGGCCGGGACCGCCATCGAGACCCAGTCACCCTCCGGGGTGCCCAAGACCCAGTCACGGACGTGATCGATCGCCGCGTTTGCCGCCGAGGCAGCGCTGGAAGCGCCGCGGGCCTCGATGATCTCGGCACCTCGTTTCGCCACCCGCGGGATGAACTCGTCGGCGACCCACGCTTCGTCGTCGACGGCGTCCCAAGCGCTTTCCCCCTCCACCTTCGCGTTGACCAGGTCGGGGTACTGCGTGGTCGAATGATTGCCCCAGCTGGTCATGTTGGTGACCGATGAGACCGGCTTGCCGAGCTTGTTGGCAAGCTGTGAGATCGCTCGGTTGTGGTCCAAGCGCATCATCGCGGTGAAGCGCTCGCGGGGAACGTCGGGTGCGTTCGACATCGCGATCAGGCAGTTGGTGTTGGCGGGGTTGCCCACCACCAGCACCTTGACGTCATCGGCAGCGCCCGCGTTGATCGCTTCGCCCTGCGGCTTGAAGATGCCGCCGTTGGCCTCGAGCAGGTCAGAGCGCTCCATGCCCGGACCGCGTGGCCGCGCGCCGACGAGCAGCGCGATGTTCGCTCCCTCGAAGGCCTTGTTGGCGTCGTCGGCGGCCTCGACCCCTGCGAGCAGCGGGAAGGCGCAGTCGTCGAGCTCCATCGCGGTGCCCTCCGCAGCCTCGATCGCCTGCGGGATCTCCAGCAGGCTGAGCTCGACCGGGGTGTCGGGGCCGAGCATCTGCCCGCTGGCGATGCGAAACAGCAGGGCGTAGCCGATCTGGCCGGCGGCGCCGGTGACGGTGACCTTTACAGGGGTGCTCACTGAATCCTCTCCTCGGAGTCGGGGGTTTGGAAGATCGTTACGACATCGCGCGCTGGAGGTTCTCGTCGATCGAGGCGAGGAACTCCTGCGTGGTCTGGTACTCCTGGCCGCCGCCCACCAGCAGCGCCAGGTCTTTCGTCATCTTCCCGCTTTCAACGGTCTCGACGCAGACTCGCTCGAGCGTTTCCGCGAACCGCGAGACCTCTGGGGTTTCGTCCATCCGCCCGCGGGCGGCAAGCCCGCGGGTCCAGGCAAAGATCGACGCGATCGGGTTGGTGGAAGTCGGCTTGCCCTGCTGGTGCTGGCGGTAGTGGCGGGTGACGGTGCCGTGCGCCGCCTCTGCCTCCACGGTTTTCCCGTCGGCGCTCATCAGCACGCTCGTCATCAAGCCCAGCGACCCGAACCCCTGGGCGACGGTGTCGGACTGGACGTCGCCGTCGTAGTTTTTGCAGGCCCAGACGTAGCCGCCCTCCCACTTCAGCGCGGCGGCGACCATGTCGTCGATCAGGCGGTGTTCGTAGGTGAGCCCGGCCGTTTCGAAGTCAGCCTTGAACTCGTTCTTGTAGACCTCGGCGAAGAGGTCTTTGAAGCGGCCGTCGTAGCGCTTGAGGATCGTGTTCTTGGTCGACATGTAGACGGGGAAGCCGCGCTCGAGGCCGTAGCGCATCGAGGCGCGGGCGAACTCGCGGATCGACTCGTCGCGGTTGTACATCGCCATCGCGATGCCGCCGTCGGGGAAGTCGTAGACGTCGAGCTCGACCGGCTCGGAGCCGTCCTTGGGCGTGTAGGTGAGGGTCAGCGTCCCCTCCCCCGGGACGACCAGGTCGGTCGCCCGGTACTGATCGCCGAAGGCGTGGCGGCCGATTACGATCGGCTTCGTCCATCCCGGCACCAACCGGGGGACGTTCGAGATCACGATCGGCTCGCGGAAGATGACCCCGCCGAGGATGTTGCGGATCGTCCCGTTCGGGGAGCGGTACATCTCTTTCAGGCCAAACTCCTCGACCCGGGCCTCGTCGGGGGTGATCGTCGCGCACTTGACGCCGACGCCGTACTGCTTGATCGCTTCCGCCGCTTCGACCGTGATCCGGTCTTCAGTTGCGTCGCGGCTCTCGATCCCGAGGTCGTAGTACTTCAGCTCGAGGTCGAGGTAGGGGAGGATCAGCTGCTCTTTGATGAACGACCAGATGATCCGCGTCATCTCGTCGCCGTCGAGCTCGACGATCGGCTTGGCGACCTTGATCTTCGCTTCCGGAGGCACCGGGGGGCGATGCTATCTGCCCGCCACCGCCGGCCGCCCCTTGGCCAGCCGGCCAGGGCCGTGCCACAATCCCCCCCGGATGGCAACCGTCGAACGCCCCAGCTTCGGCACCCACGAGGTGGCGAACCAGCCGCCGCCGCTGGCCGACTACAACGTCTTCGAGGCGGACCGGCCGCTGGTCGAGGCGGTGCGGCGCGAGGGCGCCGAGTGGGCCCAGGAGCGGATCACCGCGGTGGGCGAGTTCGCCGGCAGCGAGCGCGCCCAGGAGCTGGGCCGGCTGGCGAACGAGAACCCTCCGAAGCTGCGCACCCACGACCGCTACGGAAACCGCGTCGACATCCCCGAGTTCCACCCCGCCTGGCACGAGCTGATGAGCGCGGCGGTGGCCTACGAACTTCACTCGTCCCCCTGGAAGGACCCGCGGCCCGGCGCCCACGTCGCCCGCGGCGCCGCCTTCATGTGCATGTCGCAGGCCGAGGCGGGGATCGGCTGCCCGATCTCGATGACCTACTCGGTGATCCCGGCCCTGCGGACGCAGCCGGAGCTGGCGGCCGAGTGGGAACCGCGTTTCTTCTCCCACACGTACGACCCGACGAACGCGCCGGCCGCCGGGAAGGCGGGGGCGCTGGCGGGGATGGGGATGACCGAGAAGCAGGGCGGCACCGACGTCCGCGCCAACACCACCGTCGCCCGGCCGGTGAACGGCGGCGGCCCCGGCGCCGAGTACGAGCTGACCGGGCACAAGTGGTTCATGTCGGCGCCCCAGTGCGACGCCTTCCTGGTGCTGGCCCAGGCCGACGGCGGCATCTCCTGCTTCCTCTTCCCGCGCTGGACGCCGGACGGCGAGCGCAACCGCTTCCGCCTGCAGCGGCTGAAGGACAAGCTCGGCAACCGCTCCAACGCCTCCAGCGAGATCGAGTTCGACGCCGCCTCGGCCTGGCTGGTCGGCGAGGAGGGCGCGGGGGTGCGGACGATCATCGAGATGGTCAACCACACCCGCCTCGACTGCGTGCTCGGCGGCGCCACCGGGATGCGCGCCGGCGTCGCCCAGGCGATCCACCACGCCGCCCACCGCTCGGTCTTCGGCCGCGAGTTGATCGAGCAGCCGCTGATGCGCAACGTCCTTGCCGACCTCGCGGTCGAGTCGGAGGCGGCGACGATCTCGGCGCTGCGCCTGGCCCGCGCCTACGACGAAGCGCTCGCCGGCGATGAGGAGGCCCAGCGGCTGAAGCGGATCGCCAATGCCGTCCTCAAGTACTGGATCTGCAAGCGCGCCGTCGCCCACGCCGGCGAGGCGCTGGAGTGCCTCGGCGGCAACGGCTACGTCGAGGAGTCGGGGCTACCGCGCCTCTTCCGCGAGAGCCCGCTGAACTCGATCTGGGAGGGCTCGGGGAACGTCCAGTGCCTCGACGTCCTGCGGGCGATGGTCAAGAGCCCGACTTCGCTGGAGGCCTTTTTCGCCGAGGTCGAAGAGGGCGCCGTCGCCGAGTCCCGCCTCGCCACCTTCGCCAATGCCCTGCGCGACGAGCTGCCAGGCGACCTGGAGACGATCGAGTCCCGCGCCCGCCATCTGGTCGAACGCATGGCCCTCGCCCTCCAAGGCTCCCTCCTCGTTCGCTACGGCGACGAAGCGGTAGCCGACGCCTTCTGCGCCTCCCGCCTCAGCGGCGATTGGGGACAGGCCTTCGGCACCCTCCCCGCCGGCACCGACTTCGGCCGCATCATCGACCGGCATCGACCGGTCGCTTAGGCTGTGTACACGACCATGTACACTTTCCGTTGTGGCCAAGACGGTCCCCGTACGGGAGTTGCGTAGCAATCTCAGCAGCCTGCTTAACGATGTCAGCGATCGCCGCGATCACGTATTAGTGACCCGCAATGGGACCCCCGCGGCGGTGCTGGTCCCCATCGACGAGTACGAGGCGCTGGAGGAGACCGCCGAGGTCCTCTCCGATCCGAATGCCCTCTCTGCCCTGGAGGCAGGGCTTGCCGAGATCGAGCAGGGACAGACGATCACCCTTGCCGAGCTTCGCAACGAGCTCGCTGAACGTCGGGCCGCTGCCAGCTGATCGTTGGCACGATTGGTCCTCGCGCGACGAGCCCGTCGCGACCTACTTGAACTGAACTGGCCGCTGATCGACGCGATTGAGGATGCGCTCGGTTTACTGGAGCGCGATCCGCTCGCCGGCTACGCATTACGCGGAAAGCTCCGGGGCCTTTATTCGTTACGCGTCGGGGCCTATCGAATCCTCTACCAGCTGACCGACGGCGGAAGGACCGTTCGCGTTGCCGCCATTCGCCATCGATCTATCTCCTACGGCGGCGATCCTCGTTGATCACCTTCAGTGTCCAGCGGTCGCGTCGCGCAGCGCCCGCCCCACCTGCTCGATCGTGATCACGCCGCTGAGGCGGCCTTCGGCGTCGACGGCCATCAGCGCGCCGAGGCGGCGCAGGTTCTGGTTGGCGAGCAGCGCATCCAGGGGGGTGTCGTCGGGGACGAAGAGGCCGATGTCGTGGTCGACCAGCTCGGAGACGTGGGAGCTGGCGCGGGAGACCTCTGGGACCTGGTCGGCGCGGTCGCGGTCGACGAGGCCGAGGAAACGGTGGGCCGCGTCGACGACCGGGAACCAGGGCCAGCGGTAGCGGAGGAAGTACTCGTCCAGCGCCTGCTCGACGCTGAGGTCGCCGGGGATCGCCACCGGCTCGCGGTCCATCACGTCGGCGACCCGCACGTCGCCGATGCGGCTGGTGATCGCGGTCTGCATCGCGGCGCCCCGGGCTGAGCCGTTGATCACCATCCCGATCAGCGCCAGCCAGACGCCGAAGAAGAGGTTGCCGGCGAAGGCGAGCGCCAGGCCGCCGGCGATGAAGGCGTAGCCGAAGAGGCGACCGAGGTTGGCGGCGAAGCGGGTCGCCTGGTTGCGGTTGCCGCTGCACGCCCAGGCGATCGCGCGGGTGACCCTGCCACCGTCCATCGGGAAGGCGGGCAGCAGGTTGAAGACGAGGACGAGGGCGTTGATCGTCACCAGCCAGGCGACCAACGCCATCAGGCCGGAGGCGTTCGAGCGCGTTTCCTGGATCGCCGCCTCCTTGAACTCGGTCCAGCCGACGGCCCCCACGCCGACCAGCGTCAGCACGACGACGATCGCGAAGGTCACCGCCGGGCCCGCCAGCGCCACCTGCAGCTCCGTCTTCGGCGAGTCGGCTTCGCGGTCCATCCGCGCCATCCCGCCAAAGATCCAGAGCTGGATGCCGGAGATGCCGATCCCGTTGCGGATCGCCGCCACCGCGTGGCCGAACTCGTGCAGGAGAATTGAGCCGAAGAAGCCGGCGGCGCTGAACAGCCCGTAGAGGAAGGGCGTCGTCCCTCCCTCTCCGAGCAGGCGTTCGAAGAACTGGGTCATGTAGAGGATGACCAGGAAGAGGACGATGAACCAGGACCAGTCGACGCTGACTCTGATCCCGCGGACGTGGAAGAGGGTGATCGACCCACCACCGAGCATGCGCCCATGGTAAGCGGCTAGCGTCCCCGACCGTGCCGAGCGAAGCGGATTGGCTGCGAGAGCGGCTCGAGGAGCTGGAGCGGATCGAACGCCCGTCCGCCTCGGACGGCGAGCGGCGCGCCGCCGAGTGGCTCGTCTCCCGCTTCGCCGAGCTCGGTGCCGAGGCGCGGATCGAGGCCGAGACCGCCCACGGCACCTTCTGGTGGCCGCTCGGGATCGGCGCGGCGCTCGGCGTCCTCGGCGCGGCGGCGGCGCTGCGCGGGCGGCGAGCGCTCGGGACGCTGCTGGGAGCGCTCGGCGCCGCCGGCATCGCCGACGACTTCCCGCCCCGCCGGCGCCGGCTGCGCCGGCTGCTGCCGCAGCGCACCACCTACAACGTCGTCTGCGAGCTCGGCGACCGCGCCGCCGAGCGCACCGTCGTCTTCATCTCCCACCACGACGCCCCCCACTCGGGCCTCGTCTTCCACCCGTGGCTCCCGCAGCTCGCCGATCGCCTCGGGCTGATCGAGCGCAACGACACCAGCCCGCCGCTGATGGCGCCGGTCCTCGGCGGGCCGCTGCTGGCGGCGCTCGGCGCGCTCAGCGGCCGCCGCGCGCTCGCCAAGCTCGGCCTGCTCTTCGGCCTCGGCTCGGCGGCGGCGATGGCCGACATCGGCCTGCGCCCGGTCGTGCCGGGGGCCAACGACAACGGCGCCTCCTGCATCGCCCTGCTGGCGCTCGCCCGCCGTTTCGTCGAGAGCCCGCCCGAGGGCGTCCGCGTGGTCCTGCTCTCGACCGGCTCGGAGGAGTCCTTCAGCGAGGGGATGAAAGCCTTCGGCGAGCGCCACTTTCCGGAGCTGCCACGCGAGAGCACCGTCTTCCTCTGCCTCGAGGCGCTCGGCTCCGAGCACCTGCTCGCCCTCCGCGGCGAGGGCTTCCTGAAGATGAACGAGTACTCGCCCCGCGCCCTCGCCTTCATGGACGGCCTGGCGGAGGAGCTGGGGATTTGGTTCTTCCCCAACCTGCGGATCCACAACGGCACCGACGGCCTCGAGCCCCTCGCCGCCGGCTACGAGACCGCAGTCCTCTGCAGCTGCAACGACCTCAAGCAGGCCGGCCACTACCACTGGCCCACCGACACCTCGGACAACATCAACTTCTCGACCCTAGAACGAGCAATCTCCCTCTGCGAGACGGCCACGCGCCGCCTCGCACAACACTGGCTGTAGCAGGGAGGCGGGGGGGGGCCCCGCCCGGCGCCCACCCCCCCGCCCCAGGCGCGGCGGGGGGGGCGGGGGGGGGCCCCGCCGCCCCGCGGAACAGGCCG
>JBQCIG010000132.1:0-3390 GCA_051953975.1 Solirubrobacterales bacterium | reverse complement strand
GGCAACTTCGGCGACCGGGTGGCGCGCTCGGGGCCGTTCCTGCCCTCGCAGGCTGTGCAGTGGGGGATGCCGGCGCCGATCTTCGGCTACGCGCAGCCGCCGAGCACGAAGGGCGGCGCCAATGGCTGACCGGCTCCGCGCCCTCCTCGACCGCCCGCTCGACCCGAGTGCAGCGCGGGCGATCCTCGTCTTCGCCAGCGCGATCCTCGTCGGCTTCGCGGGGCTGTTCGTGCTCGCCGCAAGCGAGCAGGATCAGCAGTCCTCTACCGCAGAGCGGCCAGCGTCGATCGCCTCCCCTCAGGCGCTCCCCACCGAGGCGAAGGGAGGCGAGCAGAGCGAACCCCGCTCCCCGACCCAGAGGCAGGACCCCCAGGACGTGAAGGGCAGCACCGCCGCCCGTCGCGCAGCGCGGGCTCTGCGATCTCATCAGGCGCTCCAGCACGTCCCATATCGCGACGGCCAGCTGGCCGTGGTCCTGGCCGGGGCACGCGGCGGCCGCGCGGTCCTTCGTGTCAGCGCTCCGACCGTCAGGGAGGCTCGGCGCGGCTGGCGTCAGTTCCTGCGGCGCTACCACGACTCCGGGCGAGCGTATGTCGCCGTCTTCGCGCAGCGAGGTCGTGCCGATGGCTGAGCGCGAGGGGGTCGTGATGCTGAGCGGTGGGGCGGGCTCTTGGGGAGCCGCGCGGCGAATCATCGACCGGCACGGCGGCGAGCGGCTGACGCTGCTCTTCGCCGACACCCTGATCGAGGACGACGACCTCTACCGCTTCCTGCTGGAGGGGACGGCGAATCTCCTGGGCGGGCGAGTTCCCCCCGGTCTCCTCCAGCGCACCGCAGCGATCCCGCCGCTTGAGGATGAGGACCGGCGCCGCCTCCATCTCCGGGCGCTGGCCGCTGCTGCCCGGTCGTGGTGCCCGAGGCTCGAATGGATCGCCGAGGGGCGCGATCCGCATCAGGTCTTCCGCGACAAGCGCTACCTCGGCAACACCCGCGTCGATCCCTGCTCGGCGGTCCTCAAGCGGCAGCTCATGCGGCGCTGGCTGGAGGAGCATCGGGACCCGGCCGGCTGCCTTGTCGTGCTCGGCTACGACTGGTCGGAGGTCCACCGCCTCGACCGCGCGGCGGGGCATTGGGCGCCGTGGCGGGTGGAGGCGCCGCTGTGCGATCGGCCCTACCTCTCTAAAGAGGAGGTCTTCGGCTGGATGGAGGTCGAAGGGCTGCGGCCTCCTCGCCTCTACGCCGAGGGCTTCCGGCACAACAACTGCGGCGGCTTCTGCGTCAAGGGCGGGCAGGCTTCCTTTGCCCTCCTGCTCCGAAGGCACCCCGAGCGCTACCGCTACCACGAGCGCCGCGAGCAGGAGCTGCGCGAAGCGCTCGGCAAGGACGTGGCGATCCTGCGCGACCGCAGCGGCGGCGTCACGAAGCCGCTGACGATGCGCCGCTTCCGGCGACGGCTCGAATGCGACTCGGGCGCGTTCGACCGGGGCGAGTGGGGGGCGTGCTCCTGCATGGAACGAGGCGCCGATGGCTGACTTCGATGCCGGCCGGGGGCGCGATCCCGACGAGCTGGTGGCAGAGGCAAAGGCGCGCTGGCAGCCGATCAAGACCTACTGCCTCTTCTCGGGAGGTGGCGATTCGGGGGTCTTGGCCCATCGGCTCCGCGACCACTACGACGCCCTCTTCTACATCGACACCGGGACCGCGATCCCGACGGTGGAGAAGATCGTCGGAGTCGAGGATCACATTCGCGCTTTCGCGGCGCTTCTCGACAAGCCCCTGACGATCCGCCGATCGGGCGACGCCTACCGGACGATGGTGCTGGGGGACGGGCTCTGGTGGAAGCGGTTTCGGGCCGCCGCCCGGCTCCGCCCATCCCTGACGGTGGAGCAGATGATCGCCGAGGACCGGCGTGCCGGCCGGAGGGCGAGCAAGGTCTACGGCCAGGCGCCGCAAGGGTTCCCCGGCCCCGGTCAGCACGGAAAGGCGTACTCCCGCCTCAAGGAGCGCCGAATCGAAGAAATCCTCCGCGAAACGAAGCGGGGATCCTCGCGCTTCTCCTCGGTCCTCTTCCTCTCGGGCATCCGCCGGGCGGAGAGCAGGAGGCGATCCAAGCGGAAGCCGCTGACGGAGCGGGGATCGGCGAAGTTCTGCAACCCGCTCATCGACTGGACCGCGGAGCAGATGGCCGGCTACCGCGATCGCTTCGACCTCCCGACCTCCGACGTCGCGGCCTTGACCCATCGCTCGGGCGAGTGCAACTGCGGAGCTTTTGCGCAGGCCGAGGAGGAGCGGAATCTGATGCGAACCTTCTGGCCGGAGTGGTGGGCCGAGGCAATCGAAGCCTTGGAGGAAGAGGCCGCCGCCTTGGGCATCCGCTGGTGTCGATGGGGCGGGTTCGACCTCGACGGCAACAGGGCGTCCGGTTCGGGCAGGAGCGGCGGGCTTCTCTGCTCCAACTGCCCGACCCGGAGCTTCGATCCAGGACATCGGAGCGGACGCCGCCGGGCGGGAGCATCGGATAAGAGGGCATCGCGCCCGCGACGGCAGCGGGAGAGGCTGTGAATGTCGGCAGCCTCTTCTCGGGCATCGGCGGCTTCGACCTCGGCTTCGAGCGCGCGGGGATGCGCGTCTCCTGGCAGGTCGAGCTCGACCCCTACTGCCGCGCCGTCCTCGCACGGCACTTCCCCGACGCCGCCCGATTCGCGGACGTGCGCGAGGTCGGAGCCGGAGAACTCGACCCGGTCGACCTCATCTGCGGCGGCTTCCCCTGCCAGGACCTCAGCAGCGCCGGCAAGGGAGCCGGGATCGACGGCGCCCGCTCGGGTCTTTGGTCCGAGTTCGCCCGGATCGTTCGCGAGCTTCGACCCCGCTACGTCGTCGTGGAGAACGTGCCCGCCCTTCTCACCGGGAGAGGGAAGAGGTGGGACCGGGCGCCGGTCGGCCGAGTTCTCGGAGACCTGGCCGAAGCACGGTATGACGCGGAGTGGGCGTGCCTATCCGCTAGAGAGTTCGGGGCACCTCACCTGCGAAAGCGGGTCTGGATCGTGGCCTACCCCGCACGGGATGCCGAAGCCGGGGCAGCGGCGGAATCCCGGCCCGAGCGGCAACGAGCTCGGGCGGGCGGTGAACGAAGCCGAGCGGCGGTCCTGGCCGACGCCGACGCGGAGCGACAGCCTGGGCGGCCCCGGAAAGTCCTCCAGCCGGCAGGGCGGCGACAACCTGCGGACCGCGGTGGCGCGGGAGCCGATCTTCCCGACGCCGATCGCGAGCAACACGAAGGCCGAGCACAAGCGCTCGGCGGGTCGGCCGCCGCGCAGCTACGGGACCACTGGGCCGCTGAACCCGGAGTGGGTCGAGTGGCTGATGGGGTTCCCCGCCGGGTGGACCGCC
>JBQCIG010000131.1:0-4962 GCA_051953975.1 Solirubrobacterales bacterium | reverse complement strand
GTGGGGATCCTGGCCAACGGCGCCGGGCTCTGCATGTCGACCCTCGACGTCGTCGCCCAGGCGGGGGGCGCCCCGGCCAACTTCCTCGACGCCGGCGGCGGCTCCAAAGCCGAGGCGATCGTCAACGCGCTGGAAGTGATCAAGAGCGACGAGAAGGTCACCGCGATCCTCTTCAACATCTTCGGCGGCATCACCCGCTGCGACGAGATCGCCAACGGGATCGTCACCGCCTCCGGCCAGATCGACCTCGGGGTGCCGCTGGTGGTGCGCCTCGACGGCACCAACTCGGAGGAGGGGCTGCGGATCCTCGCCGAGGCGGACCTGCCCAACCTGCACCAAGAGAAGACGATGCTCGACGCTGCCCGCCGCGTCGTCGAGCTCGCCGGGAGCGCCTCGTGAGCATCATCATCGACGAGGGCACGAAGCTGGCCGTCTCCGGCCTGACCGGTCGCGAGGGCTCCTTCCACGGCCTGCGCAACAAGGCCTACGGGACCGACCTCGTCGCCGGCGTCACCCCCGGCAAGGGCGGCCAGGACGTCGAGGGCGTGCCGGTCTTCGACACGATCGCCGACGCGGTCGAGGAGGCCGGCGCCAACACCTCGATGATCTTCGTCCCCGCCCGCTTCGCCGCTGCGGCGATCGACGAGGCGATCGACTCCGGCGTCGGGACGGTGATCGCGATCACCGAGGGCATCCCCGTCCTCGACATGCTCAGCACCAACAGGAAGGCGAAGGAGGCGGGGGTGCGGCTGATCGGCCCGAACTGCCCCGGCATCCTCTCGCCCGGCAAGGCCAACGTCGGGATCATCCCCGCCCAGTTCTTCGACCCCGGGCCGATCGGGGTCGTCTCCAAGTCGGGGACGCTGACCTACCAGATCGGCAACGAGCTGAAGCAGGCCGGCACCGGCAACTCCTCGATCGTCGGCATCGGCGGCGACCCGATCGTCGGCTCCGACTTCATCGACATCCTGAAGCTGTACGAGGCGGACCCCGAGACCGAGCTGATCGTGATGGTCGGCGAGATCGGCGGCGACGCCGAGGAGCGGGCGGCCGAGTTCATCGCCGCCGAGGTCTCGAAGCCGGTGGTCGCCTACATCGCCGGCTTCACCGCCCCGCCCGGCAAGCAGATGGGCCACGCCGGCGCGATCATCTCCGGCTCCTCCGGCACCGCCCAGGCGAAGAAAGACGCGCTCGAAGCGGAGGGCGTGCGGGTCGGCGAAAGCCCGACCGAGACGGCCCAGATCGCCGTCGAGACGCTGCGCTCGCTCTAGCCGCTCGCGTAGGCCGGCTTCGGCCGCACCGTCAGCGCGCCGAGGATTGCTTCCATCCCGGCCTGCGAGTTGAATGGCCCGCCGCCGGCTCCGAGGCAGCCCGTGCAGATGGCGAGGTTGACGCCGATCACCATGCCGCCGATGTGGGCGACGGCGTAGTAGCGGGTCGGGCGATAGTCCGGGCAGGCTCGGGTGCGGAAGCGGCCATAACCGGCGTAGACGACGGCGGAGCCGCTTGGGAGGTCGACTTTGGTCGTGGCGGTGCAGCGGGCGTGCAGGTTGATCTTGCCGAGGACGCTGGACTGGAACTGCTTCCAGCCGTGCCGGGCCCAGCCGAGGATCCTGATCTCTTCGTATTCGAGGTTGAGCTTTGCCCCGGGCGGGCCAACCGCGCCCGTGTAGGCGGCTTCCAGCGCGACGGGGGGCGCTAGTGCGGATTCGAACGGGTTCCCGACCCAGTAGATGGGGAACTTCAGCCCGGGGTCGTCGAGCCAGACTTCGCTGTCGTCCCGTTCGGCTTCGGTGTAGGGGGAGGGGTGTTCCAGCCGCTCCTGCTGGAGCTGGGCGAAGTGGAGGGCGGCGCGATCGTTGCGGCGCGTGTTAAGCCCGGCGGCCTCGACGAACGAGATCAGCTTCCCGGAGCGCCAGAAGAGGAAGGTGGCGGGCTGGTGGATCTTCCCGTCGACCAGCTCGTTCTTCGAGCGGAGCAGAAAGGCCTGGGCTCCGCTCGGAGGGATCGAGACCGTCTTGCGCCGCTGCCCCTCCTTCGAGCGCTCGACCAGGGCGGTGTAGATGCCGAAGCCACTGCTGGCGGCCGCTTCGCTGGGAGTGTTCAGGGTCTCGGCTTCGACCAGCGGCGGCGCCGCTCCCAGGCCCAGGACCTTAAAGATCTGTTCGTACTGGTAGCCGCATCCTTCGGGCCAGTACTTGAAGAGCCACTTTTCGTAGCGCCGCCCGAGGCGCCCTTCCGGCCCGCCCTCGGGAGGTCCCAGCGGGCCGCAGCCGCTGTCGTCGCCGATCTGGTAGCCGGGCGGGAGGTCGTGGAGCCGCAGGACGGTTTCTTCGCTGCCGGCGATCAGCTCGCCGCTCGGTTCGGTGAGCGCGGCCGCCGGTTGAGCAGCCAGCAGAACGAGCGCCACGGCGAGTCCCCAGACCCTTCCCATGAGATGAGTATGCCCGACGGGTCGCCCGCTGGGTGCCGTTGCTAGGGTCGGGAGTCCGATGGCAGGCGACACGATCTCCTTCGCGCGCGGTGCCCCGAGCGCCGACATCCTTCCCCACGAGCAGGTGCGGGAGGCGGCGGCGCGGGCGCTCGCCAGCGACTGGGAAACGGCGCTCTCCTACGGCGTCGGGATCGGCCATCCCGGCCTCTGCCAGTGGGTGGCAGAGCGGCATGGCGACCTCGATCCGGCGCAGGTGATGATCACCAACGGCTCGCTCGAGGCGGGCGCGATGCTGTTTCAGCATTTGCTGGGGCCGGGCGACCGGGTCGCGGTCGAGCAACCCTCCTATGACCGCACCCTGCTCCTCCTGCAGCAGCTCGGCGTCGAGCTGGTGCCGCTGCCGCTGGAGGCCGACGGGGTGGATATCGGGGCGCTGGAAGCGGCGCTCGAGGAAGGGCCGCTGAAGTTCGCCCACATCATCCCCAACGCCCACAACCCCGCCGGCTGCACGCTCTCGGTCGAGAAGCGCCGGCGCCTGGTCGAGCTGGCGGCCGAGCGCGACTTCTGGATCTTCGAGGACGACCCTTACCGCGAGCTGCCCTTCGAGGGCGAGCCGCTGGAGACGATGCTCTCGCTCGACCGGGCCGGCAAGGTCGTCCACGCCTCCTCCTTCTCGAAGACGGTCAGCCCCGGCGTCCGCGTCGGCTACCTCGCCGGGCCGCAGGAGGAGATCAAGAAGCTGGCGAAAAAAGCCAACGAGACCTACATCTCGCCGAACATGCTGGCGGAGGCGATCGTGCTCGAGCTTTGCCGCAGCGGTGAGCTCGACCGCAACATCGAGTTCGTTAAGGGCGAGCTGAAGGCGCGCTGCGACGCGCTCGTCTCGGCCCTCGAAGAGCAGGTCCCGGAGGCCAAGTTCGTCGTCCCCGATGGCGGCTACTTCCTCTGGCTCGACCTCGCCGAGGGCACCGACTCCGCCGTCCTCCTCGCCGAGGCGAAGAACCACGGGGTCACCTTCGTCGCCGGGCCCGACTTCATGCTCGACGGCGGCGAGCGCAGCCTCCGCCTCTCCTTCGCGCCGGTGCCCGCCGACTGCGCCGCCGAGGGCGTCTCGCGGATCGCCGCGGCGCTGGAGCAACTGCGCGCTGGCTCTCCCGCCTGAGAGCCTAAAACCAGGTACGACTTTCACACCGGTTGCTGTTGGGCGGCTAGCATCTCCCCCTCACTTCGAGGGAGAGAAAGGTTTGAACATGGGCGGATTGCGGATCAAGTTGGTGTGGATTGCGGCTGCGGTTGTCGCGTCGATGGGGTTGGCTGCTGCGCCGGCGCTGGCCGTGTCGCAGCGGCCCGTCTGTCCCGGCCCCGCCGCCGTCGGCAGCGCCAAGTGCCATGCCCGCGTCGTCACCGACGCCAAGGGCACGCCGCAGGTCACCCCCGCGCCCGCCGGCTACGGGCCGGCCCAGTTCCACGGCGCCTACGGCCTTCCGGCCAGCGCGCCCGCCGGGCAGACGATCGCGATCGTCGACGCCTACGACGACCCGAGCGTCGCCAGCGACCTCAACGCCTACAGCAGCCAGTTCGGCCTACCCCTCTGCAACAGCGCCAACCCCTGCTTCAAGAAGGTCAACCAGAGCGGCAGCGCCAGCGGGCCGTTCCCGAAAGCAAACAGCGGCTGGGCGCTGGAGATCGCACTCGACGTCGAGACCGCCCACGGCATCTGCCCCAACTGCAAGATCGTGCTGGTCGAGGCGAGCTCGAGCAGCCTCAGCAGCCTGGCGGCCGGGGTCAAGACCGCGGCGAAACTGGGCGCGACGGAGATCTCCAACAGCTACGGCGGCTCCGAGTTCTCGAGCGAGCTGGGCGAAGCCTACGCCGCTCCCTACAACCAGCCCGGCATCGCCGTCACCGTCTCCTCCGGCGACAACAGCTATGGGTCGTTCGGCTTCCCCGCCGCGCTCTCCTCGGTGATCACGGTCGGCGGGACGACGCTCACGCTCGGCGAAGGCAACACCTACGGCGGCGAGAGCGTCTGGAGCGGCGCCGGCAGCGGCTGCAGCCTCTACGTCACGGCGCCCTCCTGGCAGAGCTTCCTCACCGCCTGCGGCGGCAAGCGCGGCACCGCCGACGTCGCCGCCGACGCCGATCCCAACACCGGCGCGGCCGTCTACGACTCGGTCAAGTACCAGGGCCGCTCCGGCTGGTTCAAGGTCGGCGGCACCAGCCTCTCCTCGCCGCTGATCGCCGGTGTCTACGCCTTGGCGGGAGGCCTACCGGCCGGCACCTCGGGCGCTTCCGGGCTCTACGGGCACCTCGGCGACGGCAGCGTCCTGCATGACGTCACCGGCGGCTCCAACGGCAGCTGCGGGACGCTGATGTGCCAGGGCACCGCCGGGTACGACGGACCGACGGGCGTGGGAACTCCGTCCGGTATCGGTGCCTTCTAAGCGCAGCCGATGGGTTTGCAGACAAGCGGAGGGGAACAAAGTGAAGAGAGAAATATATTTTGGCGGCGGGGGGTTGGTAGTGCA
>JBQCIG010000130.1:0-26791 GCA_051953975.1 Solirubrobacterales bacterium | reverse complement strand
ACGTCCTCGCCGCCGGCGATCGAGATCATCTCCGGGATCCAGAAGCCGCCGACCCGCACCGGATCGAGCCGCTGTAGCGCGATCACCCGCGGTGAGCCGCTCCCCGCGATCGCCGCCCGCACCGTCGCCAGGCGGCCCTCGAGCTCGCCGCGCAGCTCGTGGGCGTGGTGTTCCGTCCCCGTCGCCTCACCCTGGCGCACCACCTCTTCGAGCATCTCGCTGAGCGTTGCGACTCTCATCGTCCGCTCAATATCCCATCCGGAGCAAACCCCGGCCAAAGAGCCGCGGCTCGGGTAGCTATATTCACGATGCCGCATGGCCGAGGACGTCCCAGCCCGAAGTACCGGGCCGCATAGACGATGAGCGTCCTGCTGCTCGTCCTACTTCTGCTGTTGATCGCCGTCAACGGCTTCTTCGTCGCGGCCGAGTTCGCTCTCGTGCGCGCCCGGCGCGGGAAAATGGCGCAACTCGCCGAGGAGGGCGAGACCGGCGCCGAGGCGGTGGTCGAGCAGCTCGACCACATCGAAGAATCGCTCTCCGCCTGCCAGATCGGCGTCACCATCGCCTCGATCGGGATCGGCTTCCTCGGCGAGCCCTCGCTGGCGAAGCTGCTCCAGCCCCTCTTCGGCGGCCTCTCGCACGGGGTTGCCGCCGCCATCTCCCTCGCGATCGCCTTCGTCTTCGTCACCGCCGTCCACATCAGCATCGGCGAGCAGGTGCCGAAGATGCTCGCGATCGCCAACGCCGAGCGCACGGCGCGGCGGGTGGCGCGGCCGCTCAACTGGTTCGCGGTGGCGACGGCGCCCTTCACGAAGGCGCTGAGCTGGGTCTCCAACAGCGTCGTCCGCCTGTTCGGGGTCAACCCTGGCGACCTCGAGGAGCGGCACACCGCCGAGGACCTGAAGCAGATCATCGACAGCTCCAGCCTCGGCGGCACCCTCGATCCCGGCGAGGCCGGCATGCTCGGCGGCGTCGTCCACCTGCACGAGCAGGAGGCGCGGGAGGTAATGACGCCGATCCCCGCGGTGGTCACGGTCAACGCCGCGGAGACGGTCGAGGCGGCGTTGCGGCGCTGCGTCACCTCCGGCCACACCCGGCTGGTCGTGATCGAGGAAGACAACCCCGACCGGGTGAAGGGGATCGTCCACAACAAC
This sequence comes from Solirubrobacterales bacterium, assembly GCA_051953975.1. Lineage (GTDB taxonomy): Bacteria > Actinomycetota > Thermoleophilia > Solirubrobacterales > 70-9 > VAYN01. The sequence continues at coordinate 25,637 of JBQCIG010000130.1, read as the reverse complement.
AGCCTCGCCCGCCTCTACATGAGCGAGGGTCCCGGCGCTTCCCTCGACACCGTCGTCCGCGACGCCTTGATCGTCCCCGAGACGCGCCCGCTCGACGACCTCCTGCACGACCTGCAGGTGCAGCGGACCTCGCTCTCGGTCGTCGTCGACGAGTACGGGCGCACGGTCGGGATCGTCACCGTCGAGGACATCCTCGAGGAGGTGGTGGGAGAGATCGAGGACGAAACCGACCCCCGCGCCGCCGCCCTGCGCAGGCTGACCAACGGCGACTGGTTCGTCCGCGGGCACGTCTCGCTCGGCGACCTCGCGGACGCGGGAATCGAGCTGCCGGTCGACACCGACGCCTTCAACTCGGTCGGCGGCTACGTCTTCGGCGAGCTCGGCCGGCTGCCGAAGCGCGGCGACTCGATCCAGGCCAACGGCTACACGATCCGGGTCGAGGCGGTGCGCGAGAACCGGATCGAGGCGGTGCGCATCAGCGAGCGTTCCGTCCGGCCCGCGGCCTAGCTTCTCCGGGCAACCCGCGATCCGCTCAAGTTGGAGGTACCCGCCATGTGGGTTGTACGCCTGACCGACAAGCAGCTGGAGGTGCTGAGGGCATTGCTTCGCTCCGAGGAGCACCTCGGCCCGGCGCTCAGAGGGGCGATCGAGGCCCTCGACCTCGCCCGCTGGGACGATCTGCCGGAGGCAGAGCTGCCCTGGGAAGAGGTAGAGACCGTCGCCCGCCGCCAAGGCATCTCAGAGGCCGACGTCATCTGGGACCTCAGCGGCAAGAGCAAAGCGGCTTAGGGACCAACCGGACCCCGACCGCCACGCAATAGAGCCGGCTCAGGGTTCGGCGTCTAACGGAGCGCTGTTGTGGAGGGGACGGGTATTCCCCGGACCGACCGGCGTCCTCTTGCTCGCACCAGCGACGTTCGCGGTCAGCTAGTTCCGATCCAGGCGAGCAACCCAGGGAGGGAGGGGAATACCCGTCCCCTGTACCGAGTAAGTCTTCGTCCCTAGTCGTAGCTGTAGAAACCCGCGCCGGACTTGCGGCCCAGCTTGCCTTCGCCCACCATCTGCTCGATCAGGCCCGGGGGCTTGTGGGTCGGCTCTTCGGAATCGGCGTAGAGAGCGTCGCCGATCGCCTTGGAGACGTCGAGGCCGACGAAGTCGAGCAGGGCGAGCGGGCCCATCGGGTGGCCGGCGCCGAGCTTCATGCAGGTGTCGACCTCGCCCGGCTCCATCCCGGTCCGCTCGACCAGCCGCACGGCGTCGAAGAGGAAGGGAAAGAGGAGGCGGTTGACGACGAAGCCGGCCTGGTCGGGGACCTCGACCGCGGTCTTGCCGAGCGCCGCGCACCAGGCGAGCGCCTTCTCGCGCGCGCCGGCGGCGCCGTCGGGGATGCAGACCTCGACCAGCGCCATCCGCGGCACCGGGTTGAAGACGTGGAAGCCGAAGAGCTTGTCGGTGCCGGCGGCTTTGGCGATCTTGGCGATGCTGAGCGAGGAGGTGGTGGTCGCGAGGTCGGCGTCGGGGCAGGCCGCGGCGATCGCGCTCAGCAGCTCCCCCTTCGGCTCGACTTCCTCGACGATCGCCTCGACGACGACGTCGCAGTCGGCGAGGTCCTTCGGGTCGGTGGTGACCCGCAGCCGCGAGGGCTCGGCACCGTCGATCTTGGCGCAGGCGGCGACGACTTTCTCCTCGGCGCGCCAGGCGGAGGCCTCGCTGCGCGCCAGCAGGATCGTGTCGGCGGTGGTGGTCGAGACCGCGGCAAGGCCGGTGGCTATCGCCCCGCTGCCCGCGATCCCCGGACTCGAGTAACCCTGGTTAGCGCTCATTGGCCGGGGCTTCTATCACGCATCAGGGGGAAGGTGCCGTGTGGGGGTGCTGACTTGAAGGCCCGTATGAGGCCCCTCAAGTCAGCTACGCCTGTAGGACCCGGAACTTTGGCTGACTGACCAGTCAATCGGCTACCCTCAAGTAGAGGCCGCGCGAGGCGCGCCGAGGAATCTTCTGAAACGGAGGGCTGGCGATGGACAACGGCAACGGCAGGTTCGGTGGGCGAGAGGTCGTCATCGTCGAGGCGGTGCGGACGCCGATCGGCCGCGGTCATCCGGAGAAGGGCTACTACAAGAACCTGCATCCCTCGAACCTCCTCGCCCGCACCTACAGAGAGCTGATCGACCGCGCCGGAATCGACCCGAACGAGGTCGGCGACGTGATCGCCGGCTGCGTGCAGCAGTTCGGCGAGCAGGGGCTGAACATCGGCCGCAACGCCTGGCTCGAGGCCGGCTTGCCGCAGGAGGTGCCCGCCACCACCGTCGACCGCCAGTGCGGCTCGGCCCAGCAGGCGGTTAACTTCGCCGCAGCGCTGGTCGCCTCCGGCGTCCACGACGTCGCGATCGGCGGCGGCGTCGAGCACATGGGCCACATCTCCTTCGCCGACTCCTACTCGGTGATGGAGGAGCACGGGCTGGCCTTCTCACCGGAGCTGATGGAGCGCTACGACCTGATCCCGCAGGGCCTCTCGGCGGAGATGATCGCCGACAAATGGGAGATCGGCCGGGCCGAGCTCGACGAAATCGGCCTCCGCTCCCAGCAGCTCGCCAAGCAGGCGACCGAGGAGGGCCGGTTCGAGCGGGAGATGATCCCGATGCAGGTGAACGGCGACACCTACATGACCGACCAGGGCCTGCGCGAGACGACCCTCGAGGGCCTCTCACAGCTGAAGCCCGCCTTCAAGGAGGACGGCAAGATCACCGCCGGCAACTCCTCGCAGGTCTCCGACGGCGCCGCCGCGGTCCTGCTGATGACCCGCGAGAAGGCCGACGAGCTCGGCCTGAAGCCGCGGGCCCGGATCTTCGATCAGACCACGGTCGGGGTCGACCCGGTGATCATGCTCACCGGCCCGATCCCCGCCACCCGCAAGCTGCTCGAGCGCAACGGGATGGCGATGGACGACATCGACCTGGTCGAGATCAACGAGGCCTTCGCCTCGGTGGTCGGCGCCTGGCGCCGCGAGCTCGATCCCGACATGGACCGGGTCAACGTCAACGGCGGCGCGATCGCCCTCGGCCACCCGCTGGGCTCGACCGGTGCCCGCCTGATCACCACCCTGCTGCACGAGATGGAGCGCTCCGACAAGGAGATGGGTCTGGTGACGATGTGCTGCGGCGGCGGCCTCGGCACGGGGACGCTGATCCAGCGCATTTAGCTCGTGCAGCCGGCCGACTGGGTCGATAGGTTGCCGACTTTAACCCGGTAAACCCCCAAGGTAGAGGAGAACAGGTTGAGCAAGCGACTCGTCGCGCTGCTCGCCGCCCACGCCGCACACGCGATGATCGTTGCGGGTTGCGGTAGCGGCGGCATCACCGAAACCACCAGCTCGTTGAGCAAGGCGGAATTCGTCAAGAAAGGCAACGCGATCTGCGCCGAAGGCAGCAAGGAAATCAACGAAGGCTTCGAAAAGTTCGCGAAGGAAAACGGCCTCTCGGAAAAGAAGCGGCCCCCTCAGGCGAAGCTGGAAGAAGGGATCGAAACGGTCGTGATCCCGGGAATCCGCAAGGAGATCGAAGGCATCCGCGCGCTTGGGCCGCCTGACGAAGAAGCGGAAGCGGTCCTCGCCGCCGCCGAAGAAGCGCTGGAAGAAGGCGAAGAAGACCCCAGCCTGCTGGCTAAGGAAGAAAGCGCCGGACCGTTCGCGAAGGTGAACAAGCTCTCGCGCGAATACGGCCTCACCAAGTGCGGCTAAGATTAAGTATTATCGGCGTGGTTTTGCGGTTGGGAGCGGGCGCAATAGGGCGCCCTCTTTTCGCTTTGCGTCCGGGAGGCTCCCCGATTACTTCGATTAATTCGAGGAAGGGAGAGGGTCAGGTGAGGAGGTTGCTTGCTGTGCTGGTCTCTGTCTGCTTGCTCGCAGCGCTTGTCGCCGGCTGCGGGAGCGGTGGCGGCACCACCGAAGGCTCGCCCACCGAAGGCCCGCCCACCACCGACACCAACAGTCCGCTGAACAGGAAACCGATCATCTCTCACCCCACCCTGAGCAAATCGGGGTTCCTCAGGCTGGCTGATCAGATCTGCAGCTACATCAGCACCGAAATAGAAGAAGGCTTCGAACGGTTCGCCCAGGAACACCAGATCGAAGGGCGGGAACCGACCAAGCAGGAGGCGCGGGAAATCGGGGAAGAAATCGTCGTGCCGCTGGTGTTCAGGCAGTTCCGCGAACTCACCAATCTCGGCGAGGTTCCCCGCGTCGAAGCCGAAACCCAGAAGATCCTCGACGCCTTCGAAGAAGGGATAAACGAAGGAAAAGAACACCCGGATCGCGCCGCCACGGAACCGGCGCGCCTGTTTGCGAAGGCCAACCGGCTGGCCAAGGCCTATGGGCTCTCCGAGTGCGTGCGCGACGAAAGCTTGGCGGGATGATCGACCCCGTCGCTATCCGCAAGGTCCTCGCTTCGCGCTTCCGCGTTATAGTCTCGCATTACTCAATGTTCTTTGGGAGAAGACAGCTGGCAGGGCTCGGCCTGGTGGTCCTCTTGCTCGCCGGATGCGGGGGAGGAGGCGGCGGGAGCGAAACTACGGAAACCCTGACGAAAGCCCAGTTCGTGGCCCAGGCGAACAAGATCTGCGCCCAGGAAACCGAAAAAGCCGCGAAAGAAATCGAAGCCTACGCGGAAAAGCGGAACCTGCGGTACAGGGACGCGCCGAAAAGCGTCTACGAAGAAGAGGCCGAAGAAGTCTTCGTTCCCGCGATGGAACATCGGATCGCCAAACTGCAGACGCTCGGAGCTCCCGCCGCGGACAAGCAGACGGTTGCGAAAATCTTTACCGCCGCGGAAGCGGGGATGAAAAAAGGGGAAGCCGCGCCCTTCACCTTCCTGACCGGAAAGGCGCTGGCGCAAGCGCGGAAGCTGTCGACGGAATACGGACTGAAGGAATGCTTCTGAGGTCCTCGCGGGTGTGGGTCGCGGGAGCGCTGGTGTTGGTCCTGCTCCTGTCGGTGGCCGGCTGCGGGGGCGGCGACAGCACTCAGGGGGAAACGCTGACGAAAAAACAGTACGTGCGCCGTGCTCAGGCCTATTGCCACCGCGATTACCTCCACCAAGCGAAGGCGGTGGAAGCGTTTCGCAAAGCTCACGGGATCTCCACTGCGCCGACTCAGGCCCAGCGCGAAGAGTCGAACACCGCCGTTGTGCTCGGGTTCGTCGAACGGCGGATCGATTTCCTCAAGTCGCTGCCGGTGCCGGAAGGCGACGGGAAGGAAATCCACGCGATCATCAGAGCGATGGAAAAAGGCTTGGAAGAGTCGAGGCGGAACCCCGCCTCGCTGGCGAAGCCCTACAGCCCCGAACCGTTCACAAGAAACCGTCACCTGACGGGCGCCTACGGCTTCTGGCTCTGCGGCCAGGCCTAGAAGGCTCAGTAGGCCCTCTTTGGCCAGCCGGCTAGGCGACCTCTATATGCTGCGCCCCTGATGGACCTGACGCTGTCGCCATCGGAGGAGAGCTTCCGCGACGAGGTCCGGACCTGGCTGGAAGAGAACCATCCCGGCCCGGAGCCCGAGGCCGGCCTCGACGAGGTGATGGCCTTCCGCCACGACTGGCAGCGCCGGCTGCACGAGGCCGGCTGGGCCGGGATCTCCTGGCCGCAGGAGTACGGCGGCCGCGGCGCGACGATGATCGAGCAGGCGATCTTCGCCGCCGAGGCGACCCGCCAGGAAGCGCCGGCACCGGCCAACGTGCTCGGCCTGGCGATGGGGGGACCGGTGGTGATCGCCCACGGCACCGAGGAGCAGAAGGCGCGCTACCTGGAGCCGATCCTCACCGGCGAGGAGATCTGGTGCCAAGGTTTCTCCGAGCCCGAGTCGGGATCGGACCTCGCCTCGCTGAAGACCCGCGCGGTCAAGGACGGCGACGAATGGGTGGTGACCGGGCAGAAGGTCTGGACCACCTTCGCCCAGTACGCGAAATGGTGCATGCTCGTCGCCCGCACCGACCCCGACGCGCCCAAGCACCAGGGCCTCACTTACTTCCTGATGGACATGGAACAGGAGGGAGTGCAGACGCGGCCGCTGGTCCAGATCACCGGCGAGGGCGAGTTCAACGAGGTCTTCTTCGAGGAGGCGCGGGTGCCCGACGAGAACGTCGTCGGCGGCGTCGGCAACGGCTGGTCGGTGGCGATCACGACGCTGATGAACGAGCGCGCCGGGCTCGCCTTCGGGGCGATCTCGCAGATCCAGAACAGCCTCGGCCGGCTCTCGAAGCTGGCGCGGGAGACGCCGGCGAACGGCGGCACCGCGGCCGACGATCCCTACTTCCGCCAGCGCATCGCCCAGCTCCACATCGAGGTGGAGACGATGCGGCTCAACGCCTACCGCGGCCTGACCAAGACGATGCAGTCGGGGATCCCCGGGCCGGAGGGGTCGCTGGGCAAGTGGCAGTGGGCCGACATCAACCAGGACCTGACCGAGTTGGCGTTGGAGATCGAGGGTGCCTACTCGACGCTGACGCGCGGCTCCGACCACGCCGTCGCCGGCGGCGCCTGGCAGTACAGCTTCCTCCGCTCCCGGGCCAACTCGATCGAGGGCGGGACCACCGACATCCTGAAAAACATCATCGCTGAGCGGGTCCTGGGCCTGCCGCGGCTGCGCTAGGCGAAGGTCGGGTTCCCATGTACTTCGACCTCACCGACGAGCAGCAGGCGATCAAGTCGACCGCCCACGACTTCCTCGCCTCGCGCTTCAAATCGGAGCGGATCCGCGAGATCGTCGCCGGCGAGACCGGCTTCGACGAGGATGGCTGGAAGGAGATGGCCGAGCTCGGCTGGGCCGGGCTGGCGCTGCCCGAGGAGTGGGGCGGGCAGGGGCTCGGGATCGTCGAGCTGGCGGTGCTGTTCGAGGAGATGGGCTACGCGCTGGCGCCCTCGCCCCTGCTCTCCAACACCGTCGCCGGGCTGGCGATCGCCGCCGGCGGTTCCGACGCGCAGCGCGAGCGCTACCTGCGGCCGCTGGCGGCGGGGGAGCTGCTGCTGGTGCCGGCGCTGATCGACGCCGGGGTTCCCGCCGAACCGATGAACTTCGCGATGGCCGCCCAGGAGGACGGCGACGGCGTCGTCCTCGACGGTGAAAAGACGTTGGTGATGGATGCGGCCAGCGCCGACCTCTTCCTCGTCGCCACCGCCGACGGCCGCCGCCATCTCGTCGAGAAGGATGCCGGCGGGGTGACCGTCACTCCCGAGGAGTCGATCGACCCGACCCGGCGCCTCTCCTCCGTTCGCTTCGAGGGGGTGCGGGTGGCGCCGGAGAGCACGCTGCCGGGCGAGGCGGACGATTACTTCCCCGTCTTCCTCCGCGCCTGCGTCGCGATCGCCGCCGAGTCGACCGGGGTCGCGCAGCGGGTGCTCGACATGTCGGTTGCCTACGCCAAAGACCGCCAGCAGTTCGGCCGCCCGATCGGGGCCTACCAGGCCGTCTCCCACCGCTGCGCGCAGATGCTGCTCGAGACCGAGAACTCGCGCTCCGCGGTCTACGGCGCCGCCTGGGCCGCCGACGCCGAGCCGGAGTCGCTGCCGCTGGCCGCCTCGATGGCGAAGGCCTACGCCTCCGATGCCGGCTGGCGGGTCCCCGACGCGGCGATCCAGACCCACGGTGGGATCGGCTTCACTTGGGAGCACGATCTCCATTTCTTCCTCAAGCGCGGCCGCGCCAACGCCGCCACCTTCGGCGATGCGAGGTGGCACCGCGAGCGGGTCGCCGAGTCGGTCCTCTCCGGCGCGACCGCGCCAGCGGTCGCTTAGGCGCCGGAGGCAGTGAGCGCCCTCGATCGCATCTCCGTCGCCGCGATCGGGACCTCGGTCGGCGACCTCGAGGCGGAGACCCTGCGGGCCGAGGCGGCGGGCGTCGAGTGCGTGTGGGCGCCGGAGCTGTTCCGCAGCGCCGTCACCCAGGCGACCTATCTGGCGGCGAAGACGGAGCGGATCGGCGTCGCCACCGGCATCGTCTGGGCCTTCACCCGCAGCCCCTTCATCCACGCCGTCAGCGCCCTCGACGTCGACGAGATGTCGGGCGGGCGCTTCCGGCTGGGGATGGGCGCAGGGGTAAAACGGCTGAACGAGACCTGGCACAACGCCGACTACGGTCGCCCGGCGCCGCACCTGCGCGAGGCGATCGAAGCGACGCGGCTGATCATGCGCCAGGCCAGCTCCGGCGAGCCGATCCGCTACGAGGGCGACTACTACGACATCGACATCAGGGGCTGGGTGCGGCCCCACCCGGCGCCGCGCGAGGCGGTGCCGATCTACACCGCCGCCGTGCAGGCGGGGATGGCGCGGATGGCCGGCGACGTCGCCGACGGGCTGATCGGCCATCCGATCCAGAGCCTGCGCTGGATCGACGAGGTGGTGGTGCCGGCCTTCGAGGAGGGGCTGCGCCGCTCCGGCCGTGAGCGCTCCGACTTCGACTACCTGCCGACGGTCTGCTGCGCGATCGACGAGGACGAGGGGCGGGCGCTGGAGATGGCCCGCCGCACGATCTCCTTCTACGCGACGGTGAAGACCTACATGCCGCTCTGGGAGATGCACGGCTTCGCCGATAACGCCGCCGAGGCCGGCGCGGCTTTCCGCCGCGGCGACCTCGCCGCCGTGCCGGCGGCGATCAGCGACGAGATGGTCGAGGCCTACTGCGCCGCCGGTCCGCTCGACAAGGTCCGCGCCCGCGTCGAGGCGACGGCCCAGCGCGCCGACGGCCTCTTCCTCACCCCGCCGACCTACTTCATCTCGCCCGAGGAGCTGAGCGAGTACCAGAACCGCATCATCGACGCCTTCGGCCCGGCGGCGTGAGCGCCGAGACCGCAAAAAAGCATCCTCAAGGTGCTTTTTTGCGGCCTCGCGAGCTGGAAGTGCTGGAGCGGGTGCGGGCGATCCCGGAGGGGTTCGTGCGGACTTATGGGGATGTCTCGCCGGGGGCGCCGCGCTACGCCGGCAGCGTCCTCTTCGCCGCCGACGAGCCGGACCTGCCCTGGTGGCGCGTCGTCCGCGCCGACGGCTCGCTTGCCAAGGGCGACCGCCAGCGGGCGCTGCTCATCGCCGAGGGCGTCCCCTTCCGCGGCGCCCGCGTCGAGATGTCCGTCGCGCGCGTGGTTCCTTAGTCCGCCTATACAGGACTAAGGAACCACGGAACGGTTCAGCCCTTTTCCATCTCCCGCTGGACGTCGGCCTCGGTGATGCGGTTGCTGGGACCGTAGGCTTTCCAGCCCTGGACGACGAGCCCGATGCCGACGCCGAGGATCACCCATTTCGGCCAGTAGTCGCCGCCCCCGCCCATCGCCCAGATGATCGTGGTGACGGCGATCGCCAGGAGACCGCTGCCGACCAGGCCCTTGAAGTCCTGCTTCATCTTCAGGCGCTGGATCGCCAGCTGCCGGACGTCTCCTGGCTTGTCGATCCCTTCCTCGACTTCATGCCGCTCGACCATGGGTCGATCCTAGCCCCCGACCCGTCCCCGACCAAACGCGTGGTTCCTTTGTCCGGATATAGAGGACAAAGGAACCACGGAACTGTTGTTACGGGCAGACCACGATCAAATGGAAGTCGGCGTCTTCGTTTTTGCCTTCTTTGTCGCGGGTGTGGACTTCGATCGCGTTCTGGCTCGCTGGCGACACGTTGGTCTGGGCGTATCCCGGGTTCGGCGGCGAGGTGCCGGCGTTGTCGCGGCCGGCGACGTCGGCGCAATCGGAGACGTTGAAGGGGAAGGTGACGGTGACCGCGCCGCCGCCCTCGGTTGCCGTGATCCCGGGGCCGCTGGCCCGCGCCAGGACCGCGTTGCCGGGGTTGGCCGGGTTGTGGACGACCGCCCAGAAGGTGTGCGTCGCCACCTTCGCGAACGGCACCGTGCCGAGCTTGTTGAGGTTGATCTGGAACCCGGTCAGGGTCTTCTTCTTCAGCTTGCCGCCGCCGATCGTCTGCTTCTTGATCGCGCCGCCGTTGATCGACTGTGCCGCGTAGGCGGTCCCCGCCAGGGCGACGATCAGGGCGATCACCGCCACCACCATCGCCGGCGAGGGGCGCCTCTTCCAAAGCTTGCTCATCCTGGACTCCCTTCCAGTTGGTTGCGCTACCCGAAAGCAAGTAACCCGCCAGGGGGCGGGTCGGTGCGGTTTCGGGTCGCGGCTTTGCCGCCGGGCTACCCGGGAAGGGAGGAGACGAAGCGCTCGAAGGCGGCGATGTCGCTCACGGCGGGACCGTGACCGGGGAGGATCAGCGAGGGGTTGAGCTCGGCCAGCTTGCGGATCGAGCGCCGGTTCTCGGTGGGGTCGGGCGTGAGGTCCTGCGGTGGCTCGGAGAGGCGGGTCCGCAGGGTCACGTAGGTGATGTTGCGGATCACGTCGCCGCAGATCGCCACCCTGTCGGAGTCGCGGAAGAAGATCACCTCGCCGGGAGCGTGGCCGGGGGCGTGGACGACGCGGAAGCCGGCGACCTCGTCCCCCTCGTGCAAGACGCGGTCGACCTTGTGCGACGGCCCCTCCCAGAGGCGGGCGAAGAGCCTGGCCGTCGGCTTGGCGGTGGCGGAGACCGGCCGCCTCCCCTCCATCGCGTCGACGTCGTCGGCGTGGCAGGCGAGCGGGACGTTCCGTGCCTCGCAGACGACCTTGGCGCAGCCCTGGTGATCGGGGTGGACGTGGGTCAGCGCCAGCATCGAGATCTCCCGCCCCTCGAGCTCGGAGAAGATGCGGCGGCGATCCCAGCGGCGGCCGGCGTCGATCAGGACGTCCTCGGCGAGGTAGACGTTGATCAGCGGGCGCGGAGCTTCACGCAGCCGCCAGACCCCTGGAGCCAGGTACTTCAATGCGAGATCCCGAGCCCGTCGCGGGGCTCGCCGCTGTGCTGGGCGAGCTCTTCCAGCCGCGCGATCTGCCGCTCGCCCTCGCGCCGCGCCGGGTGGTCGGGCGGCAGCGGCTCGATCAGACGGCGAATGCGGTTGCGCACCTGCAGCGAGAAGTGGGGGGTGACGGGGCCGGCGAGGGCACGGATGTCCTCCGCGGTGATCTCCGGGGCGCGGCCCAGCAGCTGGGGGTTCTCGGACTCGCTCATTCTTCGCCGCCGATCTTCGCAAGCTCGGCCAGTTCGTTGACTTCCGCCTGCTGCCCGACGCTGATCGCTTCCTGGTCGCCGATCACCCAGACGTGGTTGTAGAAGGCGCGGGTGGGGTCGGTGGTGTAGCCGGGCTTGACGTCGAGGAGGTAGCTGCGAACCGGGGCCGGCAGCGCTTCGGCACCGTCGGTGAGGAGCAGCGGCCCCCAGGTGCCCGAGGCCGAGAGCGGCGAGGCCGCGGCCGCGTCGGCGGGCGAGTCGCTGCGGGCGAGGACGAAGCCGTGGCCGGGGTCGTTGACGTTCCAGCCGAAGTCGCCGGCGCGGTAGCGGGCGAAGGCGACCGCATTGGCGACCGGGTCCTTGCCGGCGACGCGCTTGACCCGCTTCGAGATCTTGGCGATTTCCTTGACCACGCCGGCGGAGATCGCCGAGCCGGGGCCGAGGACGAAGACGGGCACCTTCGGGTGTTCTTTCAGCACCGCGGCGGTCGGCGGCGGCAGCTTCTTCGCTTCCGCGTAGAGGACGGGGTCGCCGGAGCGGGCGGCCCAGGCGGCGGCGGGCATCGCGAAGTCGGGCTGCGAGGAGGAGGCGACGAGGATGTGAGCCGGCGGGCCGCCGAAGAGGCGATCGCGCAGGGTGGCGATCTGGGCGGCGGTGCTGGCGGGGTCGCCGGAGTCGACGCGGGTCACCTCGCCGGCGCCGCCCGGCAGGGAGACGGCGCCGATCGCGAACAGCGAGGCGCCGCCGGTTTCCTTGCTCCCCTGCGGATCGAGCGCCGCCAGCGCTTCTTCGCTCGCTTCCGGCAAGGAATCGGGGGTGGAGAAGAGGAGGGGGGTGCGGACCGGGGGCGCCATCAGGACCGAGGCGGCGATCGCGCCGGCCCAGTCTTCTTCGCCGACCAGGGTGACGGCGGCGGGGCGCTGCGCGGCAGTGGTCGAGGGGAAGACGGCGAGGGCGGCGCCGGCGGCGTTGGCGACCGAATCGGAGCCGCCGATGCGGGTCGTGTTGTCGGTGGCGAAGCTGGGATAGCCGAGCTGTTCGGGGGTCTGCGTCGAGGGGGCGGAGCCGGCGCTTTCCTTCGCGGCCGGCGCCGGTGCCGGCGCCGCCGTGGTGTCGCTCTTGTCGCTGCCGCTGCTGCCGACGATCGCGACGAGGATGAAGACGAGGGCGAGGACGACCAGGCCGATCAGCAGCTTCGGCGCCTGGGATTTGGGCGGACGCGGCGGCGGAGCCGCGAGTTCCTCGGTGGTGGGCTCGGCTTTCGGGTCCGAGGGCTCTGGCTTGGCCTTCTTGTTTGGCTCGGTCTTCGCCTCCGCCGGCGTCTCTTTCTTCGCCTCCTCCTCGGGCTCGGGGACGTCGGCGTTGATCGGGCGCTTCGGGATCACCACCCGAAACGTACCGAGCGCTCAGCCGCGGAGAGAGGTACAGTGCCAAGACTGGCTGACTGACCAGTCAATCAGCCCAGGTCCAGGCCCCAGAGAGGAACAAGGATGGATTTCGCACTCACCGAGGAGCAGCAGGAGTTCAAAGCGCGGACCCGCAAGTTCGCCCGCGAGGTGATTCGGCCGGTCGCGCGCAAGCACGACGAAGAGGAGAGCACCCCCTGGGAGGTGATCAAGGAGGCGCGCAAGCAGGGCTTCGGCGGCCTCGAGGGGATCCAGCGCAATGCCGAAGACCCGCAGGGCCAGCTGCAGGTGATCTCGGCCGAGGAGTTCCACTGGGGCTGCGCCGGCATCGCCCTGGCGATCAGCGGCTCCGGCCTCGCCGCCGCCGGCATCGCCTCCTCGGGGACGCCCGAGCAGATCGCCCGCTGGGTGCCGGAGTGCTTCGGCAGCGGCGAGGAGATCAAGCTCGGCGCCTACGCGGTCACCGAGCCGCAGGCCGGCTCCGACGTCAAGAGCCTGAAGACGACCGCCAAGCGCGACGGCGACGAGTGGGTCCTCGACGGCACCAAGGTCTTCATCACCAACGGCGGCATTGCCGACGTCCACGTCGTCGTCGCCACCGTCGACCCGACCCTCGGCACCCGTGGCCAGGCCTCCTTCGTCATCCCCAAGGGGACGCCGGGCCTGAGCCAGGGCAAGAAGGAGACCAAGCTGGGGATCCGCGCCTCCCACACCGCCGAGATCGTGCTCGAGGACTGCCGCATCCCGGCCGAGAGCCTGCTCGGCGGCGAGGAGAAGCTCGAGCGCAAGCTGCAGCGCGGCCGTGAAGGCAAGAAGTCGCGCGGCGCCGACGCGCTGGCGACCTTCGAGATCACCCGGCCGCTGGTCGGCGCCTCCGCCCTCGGCATCGCCCAGGCCGCCTACGAGTGGACCCTCGAGTACCTCGACGGGCAAAGTGAAGGCGGGGTGCCGATGCTGAAAGCGCAGCGGATCCAGCAGACCCTGGCCGACGTCGCCACCGAGATCGAGGCGGCGCGCCTGCTGGTGCAGCGGGCGGCCTGGATGGGCCGCAACGGTGTGCCAATGACCGGCGGCCAGGGCTCGATGTCGAAGCTGAAGGCGGGCGACGTGACGATGTGGGCGACGACGACGCTGATGGACCTAGTCGGTCCCTACGCGCAGAGCACCGAGTGCCCGCTGGAGAAGTGGTTCCGCGACGCCAAGATCTACCAGCTGTTCGAGGGCACGGCCGAGATCCAGCGGATGGTCATCTCCCGCATGCAGGCCCGCGAATACGCCGAGCGCCTCGGCTACGCGGCCGAAGTGGCCGAGCAGGCGACGAAGGAACCTGTACCCGCCTGAGCCTTTGCCGCCGACGGGACGAAAACCGGTTACATAAACCGGTTTTCGTCCCGTCGGCAGATCTATCCTCGGAGGGATGCACGGGCATAGTCATTCGCTGGATGCGCGCCGCGCGGACAGCCGGCGGCGGATGTGGTGGGCGCTGGCGATCAACGCCGGCCTCGTCGTCGCCGAGGCGGTGGGGGGGATCCTCACCGGCTCGCTGGCGGTGCTGGCCGACGCCGGCCACCTCGTCTCCGACGTCGGCTCGATCCTCCTCGCCCTCTTCGCCGCCCGCCTGGCGTCGCTGCCGGCGGCGGGGCGGCGCACCTTCGGCTACCAGCGCTCCGAGGTGCTGGCGGCGCTGGTCAACGGCCTGCTGCTGGTCGCGGTCAGCATCGCCATTGGCGTCGCCGCGATCGGCCGCTTCTCCGACCCGCCGGGGATCGACGGCTGGGGCGTGCTCGCGCTCGGCGCCCTCGGCCTCGCCGGCAACCTCGCCGCCACCCTCGTCCTCGCCGGCGGCCAGCGCGAGGACATCAACCTCGAGGGCGTGCTCCGCCACTCCGCCGCCGACGCCCTCGGATCGTTCGGGGTCCTCGTCGCCGGCGCCTTCGTCCTCCTCGGTGGCTCGCCGGTCGTCGACCCGATAGTCGGCCTCCTCATCGCCCTGCTCGTCCTCGCCTCCTCCTGGCGCCTGATCAAGGAACCGGTCGACGTGCTGATGGAGTCGGCGCCGGCCGACATCGACGTCGACGCGGTCGGGCAGGCCATCTGCAGTGAAGAAGGGGTTCGTTCCGTGCACGACCTCCACGTCTGGACCGTCACCGCCGGCTTCGGCGCCGTCGCCGCCCACGTAGTCGTCGCCCAGGACGTAGACCGCGATCTAATCCGGCGCCGCTTGGAGCTCATCCTGCGTGACCGATTCGGCATCGAGCACACCACCCTGCAGATGGAGGAGGAGGCCGAAGAAGGCCTGCTGCACGTCGAGAACGCGCCTGGCGGTTAGGGGGAGACGGGAGAGGGGTTCGGCGGACAACAGCGGGGAGGGTCCGGCGAACCCCTCTCCCGTCTCCCAGCGAGCCGCCCGCAAGCTCAGTTGCAGGGACTTTTAGGTAACTGAGATGAAAAACCGCCTTGATTAGCCTCGTCGTGATGGTCCTCAAATGTCCCGTTGCGACGGTGCTTTGCGCTGCCGCCGCGGCACTTCTCGCTCTGCTCCTGCTCCCGGCCGTGGCCCCTGCTGCCGACCTCCAGTCCGAACTGGAAGCCAAGCAATCGCAGCTGCAGAAGGCCGAAGAACGCAGCGGGGTGCTGACGACGACGATCTCGCGCTACGGGGAGAAGATCGACCGTCTCACCACCGCGGTCGCCGAAATCCGCACCCGCGAGGCCGCGGTCCGCACCCGCCTCGTCGCCAAGCAGGCCGAACTCGACAAGGCCGTGGCCGTGCTCGACGCCGCCCGCGAGCGGCTGGCGCGCGTCCGCGCCCACCTCAAGCGCGCCTTGGTCGCGCTGCGCGACCGTCTGGTGGCGATGTACGAGACGGGCAGCCCCGACCTGCTCAGCGTCATCGTCGGCTCCAGCGGGCTCGAAGACCTCGCCGCCCGCACCGAATACCTCAACCGCCTGCACGGCATGGACGAGGCCGTGGTCGGCCGCGTGCGTGACCTCCGCGACCAGGTGCAGCGGCTGGTGGCGCGGCTGCGCGACAGCAAGGACCGGATCGAAGCCGCCCGCGACGCGATCGCCGCCGAAAAGGAGGCGCTGACGGCCGCCCGCACGGCGCTGCAGAGTCACCAGCGCGAGCTGCTCGCCGCCCGCGCCGCCCGCGTCGCCGCGCTGCAGAAGATCCGCTCCCACGAAGAAGAGCTGGACGGCTCGGTGGCCGCGATCCAGGCCAAGATCGCCGCCGAGCTGTCGGCAGCCGGCTCGGCGCCGCTGCCGGCGGGGCCGATCAAAGGCGGCAGCGGCAGCCTGATCTGGCCGGTCAACGGGCCGGTCGTCTCCGGCTTCGGCCCCCGCACGATCAACGGCAGCTACGAGTACCACCCGGGAATCGACATCGCCGTCCCCGAAGGGACGCCGATCCGCGCCGCCGCCAGTGGCACCGTCAGCCTCCAGCAGACGGAGGCCGAAAGCGGCGGCTACGGCAACTACACCTGCATCGACCACGGCGGCGGGCTCTCCACCTGCTATGCCCACCAGAGCTCTTTCGCGGTTTCCCTGGGACAAACGGTTTCCCAAGGTGCCATCATCGGGTACACGGGCTGCACCGGATACTGCTTCGGGCCGCATCTGCATTTCGAGGTGCGGATAAACGGCTCCGTTACCGACCCGATGGGATATCTCTAGGGAGAGCAAAACTTGATCCGCCAGGCGCGCACCTACTTCGTAGGGGCGATGTCCGGGGCGAGCCTGATCGCCATCGCCATCGCCGCGTTTGTGCTGCTCGTCTCCACCCAGGTTTTCGGTGACTGGCCGATCGCGGGACTGGTCGGCGGCGGCAAGGAGGCGGCGGTCTCCAACGCCACTCCCGCCGAAGGGGGCGGCGGCGCGGTGGCTGGGGAAAACGGCGCGAAAGGCACGGCCGGCGAAGCCGCTGCCGGTAACGGCGGCGGCGGAGGCGGCAAAGCCGGGGCCGGCGGCAACTCGCAGGGCTCCGGAGGCAGCGCGCGGGCGCCCAGCGGCAACGGTGCCGGCGGTGGGGAAGGCGGCGGAGGCGGTGGCGGTTCGACCCCCGCTCAGTCTCCCGGCGGCAGCACCGGAGGGTCCGGTGGCAGCAGCACCGTTTCAAGCGAGGGTGGAGGCGGCGGCAGTCCGACGGGAAGCACCAAGACCTCCTCGCCCTCCTCGCAGGTGACCGGGACGGTCAACGAAACCGTCCACACGGTCGACGAAGCCACCGGCGGCGCGGTCGGTGAAACCGGCGTCACCAACACCACCGAAGAAGTCGTCAACGGCGTCGCCGGTCCCGAATCGGTGGTCGGCAAGGCCGTCGACGAAACCGCGGGCACGGTCGAAGGCATCCTCGGCAAGTAGCCGCCGGGCGTCGCGTCCTCCCTGCTCAGGGACTAATCGTCACAATGCCCTCCCGATGGGCGAGCACGAACAGGCGGGCTCCGTAGCGAGCGGCGATCCGATCGAGGGATCGGCCGTCTTCCCTGCCGGTAGCCGCGTCAATGGGGAGGGGCACCTGGAGATCGCCGGCTGCGACGTCGTCGAGTTGGCCGAAGAGCTCGGCACCCCCGCCTACTTCTACGCCGAGGACGACATCCGTGCCCGCGCCCGCGCCTACCGCGAGGCCTTCGAGCGGCGCACCGACGACTTCGAGGTCCTCTTCGCCAGCAAGTCGCTGCCCTGCACCGCCGCCTACCGGCTCTTCGCCGAGGAGGGGCTCTCGGTCGACGTCGCCTCCGGTGGCGAGCTGCACATGGCGCTGAAGGCCGGCTTCGACCCCGAGCGCATCCACATGCACGGCAACAACAAGTCCGACGAGGAGATCCTCTTCGCGGCCAGGGCCGGGATCCGCCACCTGATCCTCGACTCCTTCGACGAGATCGAGCGCTGCGAGCGGCTGCTCGACGAACCGCAGCGGGTGTTGATCCGCGTCACCCCCGGGATCAAGCCCTCGACCCACGACTACATCACCACCGGCCAGCTCGACTCCAAGTTCGGCTTCGGGCTGGAGGACGGGCTGGCGGCGCGGGCGATCGAGCGCGTGCTCGCCTCCGAGAAGCTGGAGCTGGTCGGGCTCCACGCCCACATCGGCTCGCAGATCTTCGAGCTCGAGCCCTACAAGCTGGCGATCCGGGCGCTGGGCGAACTGGCCGGCGACTGGTGCCGGGTCGTCAACGTCGGCGGCGGGCTCGGCGTCGCCTACACCGCCGAGGACGAGCCGCCCTCGATCGACTCCTACGTCGAGGTCAAGGTGCGCGGCGTCCACGACGTCTTCGGGCCCGACGTGCGGATCCTGGTCGAGCCGGGGCGCTCGCTGGTCGCCAACGGCGGCCTCACCGCCTACCGCGTCGGCACCGTCAAGGAGATCCCCGGCGTCCGCACCTACGTCGCCGTCGACGGCGGCATGTCGGACAACCTGCGGCCGATGCTCTACGGCTCGCGCTACGAGGCGCTGATCGCCGACCGCGCCGCCGCCGTGCCGGAGACGCTGGTCACGATCGCCGGCATGCACTGCGAGTCCGGCGACGTGATCGTCCGCGACGCGATGCTGGCCGAGCCGGCGGTCGGCGACGTCCTCGTCACCCCCGCCACCGGCGCCTACGGCTACGCGATGGCGAACAACTACAACGGCGTGCCTCGTCCCCCCGTCGTCTTCTGCCGCGAGGGCGAGGCGCGGGTCGTGGTCAGGCGCGAGACCTACGAGGACCTGACCGCGAGGGACCTCTAGGCGGATGTCGACGGAGGGCTCCAAACCGGTCCGGATCGGGCTGCTGGGACGCGGCACCGTCGGCGGCGCCTTCGCCGAGCTGCTGGCCGAGCGCGCCGACGCGGTCGAGGCGGCGACCGGGCGGAGGCCGGAGGTATCGGGCGTGCTCACCCGCGAGGACGGCGAGTTCGCCTCGATCCTCGCCGGCTCCGACCTCGTCGTCGAGCTGATGGGGGGGACGGAGCCGGCGCGGGATTACGTGCTGGAGGCGCTGCGCGCCGGCAAGCCGGTCGTCACTGCCAACAAGCAGCTGCTCGCCCAGCACGGCGACGAGCTCTTCGCGGTCGCCCGCGAGGCCGGGGTGCAGCTGCGCTTCGAGGCGGCGGTGGCGGCGGTGATCCCGATCGTGCGCACGATCCAGGAGAGCTTCGGCGTCACCGAGATCTCGAAGGTGTTCGGGATCGTCAACGGCACCACCAACTTCATCCTCACCGAGATGGCGGCGACCGGCGCCGGCTACGACGAGGTGCTGGCGCGGGCGCAGGAGCTCGGCTACGCCGAGGCCGACCCGACCGACGACGTCAGCGGCGCCGACGCGGCGGCGAAGATGGCGATCCTCGCCCGCCTCGCCTTCCACACGCCCGTCACCCTCTCCGAGGTCACCTACCAGGGGATCGAGCGGATCCTCCCCGACGACCTCGCCTACGCGAAGGAGCTCGGCCTCTCGCTGAAGCTGCTCGGCGTCGCCGAACGGCGCGACGGCGGCATCAGCGTCCGCGTCTTCCCCTGCTTCCTCTACCCCGGCCACCCGCTGGCGCCGATCCAGGGCGCCTTCAACGCGGTGATGGTCGAGGCGCCGGCGATCACCGAGGTGACGATGTCGGGGCCAGGGGCGGGGGGCCTGCAGACCGCCTCGGCGGTGCTCGGCGACGTCGTCTCGATCCTCGCCGGCGAGGCGCCGGTGCACGAGACGCGGGTCGAGCTGCCGATCGTCGCCGACGTCAGCTCCTCCGTCTACCTCTACCGGGAGGTGGCCGACCAGCCCGGGGTGCTGGCGCGGGTGGCGACCGTGCTCGGCGACCACGAAGTCTCGGTCAAGAGCGTGGTCCAGCGCGGGATCGGCGACGAGGCGCGGCTGGTGATGGTGATCCACGAGTGCCTCGAGTCGCGCTTCGCGGCCGCCGTCGAGGCGCTGGGCGAGCTCGACGAGCTGCGCGCGCCACCGCGCTCGATTCGGGTGATCGAGGAGGAGTACTAATGCGGGGGAGGAGCTGATGGCGGCGGGGCTGATCGACCGCTACCGCGAGCGGCTCTCGCTCGAGCCCGGCGATCCGGTGGTGACCCTGAATGAGGGCTCGACGCCGCTGATCGAGGCGCCGCGGCTCTCGGAGCGGATCGGCGCCCGCGCCTACTTCAAGTTCGAGGGGCTGAACCCGACCGGCTCTTTCAAGGACCGGGGGATGACCGTCGCCGTCTCCCGCGCCAAGGGGCGCGGGGCGGAGGCGGTGATCTGCGCCTCGACCGGCAACACCGCCGCCAGCGCCGCCGCCTACGCGGCGCGGGCGGGTCTGCGCGGGGCGGTGATCGTCCCCGAGGGCAAGATCGCGATCGGCAAGCTCGCGCAGGCGCTGATGCACGGCGCCCGCGTCGTCGCCCTGCAGGGGAACTTCGACGACGCCCTGCGGATCGTCCGCGAGCTCTCGCAAAAGCACCCGATCGAGCTCGTCAACTCGGTCAACCCGCACCGGATCGAAGGCCAGAAGACCGCCGCCTTCGAGGTTGTGGAGGACCTGGGGGAGATGCCGGGGGCGCTGGCGATCCCGGTCGGCAATGCCGGCAACGTCACCGCCTACTGGCGCGGCTTCCGCGAGATGGCTTCCTCGGGCGATGCCGAGCTGGGCAAGCTGGAGGCGCCGAAGCCCGTCCTCTACGGCTTCCAGGCCGAGGGCGCGGCGCCGCTGGTGCGGGGCGAGCCGGTCGAGCAACCGGAGACGATCGCCTCGGCAATCCGGATCGGCAACCCCGCCCGCTGGGAGGAGGCGATGGCCGCCTTCACCGCCTCCCGCGGCCGCGTCGCTGCGGTCAGCGACGAGCAGATCGTCAATGCCTACCGCTGGCTGGCCGACAACGAAGGCGTCTTCTGCGAGCCCGCCAGCGCCGCCTCGGTCGCCGGCCTCCTCGCCCACGGCCTGCCAGTGGTCGAGGGGGCCGAGCCGCCGGAGACCGTCGTCTGCGTCCTCACCGGCCACGGCCTCAAGGACCCCGACACCGCCCTCGGCAAAGCCCCCTCGGTGATCAACTGCGACAACGACCTCAGCGCCGTCGAGCGCGCGGTGTTCGACTGAGCGAGCAGCCGCGATGACCGCGCGCCACAGGCTCGTCCGCGTTCCCGCCTCCTCGGCCAACCTCGGCCCCGGCTACGACGCGATGGCGGCGGCGATGGCGCTGCACCTGGAGCTGGAGGTGGAGGAGAGCGGCGAGTTCTCCTTCGACCCTGGCGGGCTGGAGGTCTCGACCGGGCGCGACAATCTCGTCGTGCGGGCCTTCGAGAGCCTGCGGCCGGCGGAGGGGATCGCCTTTCGGCTGCGCAGCGAGATCCCGCTGGCGCGGGGGCTGGGCTCGAGCGCGGCGGCGATCGTCGCCGGCCTGGCCGCCGCCGACCACCTTTACGAGCTGGCGCTGACCAAAGAGGAGCTGCTGGCGCGGGCGACTGAGATCGAGGGTCATCCCGACAACGTCGCCGCGGCGATCCACGGCGGCTTCGTCGTCTGCGGAGCTGGCGCCGACGGACCGACCGCCGCCCGCTTCGACCCGCCCGAGGGGCTGGAGGGGATCGTCGTGATCCCGCCCGAGGAGGTCTCGACCGAGCGCGCCCGCGAGGCGATTCCGGCCGAGCTGCCTCTCGCCGACGCCGTCGCCAACGTCTCCGCTGCGGCGACGCTGGTGCTGGGCCTTCGCAGCGCCGACCTCGACCTCGTCGCCGCCGGCCTGCGCGACCGCATCCACCAGGACCGCCGCCGCGACCTCTACCCGCGCTCGATGGAGATCGTCGACTCGGCGCGCGAGCTGGGCGCCCTGGGGGCGACGATCTCCGGCGCCGGCCCCACCGTCCTCGTCTGGACCACCTGGCAGGACGCCGGCAACGTCGCCACCGCCCTGGAGGAGCGCTGCGCCGGCTGGGCCGAGGTAAAGCGGCTGCCGTTCAGCCCGCTCGGCGCCGACGTGCCCGAGCTCTGAGCTCAGGCGCCCGTTTATCGGAGGACCGGGACCGACTGCCCCGCCGGCAACGCCAGGCGATCGCGACGGTCGTCGAGGGTGACGACGATCGCCCCGGACTCCGGCATCGGCGCGGCGGGGCGCCGGCCGCGCAGCCGCTCATGGCTGCAGACCACGTAGCACCACTCCATCAGGCGCAGCCTCGCCCCGGGGTCGATCTCCTCGATCGTCGCCCCGATCAGGTGCTTCCCGTCCGCCTCCCGGCAACTCCTCACCTCGACCCTGGCCGCGACCTGATGGCGCTCGCCGTCGGCGCTGTCGAGCCCGAGCATGACCGAGGGCTTGCTTCCGACCTCCAGCGGCGCCGCGGCGACCAGACCGAGGCCCGAGGCGGAGGCGTCGACGAGGGTCGCCGACGTGAGGTCGTCGCCGGTGTGGACGGTGGCCTGGGCGTCGCCTTCGAAGCGATAGACGAGGCGTCGCTGCCGTCGCCGGCCGACCGCAAAGAGCGTCGCCAGCAGGCGTCGCAGCTCGATCAGCCCCAGCAGGGGGACGATGACGAGGGCGATCCCGGGCAGGTCCGGCAGCGGCCCGACGCCGACGATGTCGAGAAGCCGCATCGCGGTCCCGGTCGCCAGTAGGACGGCACAGAGGAGGACGAGGTGGAGCTTGCGCACGGCGTCGATGCCGCCGCCGTCGCGGCCCTGCTTCGGGGTGACCTTGAACCTCGTCTTCCCCGGTCGCACCGCGCAGCGCAGTGCCCGCGTGTAGATCTCCATCGTCAGCAGCTCGTAATGGGCGGTCTCCGGAATCCGCATGTAGCCCCTTGCCAGCGCGGCGCCGGCGCCGAGGTTGAGCGCCACCGACGGCAGCCAGAGCGCCGCCAGCGCGACAGCGCTGACCTTCATCGGCAGCTCGCCGGTCCAGAGAACGAGGCCCAGCGTCAGCAGGAGCAGCAGCCGCATCGGCGGCGCTACGTACGCGAGCAGGCTGGCGAGGAAGGAGAGGCGCTGCAGGGGGGAGAGGGACTTCGCCCGCAGCGGGGACTCGGGCAGCGTGAAGACCGCGAGGTTGCCGCGGGCCCAGCGATCGCGCTGCAGCAGGTAGCCGTCGAGGTCGTGCGGGGCAAGGCCCTGGACGAGGACCTCGTCGTGATAGTGAGTGAGCCAGCCGTGGCGCAGCAGCCGGATCGTCGTGTGGAAGTCCTCGGCGATCGTCTCAGTGGCGACACCGCCGATGTCGAGCAGGGCATGGCGGCTGATCAGCGCCGCCGAGCCGCACCAGTAGGCGGCGCCGTGACGGTCCTTCCCGGGCGAGACGACACGGTAGAAGAGCGATTGCTCGTGGCGGCCGACGACGTAGTGCTGGACCGAGTCGTGGTTGAAGAAGTCGTGCGGCGTCTGGACGATCGCCATCCGCTCCTCGTCGAAGTAGCCGACAAGGGCATCGAGCGCGTCCGGCATCGGCACGTGGTCGGCGTCGAGGACGAAGATGAGGTCGCCCTCGGTCCGCGGCAGCGCCGCATTGAGGTTCCCGGCCTTGGCGTGCGAGTTATCGGGCCGCGTCAGGTAGCGGGCGCCGGCGAGCTCGGCCAGCTCCTCCATCTCCGGCCGCCGCCCGTCGTCGAGCAGGTAGGTCGTGTGCGGGTAGGTGAGCGCGCGGCAGCCCGCCAGCGTCGCCATCACCACCTCGACCGGCTCGTCGTAGGTGCAGACGTAGACGTCGACCCTGCGGCCGGGGGTCGCCTGCGGGCGAACCGCCGGCGGCCGCGACCAGGAGAACCAGGTGAGGACGGCCAGTGAGTAGAGACCATAGATCTCGGTCATCAGCAGCATCGCGAAGGCGATCGGGTTTGCGCCTTCGCCGCTCCAGCCGATGCGCCAGATGAGGTAGCCGACGCCCCAGATCAGGGCCAGCAGCGCCAGCGCCCGCAGCAGCCGGGGGCGGTGGTCGAAGAATCGCCCGATCCGCGTCTGCTCGCCGCTGGCCACACGGGGTTGTCGGCAGCGGCGCCGCCGACCTCAAGCCCTGCACGATCACGGGCCGGTTGACACCGAGTTCCTCTCGGATGGGGAGCGCTGCCCGAGAGGCTAATCCAGCAGGCCCACCTGGCGGAGGATCGAGGCGCTGTCCGAGTAGACGTCCTTGCGCTTGACGAGGCCGTTCTCGAAGGGGATCGAGTCGATGCCCTCCCACTCGACGCGGCGGCCGGTCGGCTCGGCGACGAGATCGCCGCGGCGCATGGTCTCGGTGTGGGTGGCGGCCGCGGTCCATTCCTGCACGACCAGCCCCTCGCGCACGTAGAGCCGCCGGGCGGTGAAGGCGATGTCGGGCCAGGTCGCGAAGATCGAGCCGATGTGGCCCCGCACGTCCTCGCCCGTCGCCGACTCGCCGGCGGTGTGGTTCTCAAAGACCATGTCCGGCGCGTGCATCGCCATGATCGCGTCGAGGTCGTGGGCGTTCCAGGCGGCGTTGTAGCGGTCGATCACCTCCCGCAGCGCCTCGGCTGAGTCCTCCGCACCCATCCCGCCGATCCTCCCCGAACTGCATCAACTTGTCCACCCAGCAGATAGTCAAGTTGATGCAGTTCGGATGAGATCTGGTTAGGCTCGCTTCATGGCCAACTACACGATCAAGCACCGCGACGAGTTCGAGCGGATGGAGGGGTCGGGGGATTCGACCTGGCTGCTCGCTCGCAAGGCCTGCGGCACCGCCGCCTTCGGCTACAACCTGGTCGAGATCGGGCCCGGCGGCCAGATCCCCGAGCACGACGAGGCCCAGAGCGGCCAGGTCGAGCTCTACGTGATCCTCGAGGGCGAGGCGGTGCTGCGGCTCGACGGCGAGGACCATCCCGCCCCGGCCGGCACCTTCGCCTCGATCGAGCCAGCCGCCAGCCGCACCATCCTCAACCGCTCCGACGCCGGCGTGACGGCGTTGCTGATCGGGGTGCAGCCCGAGGGCGGCTACGAGCCGATGTCCTGGGCCTGAGGCGCCAATTTTCCGCATAACGCAGGGAAAACCGATCAAAACTGGATCGGCTTGACCCCCGCCCTTATAATTCGGCAACTCGTCAACCCGTCGCGCGCCCGCTCGAAGAAGGCGCGGAACCCGGGAGGTCAAAATTGAAGACCCAGTCCGATCGCAGCGCTCAGGTGGAGCGCTATTCGCCAGAGCGCCCTTACCGGCCACTCGTTTCGCCTCCGAGCGTCGAGGACAAAGACGCGTGCGCCATCTACGCCTCCGTCCGCAAGGACGCGACGCCGAGCCATGAACCGATCGAACTGGCGATTCCCGCCCTGCAGAAGATGCTCCACCGCGCCGGCAACGTCGACGGCGAGGGGGACGGCTGCGGCCTCCTGGTCGACATCCCGCGCAAGATCTGGGCCGAGGAGGTGCGCACCGGCGGTCACGACCCCTCGCTGGCGACCGACGACGCCTTCGCCGTAGCCCACGTCTTCCTCGAGCGCTCGCAGAACGAGGAGAAGGTCAAGCACGACGCCCGCGAGCTGCTCGCCGCCGGCGGCTTCCGCGTCCTCGCCGAGCGGGTCGGGGTCGTCAACTCGCCCGCGCTCGGCCCGACCGCGCGCGAGGAGGAGCCGATCTTCTGGCAGGTCGCCGGCCTCGTCGCCGACGCCAAGACCCGCGACCAGGTCCTCTTCGACCTGATGATCGCGCTGGAGCAAGAGCTCGACGTCCACGTCCCCTCCTTCTCGGCGACCACCTGCGTCTACAAGGTGATGGGCGCGCCGAAGGTGCTCGGCGAGTACTACCCGGACCTTCACGACCCGCGGTTCGAGACGATCGGCTGCTTCGGCCACAACCGCTACTCGACCAACACCTGGCCCTCCTTCCAGCGGGTGCAGCCGTTCTCGGTCCTCGGCCACAACGGCGAGATCAACACGATCCAGCAGCTGCGCCAGGAGGCGAAGATGCTGGCGGTGCCGATCCAGCCCGGCTCCTCGGACTCGCAGGACCTCAACCGCACGATCGACACCCTGGTCAGCCGCGAGGGCTTCAGCCTCGCCGAGGCGATGGAGACGGTGGTGCCGCCGATCGTCGAGGAGATCGGTCACCTCCCCGCGGACCTGCACGGGTTCTACATGTACCTGCACCAGACGATGGGCCCGTTCGCGCAGGGCCCGGTGGCGCTGATCGCCCGCCACACCGACGAGTGCGTCTTCTCCGCCGACGCGATGGGCCTGCGCCCGCTCTGGCAGGTGGAGACCGAAGACGAC
>JBQCIG010000129.1:0-10476 GCA_051953975.1 Solirubrobacterales bacterium | reverse complement strand
TGGAGCACCAGGTGTCGCGGGCACGGGAGCGCTTCCGCGTCGTGCGGTCGAACGCGGAGCTGGACGAGGCGGTGGCCGACGAAAGGACGGCGGTCGTCCACACCGTCGAGGGCGGTCACGTGCTGAGCGCGGGGCTGACAGAGGACGAAATCGACGGGCGGCTGGAGCGGCTGCGGGCGCTGGCCGAGCGGGGCGTCGCCTCGCTGACGATCGCCCACCTCTTCCCCAACGACCTTGCCGGCCACGCCCAGGGCATCCCCGCGGGTCAGCGCAAGATCCTCTTCTGGCGCCTCGAAACCCGCGTCGACCTCTCCAAGGGCCTGACCGACCTCGGTCACAAAGTGGTCGAGGAGATGGCGAGGCTGCGGATCATCCCCGACGTCACCCACTGCACCCCGGTCGCCCGGCAGCAGATCTACGACCTGGTCGGCGACCAGATCCCCGTCATCGCCTCGCACATCGGGGTGAAATCGATGAACGACCTCCCCTACAACCTCGATCGGGAAGACGTGGAGGCGATCGCCGCCTCCGACGGCGTCGTCGGAGTCATCTTCATGCCCTACTGGCTCGACCGCTCCAACCCCGGTCCCGGCCTCGGCGTTATCTGGGAGACGATGAAGCAGATCCACGACTGGAGCGGCGGCAAGTGGGACCACGTCGCGATCGGAACCGACTTCGACGGCTTCACCGATCCTCCCGACGACTGCGACAGCGAGGCTCAGCTGCCGCGCGTGCGCCAGATGCTGGAGGACAAAGGCCTCGCCCGCGCCGAGGTCGAGGCGATCCTCGGCGGCAACGCCCGCCGCGTGCTGCGCGCAGGCTGGCGCTAGTCGTCAGTCAAGATTCGGTCGATGAAGCCATCGGCCGTGCTCTGCCTCGTCGCACTTGCCGCCGCCCTGGCCGGCTGCGGGTCCGGGTCGGATTCGACCGAATCGACGGCTGCGGGCGGCAGCCGCTTCTACCATGGCTACCCGGGAGAGGAGGCGACGGGGTTGCACATCAGCAGATCGGACTGCCGAGCCCTCGCGGTAGCGCTGGAGAAGCAGGTGGGCAGGACGGTGCAGCGCTCCTCCGACCCCACCCCGCCCAACTCGCACTGCCGGCTCCAGGGCCGTGGCGTCCACGTCACGATCTCGCTCGATGCCGCCTACCGGGCGCGGGAACGCTACGAAAACAGGATGACCGAGCAGGTGCAGTTCAACGCCGCCTACCCGGACAGGGTGCCCCAGGCGGTGCCAGACGTCGGCGACCCCGGAGCGCACAACCACTACGCCAGCTGGATCCCCGCCTACAGCACCCTCTTCGCGGTCCGCGGCAACCGCTGGCTGACCGTCCCCTACGCCGTCGCCGGGAAGACGCGTCCGCAACGACTGGCCGGCGCCACCGCCCTCGCCCGCCTCGCCTTCAAGCTGACGGCTCGCTGAGCTGCGGCTCGACCTCCAGCATCAGCGTCACCGGCCCGTCGTTGACCAGCGCCACCCCCATGCAGGCGCCGAAGATTCCCTTCTTCGCCCCCAGCCGCTCGCAGAAGCGGTCATAGAGGGGCTCGGCCACCTCGGGGCGCGCCGCCTGGACGTAACTGGGCCGGTTGCCACGCCGCGCGTCGCCGTAGAGGGTGAACTGGCTGACGCAGAGGACCTCGCGCTCGCCCAGCGGCTCGTTCATCCGCCCCTCGGCGTCGTCGAAGATCCGCAGCTTCCGCACCTTCTCGGCCAAGCGGTCGGCCTCCTCCTCGGTGTCCCCCGCGCCGACGCCGAGCAGGATCACCATCCCGGGACCGATCTGCGCGACCCGGTCGCCCTCGACGTCAACCGCCGCCTGGCTCACCCGCTGGACCAGCGCCTTCATCGCGGCCAGGTTGGCAGCTCAGCGAACGACGCGGAACGGCGGGCGCTGGGCGCCGGGGAAAAGCGGGCTCTGGAAGCCGTCAAGGCGGGCCGCCCTGTGATGGCGACGCTGATGGCGGTGCTTATGCCGCTTCACGCAACGCACCTTGCCCTTGACCTTCTTCTTCACGAACCCCTTGTGGCAATGCTTGTGCTTTTTGCGGTGCACCACCGGCGGGACGGTCGGCGGTGGCGTGACGGCTGGCGGCGTCCCGAGATGGGCGTCGATCCCCGACGCCGACTGCCCGGTCGCGAGCGGAATCACGTTGGCGGTCGCCAGCGAGCTCTGGTTGTTCCAGAACTGGGTCGGGTAGCCGTCGTTTTCTTCGCCGGGGAAGGCTTCTTCGCCGAAGAATTCGCGGAATTCAAGCGAGAAGGCCACCTTGTACTCGCCTTTGGAGAGGAAGGGCAGGTCGTAGTGCCCGCTCGAGTCGGTCCAGTCGCAGATCCAGAGCTGGCCGGTCGGCGGGTCGATCGAGCAGACGGGGACCTCCCGCAGCGTTGCCCCGGTCGCGGCTGACGTGACAGTGCCGCTGATCAATGCGCCGGGTTCGAGTTCGGCGTCGATTTCGCCCGTCGCCTGCCCGGCTTCGACTTCGACGACGTCGGCTTCTTCCCAGCGATCGCGGTGGTCGTAGAACTGATAGGCAAGGTTCTGCCCGCTTTCCGCCGGCCAGAATTCGACTTTGTATTCCCCAGGCTCGAGGTCCCCGAGCGCATAAGTGCCGTTGGATTCGGTCAATTCGCAACCGGCGAATTCTTCTTCTGCGGCGGTGAAGGCGCAAACTTCGACTCCTTCGACGGGTTCCCCATCGGAGCTCCTGGTCACCGTGCCTTCGATTTCCCCGCCGCGGAGAAGTTCGGCGTCGATCCCAGTTACGGCACTGTCTTTGACCGTGACCGGATCGGCTTCCCACCCGTGCGCCTCGCCGTCGTAGAACTGGATCAGGTAGCCCTGGGGGACGCCCCAGAATTCGACTTCGTATTCGCCGTTCGGCACTTCCGAAAGCGTGTATTCCCCGCTCGCGTCGGTGTCTTCGCAGAACGGGCCGAAAAATTCTTCTTCTTCGTTTTCAAAGCTGAGCGGCCAGGCGCAGACTTCGACCCCTTCGACGGGTTCGGCGGTTTCCGCGTCGGTGACGGTGCCGGAGATCGAGCCGGAGCCCGCCGCTATCGCGTTCGCGGGCGCGAGCGCCAGCGTTAAGCACAGGGACGCGGCCAGCGCCAGCAGCGCGACCAAGCTCTTCCTGCCGATGTTTCTCTCCCCAGAAGTCAAGCTCGCAGCAGCCTATGGGTACGGGTCGGACACCGCTTTCACCCTTCGAGCTCCTCGATCAACGAAGAGGCGTCATAGGGCCCGAAGTGTCGAGCGCCGTTGACGAAGAAGGTGGGCGTGCCGGTGGCGCCGCTGGCCTCGGCCGAAGCGAGGTCGCGGGCGATGCGGTCGCGGTGGACGCCGGCATCGATCTCCGCCGCCATCCGCTCGGCGTCGAGGCCGAGGTCGGCGGCCGCCTTCAGCATCTCCTCGCGCGAGAGCTTCGGCTGGATCGCGTAGAGCGCATCGTGGTACTCCCAGAACCTCCCCTGCGCGGCCGCCGCCTCGCTCGCTTCCGCCGCCGGCATCGCCAGCGGGTGCTTCTCCGGGATCGGCAGGTGGCGGAAGGCGAACAGCAGCCGCTCGCCGAGCCGCTCGCGGACGCGGCGGAGGATCGACTGGGCGCCGAGGCAGAAGGGGCACTGGAAGTCGCCGAACATCACCAGCTCGAGTGGCGCGTCGCGCTCGCCGCGCACGTGGTCGACGTCTGCCAGCGGGGGTGAGAGCCGTTCGTCCACGCCTGCCTGATGTTATGTGCTGGTGCACAACGTCGAGTCGGTCTTCCTCCTCTGCCTCGCCGCCGCGCTGCTCGTCCGGGTCGCCGACTTCGGCAAGATCCCCGCCCCGATCGTGCTCGTCCTCGGCGGCCTGGCGATCGCCTTCGTGCCGGGGTTGCCGACGGTCGAGCTCGCCCCCGACACGATCTTCCTCGTCTTCCTGCCGCCACTGGTCTACGCCGCCGGCTGGCGCACCTCGCCGCAGGAGCTGCGGGCGGTGATGCGGCCGCTGGCGCTGCTGGCGGTCGGGCTCGTCTTCATCGCCGCCGCCGCGGTCGCCCTCGTCGCCCACGCGCTGGTGCCGGAGCTGAGCTGGGCCGAGGCGGCGGTCCTCGGCGCCGTCCTCGCTCCCACCGACGCCGTCGCCGCCACCTCGATCTTCCGCCGCCTCGGCGCGCCCGAGCGGGTGCGGCTCGTGGTCGAAGGCGAGTCGATGATCAACGACGGCACCGCCCTGGTCCTCTACCGGATCGCCGTCGGGGTCGCGGCCGGCGGCGCCTTCAGCTTCGGCGACGCGGCGCTGGAAATCGTTGGCGTCTCCCTCGGGGGGATCGCCGTCGGGCTCGCGGTCGGCGTCGTCTCCGACCTCTTCGTCCGCCGCCAGACCGACGCCGCGCTCTCGATCGTGCTCTCGGTCCTCACCGCCTACGGCGCCTACCTCGGGGCCGAGGAGCTGCACGTCTCCGGCATCCTCGCCGCTGTCGTCGCCGGCCTCTACGGCGGCTACACCTCGCACCGCTCGCTCGACGCCGACATCCGCCTCAGCGCCGTCGCCTTTTGGCAGGTGCTGATCTTCGGCCTCGAGATCACCCTCTTCGTCCTCCTCGGCCTCGAGCTGCCGGGCATCGTCGACACGCTCAACCAGACCTCCTCCGGGGTCGGCGAGCTGCTGGGACCGGCCGCGGCGATAACCGCGGCCTCGATCGGCGTCCGCCTCGCCTTCGTCTTCGCGATGGGCCCCGACGCGGGCGAAACCGTCGGCGAGCGCTTCGCGATCGGCTGGAGCGGGATGCGCGGCGCCGTCTCGCTGGCGGCGGCGCTGGCGGTGCCGCTCAGCGTCAGCGGCCGGCCGCAGATCATCTTCCTCACCTTCGCGCTGATCCTCATCACCCTGGTCGGGCAGGGGCTCTCGCTGCCGTTCATCGTTCGCGCCCTGAAGCTGGAGGAGCCGCGGCGCTGGTCCGACGAAGAGGCGGTGGCGCGGATGGAGGCGGCGCAGTCGGCCCTCGACCGCCTCGACGAGATGGAGGACGAGGAGCGTGCCAGCGAGTCGCAGCTGAAGCGGCTGCGCGACCTCTACCGCGCCCGCTTCCGCATGTGCCAGGCGGTGCTCGGCGGCGAGGACCCGGAGGCCGCCGCCCGCGAGCAGCGGATCGCCGACTACGGCGAGCTGCGGCGCGAGCTGATCGGGGTCGAGCGGGAGGAGCTGCTGAGCTTGCGGGGGGCCGGGCGATTAAGGGACCAGACGATGCGACAGATCGAGCGGGATCTCGATCTCGAGGAGGCTCGGATTCGGGCTTAGGCGCTTCTGCCAAGGGACCAAGCGCCGCGGCACAGGGGACCGGTACACCTTCCTCCGGAATTGACCTCCCCCTCCGCTTCGCTGCGGGGAGAACCTCCACCACAGAGCTCCGACAGACGCTCCCCCGCGAGACCGCAAAAACTCTTGCTGTACAAGGATTTTTGCGGTCTCGGTGAGCTGAACAGCTTTCACACCCTGAGCTGTCGAGCTGCTGCGTGTGGCTTGGAGTCCAGGCGATTCTCTTCACGTTTTGCGCCGCTGGCCCAACCCCGATCTCGGAAGGCTGTTGGCAATCCAGCCAGGTAGGCGAGTGAAGATGATCGCCCGGACTCCTTACCGGTAGCGCTATGTCTCGCTAGGAGAAAAACTCGCGAGCGCGGTCGGTTACCAGGTCGGGCATCTCGTCGGCGATGAAGTGGCCGCAGCCCTCGACCTTCTCGATTTGGAGGTCGTCGGCTTGGCGCTCGGTACCGGTGAGGATCTCGTGGCGCAGGGCGGCGTCGCCGGTGCCGAAGAGGAGCCTGGTCGGGACCTGGAGGCGAGCCTTCGCGTAGCGGCCGCGGGCGATCGCCGGCGCCTCGCGCAGGTTGAAGACCCGGTACATCTGCACCGCGGCCCGCGCCCGCGCCGGCTCGGTGAAGGTGTCGGAGAAGGCGTGGAGCGTCGCGTCGTCCCAGACCTCGCGCCGCTCCGAGCCACCGACCAGCACTTTCGGGACGAAGCGGCCGCTGCGGTGGAGGCGGTAGCCGATGCCGGGGCTGAGGATCAGCCACTGGTACCAGAAGCGCCAGAGATGCGGCGCCATCGCCCGCATGCTCGTCCACGGCGGCAGGATGTTGAGAGCCAGGTAGCGCTCGAAGCGCTGCGGCTCGCGCAGGCAGAGCAGGAACCCGATCCAGCCGCCCCAGTCGTGGCCGACCAGCTTCACCCGCTCCAGCCCGAGCTCGTCGAGCACCGCGAGCACGTCGCTTGCCAGCTCCTCCTTCTCATAGCCGTCCGCCGGCGCCTCCGACCAACCGAAGCCACGCAGGTCCAGCGCCAGAACCCGGTGGCGATCGGCCAGCGCCGGCATCAGGTGACGCCACTCGTACCAGTGCTGCGGCCAGCCGTGCAGGCAGAGGACCGTGTCGTCGCCGGAGCCGGCTTCGGCGTAGTGGAACTCGACGCCGCGGGCGCGCAGCTTGTGGTGGGTGATGCCGTCGACGTGCGGAATCTCCGTCACCCGGGACAGGCTATGCCATCGCCCACAAGCCGAGCGCAGGGGAGCGGCGACCGGCTGCGCGCCGGGACCGCGCCAGTCGCCTACCCCTTTCCGCTCAGTGCAGCGCGGCCGCCGCCGCCTGGCGGAAGTCGTTGAGCATCTCCTCCATCGCCCCCACCTCGCACGGGACCATTTCCGGCCACGGTTTGTCGGGATGCTCTTGCAGCGTCTTCAGGCCGTTGCCGCTGATCACCGCGACGACGACGTCGTCGGGGCCGATCTTCCCCTCCTGGGCGAGCCGCGCGGTCGAGGCGATCGTGGTGCCGCCGGCCGGCTCGGTGAGGACGCCCTCGGTGGTGCCGAGCAGGTCGATCGCGCCCCAGATCTCCTCGTCGGAGACAGCCGCGGCCGACCCTTCGCGCGAGCGGACGGCGTCGACGACGAGGTTGCCGTCGCCGGGCGCGCCGATCGCCAGCGAGTGCGCCGCCGTCTCCGGCGTCTGGGTGACGATCTCGCCGCCGCCGAGGATCGCGGTCGCGATCGGCGAGCAGCCGCTCGCCTGGGCGATGTTGATCTTCGATCCCGCGGTTTCGGCGAGGCCGATCTTCTCCAGCTCGACCAGGCCCTTGTGGACGCGCGAGGAGAGGGTGCCGCCGGCGGCCGGGATCACGAAATGGTCGGGAGCCTTCCAGCCCAGCTCCTCGACGACCTCGAAGGCCATCGTCTTCGCCCCCTCCGCGTAGAACGGGCGCAGGGTGATGTTGGCGAACTCCATCCCGGTCGCGATCGCCAGCTCGCGGCAGGCGCGGTTGGCCTGGTCGTAGTTGGCGTCGAGCTGGATCACCTGGGCCCCCATCGCGCGGCAGGCCTTCGCCTTGCCCTTCTCCATGTTGCCCGGGTAGAAGATGTAGGGCGCGGCGCCGGCCTGCGCCGCCAGCGAGGCGACCGCGGTGCCGACGTTGCCGGTCGAGACGCAGCCGACCTCCTCCTTGCCCAGCTCCAGCAGGCGGGCGATCGCCATCCCCACCACCCGGTCCTTGTAGGAGAGGGAGGGGCGATTGGTCGAGTCGTCCTTGAGGTAGAGGTTGCTGAGGCCAAGCTCGGCGCCGAGCCGCTCGGCGTGGATCAGCGGCGTTTTGCCGGCGAACTGGGCGACCCGCTGCTGGGCGCGGCGGTTGAGGATCGGCAGCAGCTCCTCGAAGCGCCAGACGTTCCAGGGGCGCTGGTCGAGGGAGCGCTCGGCGATCCTCTCCTTGGCAAGCTCGTAGTCGTAGTCGACGTCCAGCCCTTCGCCGCAGGCCGGGCACTTGAAGGCACGGTCCAGCAGCGGCGTCCGGTAGCCGCACTCGCGGCAGGTGAGTTCGGTGGCACAGGAGCGGGTCCGGAGCCCGTAGGGCTCGGTGAGATGCGGGTCTACCGCGTCACTCATGACTCCTCCTTTGCCGCCGATCCCTCGGCGCTCGTCCAATAGCTCGCACGGGTATAACACATGGTTAGCTGCTGCTCAACGGTTTCTGCGTAAAAAAGGGATGACAGGCAACGCCGGCCTTCCCATGAAGGTAGCGGAACCAGAAGCGGGCGCAAAGCTGATGAAATGTGCCGTCTGTAGAGCTTCTGTCCGCAACCGAAAAGGATTCCCACATGACCCCCCAGGAGCGTTTCGCCGTCAACCTTCGCCGCGCCCGCCTCGAGGCCGGCATCAGCCAGGAAGAGCTCGGCTACATGTGCGACCTGCACCGCACCGAGGTCTCCCTCTTGGAGCGCGCGGGACGCGAGCCACGCCTGGCCACGATCGTCAAGCTCTGCGGCGCCCTCGGGACGAAGCCGAACGAGCTCTGCGCCGGCATCAGCTGGCTGCCGAAGGCGCGCCGCTTCGAGGTGAAGCGGCCCCCACGCGCCTGAGGCGGGCGATCTGGAAACGATGAAGGGAGGCGGGGCTGACGCCGGCCGAGCCGACGTGACCAGGACCCGTCATGACGGTGTAGGTCCTGCCTCAGGATTGGTCCTCCTTTGCCACCCCAAGGCGGTTTCCCATATCCGAGAGCCCCGCCTCCTTCACCGGTTGATCGCCCGGTATGCGCATTCATAACACAGACGAATCCATCAATCAAGCCTATTTGTTCAATCCCACAAGGTTTTTGTTGGGAACGCTTCGGTCGAGGGACCAAGCGTCGCGGTCGGGGGGTCCGGTCATCCCCTGAGCGAATTTGTCGCGGCCCTTCGGGCCTGGCTCCCTCAGATGCTGCTCCCCTATGGGGAGCAGGAATCAGATTGCATATCGCGCGCTTCGCGGACATTCGCCCAGGGGACGACCGGACCCCTCCACGACACGCTTGGGGACGCCGTCAGACGGAGCTCTGTCGTGCAGGAGCCGGGTGCCCCTCCGATGGAGGCTTTGGGTCAAGCTGATGAAGCTCGTTGGTCCCTGCTGGCACATACGGTCTCCAGCGGAGGGGCGCCCGGCTCCTGCACCGAGTGAGGTTGGTCCCTGAGCCGTCAGTGAGTGGCGACCAGGTCCCGCTGGGGGTCGATGCCCCAGCGGCTGCCTACCTCGGCCAGTTCGGGGCTGAGGGGCCAGCGGTCGGGGCGCTCCTCGCCCTCGTGCTCGGGGCTGGCTCCCTTGAGGGCCATGCAGCCGGTGTTGTCGCCGATCTCGCGGATCGCGGCGACGTCCTCGGGGCTGAGGCGCTGGTCGGCGGGGAGGGCGGCGAGCTCGGCGCGCTTGTCCTCGATCGGCCGCGCCGTCGGGCCGATCTCCTGGATCAGCGTCGGCGCCACCGACTCCACCGCCGGGTGGGCGAGGTTCCACTGGCAGGCGAGCTGCATCGGGGTCAGCTCCGCCCGCTCGGCGAAGGGGCGCAGCCGCTCCAGCTTCTCCAGCCCGGCCTCGATCCAGCCCTGCGGCCGGAACTTGCGGTGGTCGTGGTCGGCCAGCTCCATCCCTGGGCGCAGGTCGCCCCAGAAGAGGCCGCCGTAGTCGACCACCCGGGTCAGCACCTTGACCCCGTGGCGAGCGGCCGCGTCGAGGCAGAGCTCGCCGGGCCAGGGCTCAAGCGGGTTGAGGATGACCATCGCCCAGTCGATGCGCTCGCCGAAGCGCTCGAGGCAGGCGATCAGGTCGAGGGTGAAGCCGTTGGCCGGGCCCGGCGCCACCCCGATCCGCGCCGCCAGCCCCTCCTCGCGCAGCGCCGCCATCGCGTCCCAGACCGTCTCGCTGGAGTAGCCGGTGCGGTCGGGGTTATGGAGGAGCAGGAGGTCGAAGGCATAGGCGCCGATCCGCCCCAGACTCTCCTCGGTCGCCATCCGCAGGTAGTCGGCGTACTTCTCCGGGCCGCGCAGCCGCGGGTCGGTGAAGCGCGGAAACCCTTTCGGCCCGTCGCGCTCGCCCTCGTAGAAGTCGTGGCCGACGGCGCCGATCAGGCAGTAGTCCTCGCGCGGCACGCCCTCCAGCGCCCGCCCCAGCACCCGGTCGGCCTCGCCCTGGCCGTAGGCGTCGGCGCTCAGCACCGTCTCGATGCCGCCGCCGGGCCGCAACAGCGAAACCAGCCGCTCTTCCTCGATCGCCTCGCCGAAGCGGAGGAAGCGGCCTCCGCTCCAGGTGCCGATCGCGGCGCGGCCGGGTTCCCTCACCGGTTGTCCCCCGTCAGGGCTGGACGTCGCCGGGGCTGTCGGAGCCGTCGCCTTCGGGATCGCCCTCGCCGCCGTCGTCCTGCTTGGCGCCGACGCCGACCTTCTCGCGTTCCGGCTTCTCCAGCGCTTTCGCCTTCGGCTTCTTCGGGGCGATGATCTCCAGGCTGAGCGGCTTGTCCTCCTCGTCCCCGGCGGAGTCGCGGCTGACCATCACCGTCGAGCCCGGGGTCATCTCGCCCTGGCGCAGGACTTCGTCGGCCAGCGGGTCCTCGATGTAGCGCTGGATCGCCCGGCGCAGCGGGCGGGCGCCCATCGACGGGTCCCAGCCTTTGTCGACCAGCAGGTCCTTGGCCTCGTCGGTCAGC
>JBQCIG010000128.1:0-10991 GCA_051953975.1 Solirubrobacterales bacterium | reverse complement strand
ATTGCTTTGACCCGCCGGAAGGAGGAAGGCCAATGACCGGAGAGCAGTTGCGAGACGCCTACATCGATTCCCTGCTCGATCGCATCACCGAGGTTCGCTATCCGAGCCTCGAGCTGGTCGATCGGGCGGAAAACATCGTGTACAAGAAAGAGCAGGCCGAACGGCTCGTCGAATACCTGATTTCGCTGATCGACGGAGTGCACTACCCGAGCCACCAGATCATGGATCGGGTCGAGCGCATCCTGTTCCCGTTCCCGGGAAGGTGAGCGCGGGGCGGCGCCTTCAGTCAGTCGGCGTCGGAGTCGGACTCCCGGCGGAGCAGCTTGTAGACGAGCACTCCCGTCGCGGTTCCGGCTGCCGTCGCCCCCGCCGCGGCGCGAACGGTCGAGGGACGCTTCCCCGAGACCTTCTGGCCGGCTGCGATGAAGAGGCTTTTCAGTGGCATGGCTAGCGGCTACCCGGCGTGGCGGCAGCCAATCAAGGTTTCCTTTCTCGAGCCCGCTGACGGGCCGCGGCGGCCTTGCGCCGGGCGCGGCCGGCCGAGACCCTGGCGCGTCTGGCGGCGCGGACGGCCCGGGCCTTCGCCTGCTGGGCCTTGCGCCTGCTCCGCTGCACCTGGTCGCCGATCCGCGACCGCGAGCGCTTCATCTTCTGCTGCGCCCGCAGGCGGGCGAGGAGGTTCTTGACCCGGGTTCGCCTTTGCAGGTCGCGGGCGTGGGTCCGCTGCGCTTCGTTGCGGGCCTCGACTTGCTCTTGCAAGCTCGGCGGCGCCATGTAGATCGTTTTACCCCTGGTTAGGCAGGGTAATCGTTCTAACTGGAGCCGCGGAGGAGGGATCGGTTGATGGCAACCAAAGCGAAAGCGAAAAGCAGCGCCGGCCAGGCGAAAGCCAACGGCAAAGGCGCCGTCAAGAAGAAAGCCGCGACGCTGGACGCCGGAGCGAGTGCCGCGATGGCCGGCAAGGAAGCCCTGGCCGGGACGCGGGCCGCGGGCAAAGCGCTCTCGACGGCAGCCTCCAGCGCCCGCCTCCCCCTGATCGCGGGCGGGTCCTTGGTGGCGGGTCTCTCGGGGGGCCTGGTGGTCCTCAAGCACCGCCGCAACGGTCCCCGCCGCAGTGCTCCTAACTTCGATCTCGGCGCCGTGGTCGACGCCGCCCAGAAGGTCGGAGCGATGGGCGAAGAAGTCGGCCGCATCGCCAGCGCGGTCCAGGGCGCGGCCGAGCGCAAGAAGTAGGCAAGGAGGAGAGGTCGATGAGCGGCAAGATGGACGAGGCCAAAGGACGCACCAAGAAGGCGGCCGGCGAGCTGACGGACAACCAGAACCTCAAGTCCCGCGGCCGAGCCGACCAAGCCAAGGGCAAGGTCAAGCGCGGCGTCGACAAGGCCGCCGAAAAGGCAAAGAGCGGGATCAAACGGGCGGGGTAGGCCAGTACATGCGGCGTGCAGTTGGTGGCTTGACTAGAGTCGCCCGCCGCGAGCCAGTTGCCCTTCGCCGAGAAATGGACGGTGACCCGTGAAAGCTCCCATCCCGACCGCTCGGGAACCCTCAGCGTGGGCGCTTACCAGGGCAGGGGCAGCAGCGGTGGCTGGGCGGTCTACTACGTCGCCCGTAAGGGCTATCGCGTCTCGCTGGCGACCCTACGGCGTCAGCCGAACAAGGCCGCCAAGGTCGTGGCCTACATTCATCCGAAAGGTGCCGCAGCGATGCAGAACGCGGATGCCTGCTTAAAAACGTCAAAGCCCTAGACCTCTTGAAGAGCAGTTGGCCGACCCCAGCTGCCAACGAGCTTTGGCTGAGAGCCTTTGGGTGAAGGCCGCGAAGCTGAGGTAGAAGGGCGGCGTCTCCGAGTGGCGCCCCGGCGTCCGGCCACTCAGGGTGCGCCCGCTGCCGCCACGCGCTGGCAATCGCTCATCGGCCGATCCTAGGATGGTGGGGTGGTCCCGGCAATCGAAACCGAGGGGCTGACGAAGCTCTACGGCCGCCACCGCGGCATCGAGGACGTCAGCTTCGCGGTGGAGCCGGGCGAGGTGTTCGGCTTCCTCGGGCCCAACGGGGCCGGCAAGACGACCACGATCAGGACGCTGCTCGACCTAATCCACCCGGGCGCGGGAACGGCGCGGCTGTTCGGGCTCGACAGCCGCCGCCACAGCGTCGAGATCCGGGCGCGGCTCGGCAACCTGCCGGGCGATTTCGGCTTCGGCCAGCGCACCAGCGGCCGCGAAGCGCTGACCCTGCTGGCGAAACTCCGCGGGGTCGACGCCGGCCGCCGCGTCGAGGCGCTGGCGAAGCGGTTCCGCGCCGACCTCGACCGCCCGCTCGGCCAGCTCTCGCGCGGGAACCGGCAGAAGGTAGGCCTGATCCTCGCCACCTTCCACCGGCCCGAGCTGCTGATCCTCGACGAGCCGACCGGCGGATTGGACCCGCTGATGCAGGAGGAGTTCCTCGACCTCGTCGCCGAGGAGCGCGAGCGCGGCTGCACGGTCTTCATCTCCTCGCACGAGCTGGACGAGGTGCAGCGGGTCTGCGACCGGGTGGGGATCGTGCGCGACGCTAGGCTGGTCGCGGTCGAGCGGATGGAGGACCTGCTCGGCAGGGCGCGCCGCACGGTCATGGTTCGGCTCGCCGGCGACGGGGTCCTGGAGGAGCTGCGCTCGCTGCCGCAGGTGAGCGAGCTGCAGGCCAGGGACGGGACGGTGAGCTTCAAGGTCGCCGGCGACCTCGACCCAGTCGTCAAGGCGCTCGCCGCCCACCACGTGCTCGACCTCGAGGCCGCCCACCCGAGCCTCGAGGAGGTCTTCCTCGGCTACTACCGCGAGGAGCCGCGATGAGTGCGCCGGTCATTTGCACCGCTATGCGGAACAAAAGGCCGGAGCACCTGCAAGGGGAGGCCCTCCCGTGAGCGCCCAGGTCTGGGCTCTGGCCTCCTCCCACCTCTCCGAGCGGCGGCGCTCGATCCTCGCCTGGGGCCTGCCGATCGGGCTGATGTCGGCCTTCATCGTCGCCATCTTCCCCTCGGTGCAGGGAGCCCTCTCCGAAGCGATCCAGAAATACCCGAGCGGCCTCAAGGAAGCCTTCGGGATCGGCGGCCTTTCCAACGTCGAGCAGTACCTGCAGGCGGAGATGCTGAGCCTGATCGTCCCGCTCGCGGCGGGCTACCTGGCCGTGCGGGCGGTCGCCAGCGATCTCTCTGGCGCGGCGGAAACCGGGCGCCTCGACGTCCTGCTCTCGGCCCCGGTCTCGCGGCGGCGTATCTGCCTCGCCGGGATCCTCGCCACCGGCTTGGAGCTGGCGGCCGTCCTCGCCCTCAGCTGGCTGCTGACGATGGCGGGGAGCCTCGTCTTCGGCGCTGGTCTGGACGCCGGCCCAGCGGCGGCCGGCTTCGCCAACGTCTGGCCGCTGGCGCTGCTCTTCGCCGGCCTCGGGATCGTCTTCGCCGGCTGGTCGCTGCGCACCAGCGTCGTCACCGGCGCCGCCGCCGGGGTGCTGGTCGCGATGTACGTGATCGACCTGATCGGCAAGCTCGACCCGAGCCTCTCGGGGGTCCGCTACGCCTCCGTCTTCAAGTACTACGGCAACGCGATCGAGGGCGGGATCGACCCCCTCGCCTTCATCGGCATCACCGTCACCGCCGCCCTCCTCGCCGCGCTCGGGGCCTGGCTCTTCGATCGCCGCGACGTCAGCGGGTGAGCACGAAGCGCATCACGACCTGGGTCCCCGTGCCTTCCTGGATGATCTTGAGGTCGTGGCAGAGGTGGGCGATGATCGCCAGGCCGAGGCCGAGGCCGTCCGAGGAGCCGGTGTCGAAGCCCGTCCCGCGGTCGGCGATGCGCAGAGTCAGCCAGCTCCCCTCCACCGAGGCCGACAGCTCGATGCCGCCCGTCCCCGCGGAGCCGGCGTGCTTGACGGCGTTGGTGACGGCCTCGGAGACGGCGACGGCGATGTCGGAGACGAGGTCCGGATCGGCGCCCTGTTCGGCGGCGAAGGTGGCTGCCCGGTGGCGGAAGGCGGTGACGGTCTCGGGGATCGCGGGGCGCCTCAGCTCGAAGCCGCCGAGGGTTGCCTTCGCTTCGCGCTGGGGCCAGCGCTCGCCGGCCACCGTCAGGATCTCTCGTCGCTTGCTCGGGCCATCTGCCTCGCCTCCGGCTCGCGCTTGACGACGACCAGATAGTCCCCGTGGCGCTCGACCACCTCGTCGACCGCCTCGATCTCGTGCCCCGGGACGACCAGGAAGCGGTCGAAGCCCGTTCGCACCGCCTCGTACTCCGCGACCGCGATCTCCACCGTCTCGTTGCAGCCGAGGTGGCCGCACTCGCAGACGAATACGGCGCTTTGACCGCTCCGCTCCCGCGGCTCGATCGCCTCGTTGACGCGACGTCCGTTGATCTCGGCGGCGGCGGCGCGGCGCTGGAAGCGCTCCCCCGAGCTCTGTTCCTGGTGGGGGCCTTCAGTCGTCACCTGTGGCAGGTTCCCCTCGCAATTCAACAAGAAACATTTGGTAAAAGCCTAACCTCGCCGGCCGGCGATCCGCGTCGTCGCGCGGACCGCGCCGGGGAACCGGAGGGCGATCCGAGCGAAGGCGCGGTCGCCGGGACGGCGCGGGACCTTGCGCTCGACAACCGGCCTCGGCTCGCCCTCGCCGGCCACGGCCATCAACCGCCACCGCCCGGGTACCCCCTTCAGCTCGTGGGCGCCCCGCTCTTCGAAGGCGAGGCCCGAGCCCAGCACCAGCTCGGCCACGGTTGAGGAGACGAGGACCTCTCCGGCGCCGGCCTTCGCGCCGATGCGGGCGCCGATGTGCACGGCGAGGCCGCCGACGTCGTCCCCGATCAGCTCGCACTCGCCGGTGTGGACGCCGGCGCGGATCGGCAGGCCGATCGCGGCGAGCGCCTCGCTCAGCTCGATCCCGCAGCGCACCGCGTTGGCCGGGCTCCCGAAGGTCGCCAGAGCCCCGTCGCCCATCGACTTCACCAGGCGCCCGTCGCGGCGCTCGACGGTACTGCGGAGGATCGTGTCATGGCGCTCCAGCAGCGTCCGCCACTCGCTGTCGCCGAGGCCGCTGGCGACCCTGGTCGAGTCGACGATGTCGGTGAACAGCAGCGTGGCGAGCACCCTTTCGGCCGGAGCGCTGGGATGGCCGCCGACGACGAAGTCTTCGATCTCCTCCGCGATGGCGGTGAAGTCGCCGAACCAGAAGGCATGGTCGATCCCGGGGAGCTCGACGAACCTCGCGCCGGGGATCAGCTCGGCCAGCTCGCGCCCGGCCTCGATCGGGATCGTGTCGCCGCTGCGGTGCAGGACCAGCGTCGGAACCCGGATGCTGGGAAGGATCGCGCGGACGTCGGTCCGTTCGATGACCGCGACCAGGCCGGCCATCATCCCTGGGCTCGCAGCGGCCCGCTCGAACACAGCGGCGACGCGCCGCTGGAACCTGCCCACCGCGCTGGGCGCAAAGAACTCGACGCTTCTGCCGCTTCCCCACTCGGCGATCATTTCGTCCAGCAGCGGTTTCTTCTCCCACCACCGCGCGTACAGCTCAGGCTCTACGGCTGTGGCCGGCCCGCGGGCGAAGGAGCCGTAGAGGATCAGGGACGAGACCCGCTCCGGCTCGCTGGCGGCGAGGAGCGCGCAGGAAGGACCCCCCTCCGAGAAGCCCATCAGCACCGCCCGCTCGCTCCCGGCCGCGTCGAGGACGAGGCGGATGTCCTCCATCCGCTCCTCCAGGGAGGGGACGTGCGAGATCTGGTCGGAGCACCCCGTCCCCAGCTTGTCGAAGGCGATGACGCGGGCGATCGAGCCGAGGCGCTCGAAGAAGCGGGCGTAAGTGGGGTCCACCCAGAGCAGGTCGAGGTGCGAGACGAAGCCCGGCGAGTAGAGAAGGTCGACCGACCCGGCGCCCCAGGTCTGGTAGGCGATGCTCGCCCCGTCCGGTCGCACCACGTATTTCGTTTCCGGCTGCTGCACAGACTCAGCCTAAAAGTTTAGGAACGCTGAGAGTACTCGACGAGCCTCAGCCGCTGGATCGCTGAGCCCGGGCGTCCGTCGAGTAAGCCGAGTCTGCGATCTCGTCCCAGCCCCGGCTCAGCCAGCGCAAGGCGAGCAGCAGGGAGGCAGGGATCACCATCGCTCCGCTGATGAGGAGAAACCACCACTCGACCGCGTCGCTGCCGGCGCCGATCGTGTGGGCGACCGCGAGCAACCAGAAGACCGCGGTGAGCCGGTGCGCGCGGCGCCAGCGCAGGGCGCCAATGCGGTCGCGGTAGTAATAGGAGAGGCCGAGGGCGGCGATCCCGTAGCCGCCGACGATTCCGATCCCCGTCCACAGCGGCCGGTAGGTGCCGGCGAAGGGGATAGCGATGCC
This sequence comes from Solirubrobacterales bacterium, assembly GCA_051953975.1. Classification (GTDB taxonomy): domain Bacteria; phylum Actinomycetota; class Thermoleophilia; order Solirubrobacterales; family 70-9; genus VAYN01. The sequence goes on along the minus strand of JBQCIG010000128.1, from coordinate 4,633 downwards.
GGTGAGGCCGGGGGCGAGGTAGGCGTCGCCAAGGAGGGAGACGCCGTGCAGGGCGACCATCGCCAGGGCGCTCAGCGAAAGCCCCTCGTGCAGGGCGCGCAGGTCGCGCTTGTACGGGCTCCGGCGCGGGGCGCTCATCATCAGCCCGAGCCCGACGCTGGCGCTGGCGAGCAGCAGGGCCGCGCCACCGGCGGCGCGGCTGGTGATCCAGAAGAGGTGGGGGGCGACGTTCACCGCGGAGCCAACCTCTTTCCCTCGATCTTGGCCACCGAGCCATCGGCGAGGACAAGCACGCCTCCGCAGGGCAGGCAGCCGGGGGCCAGCTCGGGCCCTGAGAGCAGGGCCCGCTTCGCGTAGACCTCGGCGAGGAACGCGCTCGGCGCCAGCGCGGTCGCCTGGACCACCCCGGTGAAGGCCGGCCGGCCGCTCGCGGGGTCGAGGAGGTGGTGGCGGGGGAGGCCGTCGTCGCTCAGCCAGGACCGGCGGCCGATGCCGCTGGTGGCGACGCCCCCCTCGGCGAGCGAGAGCTCGTGCACCGGCTCCCCACCCTCGGGATCGTCGACGAAGAGGGTGCGGGGCCTGCCGCCGCGCCCGCCGACGCGGATGTCGCCACAGCAGTTGACTGCGAAGGCCCGCTGCGCGGTGAGCTGCGCGGCGAGGAGGTCGGCGAGGAGGCCCTTGGCGATGCCGCCGCTGTCGATCTGCACGCCCGGGGGGCGGGAGATCGTCCCTGCTTCGCGGTCGACCTCGATCCGCTGCCAGTTGGCGGCGGGGTCGGGCTTGGCGGGTTGGGGAGCCGTCGCCGTCGCCGCCGGCCTCGGGGAGCGGTCCTCGGGCAGGGAGCCGCGGTATCCCGCCCGCTCGATCGCCTCGACGAGGGTCGCGTCGACGAGGCCGTCGCTGAGCTCGCCGGCGAGGCGGGCGTGCGCCGCCAGCTCGATCAGCAAGGGGCTGGCGGGGACGGTCTCGCGGGGGTCGCGGTTGAGGCGGCAGAGCTCGCTTTCGGGGTCGAAGCGGGAGAGCAACCGGTGGGCGTCAAGCAGGCTGGCGCGGACGGCCTTGGTGAGCCGGCGGCCCTCCTCGACGGTGTCGGCGTGGATGTGGGCGGAGGCGGTGCCGCCGAAGCACTCGAAGGTGAGGGCGACTTCCTCGCTCACGACTGGCTCGTCACCAGCGGTTCGGGTTCCGGTTCGACAAATTCGACTTCTTCGGGTTCCGGTTCGGGTTCGACGATTTCCGATTCGGCTTCCGGTTCGACGAATTCCGCTTCCGGTTCCGGTTCGACGAATTCAGTTTCTGCTGGTTCGGGTTCGGGTTCCGGCGGGGGCGCCGGCTTCGCCGCCGCCTGTCGGTGCCGGCGGCGCTGGCTGGCCGCTTCGGCGCTGGCGTGCTTGGCGCTGAGGACGGGATCGTTCCCGGTCGCCATCTGGGCGAAGACGATCCCCCAGAGCAGCGCGAAGCAGATCAGCGAGATCGCGACCACGCGACCCCGCAGTTCGCCGGCGCGGCGGCGCTGTTCGCTCTGGCGCCGCTGCGCTTCGCGCAGCCTGTCCTGCTTCAGAGCCACGGCCGGGCCACCGAGAGGCTGAGGATCGCGATCGCCGTGCCCGCCAGCAGCGAGCCGCCCAGCGCCATCGTCCGCATGCCGGCGCCGGCGAGCCGGGCTTCGACCGGCCCGGTCCGCCGCCAGTCGGCCACCGCGAGCGCGGGCACCTCGAGCAGGTGGCCGAGGACGTGGACGCTCATCAGCGCTACCCAGGCGATGAAGCTGAGCTTGTGGGCGAAGATCAGGGTGCTGCTCGGCGGCCCGGCGAAGAGCAGCGCGACGCCGGTGCCGAACAGGACCAAGGTGGTGAGGACGACGCCCGGCGCCAGCAGCCGCAGCGCCAGCGGCGGCGGTCCCCGGCGCACGTAGGGCTCGGCCTGGGTGTAGTAGCGGGCGAAGCGGTAGCCGGTGGCGCCGAGCTTCAGCAGGACCGGCGGGATCAGCAGCATGCCGATGAAGACGTGCGGTTCGAGCAGCTGCCCGATGAACGGGATCGTCGCTCCCTCGGCCGCCAGCAGCACCAGCAGCACCGCCGCCACGGCCGCGGTCAGGCGGGCGTTGCCGGCGACCCCGTCGCGGACACGCGTCTGCACAGACTTGTACATGCGGCGGAGGGTGGCGCCGCCCCTTTGGCCCTTCCTAAGCGTTGGCTGAGAGATCTCTTAGCCGCCAGAGCGGAATCCCGGCAGCTCGAAGGCGGCGCGGGCGCCGCCCAGGCGCGAGTCCTCGATCCAGATCCGCCCGCCGTGCAGCTCGACGATCGCGCGGGCGATGCCGAGCCCGAGGCCGCTGCCGCCGCTGGCGCGGTCGCGCGAGCGCTGGCTGCGGTGGAAGCGCTCGAAGACCCGCTCGCGCTCCGCCGCGGGAACGCCCGGCCCGTCGTCCTCGACGCCGATCACGAGCCGCTTGCCGGCGACTTCGGCAGAGAGCACCACCCGCCCGCCGGCGCCGGCGTGCCGGTGGGCGTTGGCGAGCAGGTTGCGGACGACCTGGGCGAGCAGGTCGGGGTCGGCGCGGACCGTCCCCGCCGGCAGCTTGCCGACCTGCGTCCGCTCGGCGCCGGCCTCGACCAGGCCGTGCAGGTAGGGGGCGACCTCGACGTCGGCGAGCGCGAGCTCGGTCTCCTCGTCGAGGCGGGCAAGGGTCAGCAGGTCCTCGACCAGCCGTTCGACCCGCCCGATCTCGGTCATCACCAGCCCCTCCACCCGCCTCACCTCGGCGGGGTCGGGGCGCTCCGCCCTGGCCAGGACCTCGAGCTGGCCGCGAATCGCGGTCAGCGGGGTACGCAGCTCGTGGGAGGCATCGGAGACGAAGCGCCGCTGGCGGGAGAAGGCGGCGTCGAGCCGGTCGAGCATGTGGTTGAAGGCTTCGATCACAGTGCGCAGCTCGGCGGCGGCGGCCGGCTCGGGCGCGAGGCGGGGGGTGAGGTCGCCGGCGTCGACCGCGGCCGCGGTCGCGGCGATCCGCCGCAGCGGCGCCGCCGTCCGCGCCGCCAGCAGGTAGCCGGCCACGAGCGCTGCGACCAGCGAGGCGCCGCCGACGAGCAGGAAGGTCTGCTCGACCTCGGCCCGGGCGTCCTCGATCGAGGCGAGGGAGGAGGCGCGGTCGCGGTTGTCGGCCGCCGGCTCCCGGGTGGTGGCCTCCCGTCCCTCCTCGCCCTTGATCACCTGCGACTCGTTTGCCATCTCCCCCCGCACGGCGATGAAGACGACGGCGAACGCCGCCAGCACGATCGCTCCGATCGAGATCGCCAGGCGGGCGCGCAGCCCGAGCCGCGTCCACGCCTCCCTCATCGCTCGCGGAGCCTGTAGCCGGCCGAGCGCACGGTCTCGATCGGCGCCGGCGAGCCGGGGCGGTCGAGCTTGCGGCGCAGGTAGCCGACGTAGACCTGGACGACGTTGGTGTCGGGGTCGTGGTCGTAACCCCAGACCGCGCGGAGGATCTCCTCCTGCGAGCAGACCTGGCCCGCCCGCCGCATCAGGTAGGCGAGCAGGTCCGCCTCGCGCTCGGGCAGTCGCACGCTCACCCCCTCGCGCTCCGCCTCGCGGTCGATCAGGTCGAGCCGGATGCCGGCCGCCTCCACGCTCGTCTGCGTCTCCGCCGCCCCCGCCTGGCGCAGGTGCGCCCGCACCCGCGCCAGCAGCTCCTCGAAGGCGAACGGCTTGGTCAGGTAGTCGCTGGCGCCCGCGTCGAGGCCTTCGACCCGGTCGGGGACCTCCCCCCGGGCGGTCAGCATGATCACCGGCATGCTCGGCTTCTCGCGCCGGATCGCGCCGAGTACCTCGATCCCGTCGCGCCCCGGCAGCATCCGGTCGAGGATGACGAGGTCGGGCCGCTGCTCGAGCGCCAGCCGCTCACCCTCGGCGCCGTCGGCCGCGGTGCGGACCTCGAACCCCTCCGCCTCGAGCCCGCGCGCCAGGAAGTCGGCGATCGCCGCCTCGTCCTCGACGACCAGGATCTCCACGACGCCGATGCTAGCCGGAGCTCCTGCCGGGATGGTCTCCTCCTTATCGTGTCGGCGATGGCAACGGCCTCCGTCCCTCTCTCGATCCTCGACCTCGCCGCGGTGGGCAGAGAGGAGACCGTTGCGGAGAGCTTCGCGGGGAGCGTCGAGCTGGCGCGGGTGGCGGAGCGGAGCGGCTACCGGCGCATCTGGTACGCCGAGCACCACAACATCTCCTCGATCGCCTCCTCGGCGACCGCGGTGCTGATCGCCCACATCGCCGCCCACACCGAGACGATCCGGCTCGGCGCCGGCGGGGTGATGCTGCCGAACCACTCGCCGCTGGTGATCGCCGAGCAGTTCGGGACCTTGGAGACGCTGCGCCCGGGACGGATCGACCTCGGGCTGGGGCGGGCGCCGGGGACCGACCAGCGGACCTGGATGGCGCTGCGGCGCGACCCGCGGGCGAGCGACCGCTTCCCCCAGGACGTCGTCGAGCTGCAGCGGTTCCTCGCCGACGAGAGCCCGGTCCCGGGGGTGCGGGCGATCCCCGGCCGCGGTACCCACGTCCCGCTCTACATCCTCGGCTCCTCGCTCTTCGGCGCCGAGCTCGCCGCCCAGCTCGGGCTTCCCTACGCCTTCGC
>JBQCIG010000127.1:0-7755 GCA_051953975.1 Solirubrobacterales bacterium | reverse complement strand
CCTCGGTGTTGAGCGGGAGGAAACCCAGGATCGAATCGTGGTTGCCGATGACGAAGCCCCAAATCGCAACGACGAGATAGACGACCCCGAAGACGAGCGCGTAGGTGCGCGAGGCGCGCGGCCCCGCGGCGAAGGCGAGCAGGCCGAGGACGCCGCTGAGGATGTGGACCAGGTTATGCCAGGCGTTGACGTCGAGGATCCCGATCACCGCGTCCACCTTGCCGGGGCTGCCGAAGGAGGCGCTGTAGAAGAAGCCGACGATCCCGGCGACGAGGAGCACCGCTCCGATCAGGCCGGCGTAGAGGCTGGCGTGAGAGTAGGCCTCGTCGCGCATGGCTATTCCGTACCCAGCGCGCGAGCGACGGAACTACGGATCAGCTCGGCCAGCTCGCCGCCGATCCGCGACCAGGAGTAGCGGCCCCTCGCCTCCTGCCGCGCCCGCTCGCCGCGCAGGCGCCGCTCGTATTCGTCGCCGATCGCCGCGGAGATCGCCGCGGCGAGGGCTCCGCGGTCGTCGGGCGGGACCAGCCAGCCCGTCCCCGGGTCGTCGACGATCGCCGCCGGCCCGCCGCGCTCGACGGCGATCACCGGCAGGCCGCAGGCCATCGCCTCGATCAGCACCTGGCCGAACTGCTCGCGGACCGAGGCGTGGACGAGGAGGTCGCCGGCGCGCAGGAACGCCGGCAGCTCCTCGTGGGCGTGCCAGCCGGCGAGGAAGACGTTGCGAGCGCCGCTGCGCCGGATCGCCTCGTGGGGGTGCTCCCCCTCCCACTCGCCGGGATGACCGCCGATCAGGACCAGCGCCGCCGGCTCGGCCAGCTGCGCCTCTGCCTCGGCGAAGGCCTCGATCAGCAGCGGCAGGCGCTTGACGGCGGTGAAGCGGCCGACCGCGAGCAGCACCGTTCCCGCCAGCGCCCCGAGGTCGCGCTCTTCATAAGCGACGCTGCCGGGACCGCCGCCGGGGCGCCAGCCCTGGGGCTGCTCGACTAGGTGCCGGCGCCAGTGCGCGCGGCGGTCGATCGTCCCGGGCGCGAAGTCGGGGTCGAAACCGTTGGGGAGGCAGGCGAAGCGATCCTCCTCGAGGCCGAGCAGGCGGGCCGCGCGCTCGAGGCCGCCGCGGTCGTTGACGACGATCCGCTCGCAGGCGGCCGCCCAGCCGCGCAACCGCCGCGCCCACTCCCCCGCGTGGGTCCAGCTCGGCGGCGACCCCGCCTCGATCCGCTCCAGCATCAGCAGCTCGGTCCCGTGGACGTGGCCGATCACGGGCAGCTGCGGCAGGACCCGCGCCGCCGCCTCGTTGAGGGGCGTCAGGTGGTGCAGGTAAAGAGCGTCGAGGCCAGGCGAAGCGGCCGCGGCCAGCGCCGCCGCCCAGGCTTCGACCTGCAGCTCGAAGGCCTCATCGTCGAGGCTGGAGAGGACCGCGTCGTCGGCGCCGGGGCGGTCCTCGTAGGAGCCGTGGATCGGCGCGGCCCCGACCGGCCCCCGGTAGCGGAGGGGGTCGGAGGAGCGGACGGCGGGAGTGAAGTCGACCACGCGCAGATCGAAGCCCGCGTAGAAGCTCTCGGCCAGCGCCGCCTTGCCGAGGTCGGAGCGCGAGCCGGCGAGGAGGGTGACGTCGAGCCCGTTGGCGCCCAGCTCGCGGACGATCGAGCGGCAGACGTGGGCCGAGCCGCCGCGGGGATAGAAGTAGAACCCGATCAGCACTCTGTCGACGGCGACGCTCACCGTCTTCGAGGCTAACGCCCCGTGTGAAGGCGGCTCAGAGAACGTCGCGAGGAGCGAAGTGGAGGGCGGTGGCGACCTCGCGGCCGCCGAGCAGCTCGATCCCGTGCTCCTCGCGCGGGGTGTTGACGAGCGCGCCGCCGACGACGAGCGAGGCGGAGCCGCCGCCATCGAGGTTCATCGCCGCCTCTGCCCCCAGTTCCTCCATCGCCGTCGCCAGCTCCTCCATCGTCAACCCGGCCTCGTCATCGGCGCGGCCATCGCAGGCAACCGCGATCAGCTCCCGCGCGGTGAGGCCGAGGGCGGCGCGGGGGTAGCGACCGGCGGTGATGTCGGAGTCGAACTGGCGGGCGCCGGCGGAGAAGCCCTCCGCGTCCGCCCCCGCCCGCACCTGGGAGCGGCCCTTCGCGACCAGCATCGGCCCCGCCTGCAGCAGGTCGCCCCGCGGCATGTCGCCGAGCTCGCCTCGCGGCGCCAGCCGGACCTCGCCTTCGTCGACGTGCAGGCAGGCGCGCTTGCGGTGCCAGGGCGCGTCGAACGGCTCGCTCGGCAGCGCCTCACCACCGATCCAGAGGTCGCCGAGGGCCGGCCCCCCCGGTCGCATGTAGAAGCCGCCGACGATCGCGTGCTCGGCGCCGCTGCGCTCGCACCACCCCTGCACCGTCGAGCACGGGTCCAGCGCCACCACCCGTGGAACGAACTCCTCCCGGCCGAAGCGGGCGACGTGCAGGGTCGTCTCGGCACCGTCGAGGAGGCGCAGTCGACGGCGCTCGAGCAGCGGCCGGGGAGATTCGAGCCCCATCGAGGGGCGGATTGGGGATGAGATCGGCATCTAAGGACCTAACCCTCTCTGCCCCGAATGGAACAGGACGCCCAGGACGGCGATGTTGCGCGGTCGTGTCGGAGGATCGCCCCTTCCGCTCCGGTCATTTGCTCCGCATAGCGGTTCAAATGGCCGGAGCGTCCGGCTCGCCTGCGATCAGCGCAGGCGCAGGACCCGCATCGTCTGGGCGGCCATTTCCGCCTCGCCCAAGGCGTTGGGGTGCACGATCACAGGGTTGGTGCCCTGGAGGACGGGCTCGATCCAGCGGACGCCGACCGGCTGGCAGGCGTCGTGGCCGACGGAGATCTTGTTGAAGTTGACGTAGGTCGCGCCGGTGGCCGCGGCGGCACGGCGCACGGCGTCGTTGAGCGTCGCCTGGATGCCGTGGACGTAGGGAACGTCCCCTTCGGCGACCGGCATCTTGTCGAAGCAGCCGCCGCTCGCCGGCATGATCCAGGGGTAGCCGAGGATCGCGACCCGGGCCCGCGGCGCCCGCGCGCGGACTGCACTCAAGGCCCTCACCAGCGAGGGGTAGGTCTTGTTCTTGATCGTTTCTTCGAAGGAAGATCCGTAGCGGTCCTTGCAGGGGCTCCCCTGGCCGAGGGTGGAGAGGCCGGCGGCGCCGCAGGCGAGCACGGTTTCGATGAAGACGTTGCTGTCGTTGCCGCCGATCGTCATCGTCACGAGCTGGGTGCCGGCGCTGAGGGCGTCGAGCTGCGGTTCGACCCCGGGGTACTGCGCTTCGAAGAAGTGGCTCGTCTCTGCGCCTCCGCAGGTCACGTCCCGCAGCTGCGCCCCGGTCTTGGCGGCGATCACGTGCGGGTAGCTGCGGAGCGAGCGCAGGCACTCGGGCGGCGCCGAAGGGTCGGGCGGCAGCACCCCGGAGGCGGCGCTGTAGGAGTCGCCGAGCGCCACGTAGCGCAGCGGCGCGGCCATCGCCGCCTGCGCGAGAAGGGCGAGGACGAGGAGCGCCCCGATCGTGGCGATGAGGGCATCGAGCTTCCGGGGGCGCGTGAAGAGCAGACTGGCAGTCATCGATTTTCAGTACTCCCGAACGCCAATCTGCCCGCAGCAGACGTTGTCCAAACATCGGCGGAGATCAGGCCGTGGCTTCGATGATGCAGAGAGCGGCGGCACCGGGATCCTTGCCGGCCTCGGCGGCCGCCGGATGCTCGTCGCCGCGGTGCAGCTGCGCCCGCTCGAAGCCGACTTCGAGCAGGGCGGCCTTGGCGGAAGCCTCGTCGCCGCGGTAGGGATGGACCCTGCCGCGGACGAAGGTGCCGAGGATCAGGTCGAAGGCGCGCTCGGAGGCGCCGCGATCGGGTCGGGCGTAGCGCAGGTCGGCCAGGTAGACGCCCTGCGAGAACGGGCGCAGCATCCTGGCCAGCCGCGCCCACAGCGCCTCCACGGTCTCGTCGTCCAGGTAGGTCAAGAGGCCCTCGGTGATGATCGCCAGCCCCGCCGCCGGGTCCATCGTCTCGACCAGCGACTCGAGGCTGCCGGGGCCGCCGTCGCGGAGGATGTCGAGGTCGGCGACGCGGTGGCGGTCGCCAAGGGAGCCCATCTGCGCCAGCGCCTCGCGCTTGCGCAGCGCCATCGCCGGCAGATCGGCCTCGACATAGGTGAGCCGGTCCCCGTAGCGCTCGCCGAAGCGCCAGCCGCGCGGGGACATGCCGCAGGCGGCCTCGATCACCTGGCTGACGCCGCCGCCGATCAGGTCGTCGAGGCGGGCGTCGATGATGCGATGGCGGACCAGGAGCGCGCCTTCGAGGCTGGGACCGCCCAGCATCCTGCTGGCCGCGTTCGGCAGGGCCATCGTGCGGTGGAAGAAACGGCCCTGCCAGGTCGCGAGGCGGGGATGGGAAAGGCCGTTCCTGACCCAGGTCTCCCCGGTGTAGTGGGCGGTCGGCGAGATCGCCCCAGATCCCTCGCTCTTCGCCATGACCGGTCCATCTTCCCTCTTTCTGCGCTCGCCCTCCTCGCCGTCGCTCTTCTACCGTTGGGAGGGATGAGGCTCCCGGAGAGCGCGCACACCTCGCGTCCCTGGCGGATCCACGAGCTGACGCCCGACTTTCGCCTTGAGGACGTATGGGCGCTACCCACCCCGGGCGGGCCCGACGACTTCCCCCGGCTGCTGCGGCTCGCTTCCTCCCTCGACCCGGCGAAAAGCCCCTCCGCCGCCGTCCGCGCCCTCTTCGCGATCCGCTGGAAGGTCGGCGGCCTGCTCGGCTGGGACGACTCCGCCACCGGCCTCGGCGCCAGGACCCCGACCCTGCGGGACCGGCTGCCGACGGACCTGCGCGACGGTCCCTCCGGTCCCTCCCCGGCGGCGCTCCCGTTCTCGCCGCTGTACCTGACCGAGAACGAGTACGCCGCCGAGGTCGCCAACGGGACCACGCACGGCGTGCTCCACCTCGGCTGGGTCGCTGGCGAGGGTGGCGTCTACCGCGGCCAGATGGCGGTCCTGGTGAAGCCGAACGGCCGCCTCGGCAGGGCCTACATGGCCGCGATCGCGCCCTTCCGCCACCTGATCGTCTACCCCCGGATGATGCGCGAGTTCGGCCGCGCCTGGCGGCGACAAGCCGGAGACGTCCAACCGGGCCGGGGCTAAGCCGAGGACGTGTTCACCGCGACGGCTTCGCGGATCAGCTCCTTCAGCGCGTCCTCGTCGATCTCGTCGCCCTCGTGGAAGTCGATCGCGCGCCTGGTGTTGCCCTCAAGGCTGGAGTTGAAGAGACCCGCGGGGTCCTCCAGCGAGGCGCCCTTGGCGAAGGTCATCTTCACGACCTTCTTGTAGGTCTCGCCGGTGCAGATGATGCCGTCGTGCTCCCAGGTCGGCACGCCGCGCCATTTCCACTCCTCGACCACCTCGGGGTCAGCCTGCTTGATGAGGGCTCGGATTCGAGCGAGGGCCTCGCCCCGCCAGTCGCCCAGCTCCTCGATTCGCGCATCTATCTGCTGAGAAGGAGACTTCATGCCGGCGGCTGGTCGATACGGACGAGGTTGCCGGAGGGGTCGCGCAGGGCAAAGTCCCGAACGCCCCACGGCCGCTCGGCCGGCTCTTCGACGATCTCGGCGTCCGCGGCGCGCACCTTCTCGAAGACGGCGTCGAGGTCGTCGGTGTGGAAGTGGACGCCGTTGAGGGCGCCCTTGGCGACCAGGGAGGCAACCGCGTCGTTGTCGGCGGGGCTGCCGTTCAGGTAGTTCGTGAGGACGATCGCCACGTCAGGCTGGGAGGCGGCGCCGACGGTGATCCAGCGGAAATCGCCTTTGCCGACGTCGTTGCGCAGCTCGAGGCCGAGCGTGTCGCGGTAGAAGCTCAGCGCCTGGTCGGGGTCATGGACGATGACGAAGCATTGGGAGAGAGTGAGGTTCATGCCACAAGGCTAGGCGGCCAGCGCCCTGGGCGTTTCTCCAATCCTGCTCGGTTCGCGGCTCGGGCGGGTGAGGTCCCTGGCGAGGCAGCCCGGCACGCTCGCAAGCGCGCTGTGGTCGCGGGCCCGGTAGGCCGTCGGCGTCTCGCCGACCAGCTGCGTGAAGCGGGCGCTGAAGGACCCGAGCGAGGTGCACCCGACCTCCATGCAGACCTCGGTGACCGAGAGGTCGCCGCGGCGCAGCAGCGCCTTCGCCCGCTCGATTCGCCGCGTCATCAGGTAGCCGTAGGGCGTCTCCCCGTAGGTCGCGCGAAACCGCCGCGAGAAGTGCGCGGTCGACATCAGGGCGGCGCGCGCGATCGCACCGACGTCGAGCGGCCGCGCGTACTCGCGATCGATCAGATCGCGGGCGCGGCGCAGGTGCGCGAGGTCGGCGAGCTCCTCTGGGGTCACCCTGGTGAGGGTAGCGGTCGCAATCCGGTCGGCTCAGGCGAGCGCGCTGCCCCAGACCAGCGGCTTGACGATCGCCGGCATCCCGCGCCAGCGGCCGTGCTGCACCGACTCGACCCGCAGTTGCGATTCGATCGTCGCCAGCGTCGGCCGATCGCAGCGGCAGCCGTCGGCGAAGGCGGCCCAGGGACGCACTGAGCGCCGCTGCAATGCGCGCCGCCAGCCCGAGTCCGCCCCCACGTGCTCGCAGAAGATCAGGCGACCCCCCGGCTTCAGGACCCGCGCCACCTCGGCAAGGGCGCGCGCTGGGTCGAAGACGGTGCAGAGGACGAGGGTCGAGACGACGGTGTCGAAGGTCCCGTCGGCGAAGGGGAGTTGCTCGGCGGGAGCCCGCACGATCCTGGTCGGCACGCCCTCGGGAGCTCGTGAGAGATCGATGCGATCCGCCATCGGCTCGCCGGGCTCGACCAGGACGAGCTCCTCCAACCCGGCCGGGTAGTGGCGGAGGTTGAGGCCGGTCCCGGCGCCGATCTCGAGCACGGCGCCGCGGGCGCCGGCCAGGAGCTGCCGCCGGCGCGCCGCCATCCCCAGCCTCTCGCCGAGCCAGAGGAAGGGCTCGTAGAGCGCGGCGGTGAAGCGGCTTTCGGCGACCTCGACGGGTGGGTTCGGAGCGGTAGCGGTAGTCATGCCCTCGATTCAAGCGCCGCGCCGCCGTCGCCGCTTCGCCTTTTCGGGCCAACCTCGGATGGCCTTTTCGGGCCATCTTCCTGGCTCTAGGCTGAGTCTGTGGAAGAGCAGGAGATCCGCTTCACCGAGGAGGGAAGGCGCCGGATCGTCTGGGCGCGTAGCGGGGATGGCCCGCCTTTAGTCCTCTGCGGCTGGTGGATGAGCCACCTCGAGCTGAACTGGCGCGATCCCCGCTTCCGCGCCTTCGTCGAAGCCCTCGGTCGGCACCGCACGGTTGTCCGCTACGACGCGCCGGGGACCGGCGTCTCCGCCGACGGCGCCCTGCCGGACGCGACCGTCGACGGCGAGGCGGCGGCGCTTGCCGCCGTGGTCGAGGCATCCGGCGCGCGGTCGGTGGACTTGTTCGCCGGCTCTTCCGGCGCCCCGATCGGGGTCGCCTTCGCGGCTGCGCACCCCGAGCGGGTGAAGAGGCTGGTGGTCTACGGCGGCTACGCCTCGGGGGCCTCGATCGCCGCTGCGCGCACCCGCGAGGCGATGGTCGACCTGGTCCGCGAGCACTGGGGGCTCGGGTCCCGGGTTCTGGCCGACGTCTTCATGCCGAGCGCCGACGGCCCGCAGCGCGAAGCCTTCGTCGCCTACCAGCGCGAGGCAGCGGGCGCCGAGCAGGCGGCGCGCTCGCTCGATGCCGTCTACAGGTTC
>JBQCIG010000126.1:0-6010 GCA_051953975.1 Solirubrobacterales bacterium | reverse complement strand
CGAGCTCCGCGAGCGCCTCGCGCTCCCTCGCGATCAGCGCTTGGCGCCGCTCGTGGCTCTGCCGCAATAGGTCGAGCTCCCGCTCGCGGGCCTCCAGGTGCTCGCCGCCCCGCAAACCCCCTTCCAACTCGGCCTGCTCGTCCTTCGCCGCCAGCGCCGCCTGGAGCTGCCCGACTTTGCCCTCCAGCGCCTCCTTCTTCAGCTTGAAGTCGCCCTCCGCCCGCTCGGCCGCCAGCCGCCGCGACGCGTGCTCGGCGAGCTGGGCCGCGAGCTGGTCGATTTCCCGGTTCGTCTCTTTCAGCTTCGCCTCCTGCGCGGCGATCTCTTTCTTCAGCCGCTTGACGAGCGGCGCGGCCTCGCGGGCCTCCTTTTCGCGCCGCTTCACCTCGGCCCTCAGCTCCTCGACGTCGGGGGCCTCCATCCGCAGACCCTCCAGGACCAGGCCCTGCTCGCGGGCGTCGAGGTCGGCGAGCTCGACCGCCCGGCGCAGGTGCCGGATGCCGAGCAGGCGCTCGAGCTGGTCTTTCCGTTTCCTCGGGTCTTTAGAAGAGAGCGCCTCCACCTCTTTCTGGCGCGCGTAGAAGGTGCCGCGGAACATCTCCTGGGTGAGGCCGAGGCGAACCGCCACCTCGCGCGAGGTCCCGCTCAGGGTCTGGGCGATCCTCTCCTCGCTGGCGACGTCGGTCAGCCAGGCGTCCTTGCCGTCGATCCTGGTCGCGCGGAGGACGTGATCGCCGACTTCGATCTCCACGCTGACGACGCATTCCTCCCGCGCCACCCCCTCCCGTGCGACGCTCTGCGACCCGGGCCCGCCCCTGCCGCCGTAGAGCGCCCACTCGACGGCGGCGAAGATCGAGCTCTTCCCTGCGCCGTTGGGCCCCGTGATCGAGAAGACGCCCGAGGCGTTCAGGTCGAGGTCGATCTCGGCAAAGGAGCGGAAGTTCCTCGCCTCGAGGCGCAGGAGCCTCATGCACCGATGTCCTCGGCCGCCCGGGTCATGTAGGACTCGCCGCGGGTGACGAACACCTCGGCCTCGACCCCCGCGGGGACCCGCCGGGCGAGAAAGTCGCGCAGCTCCGCCGGCGCCGCCGGCTGCGCAGCCCCGGAGCCGGTCTCGACGAAGTCGGGTTCGAGCTCGAAGTGGAGGGTGTGGGCGAACGCCTCGCCGACCTTGCGGCGGTCGATCGCCCCGAACCTCTCGAAGGTGACGTTGACGATCGGCACCCTGACGATCGCCCCCTCCAGTCCTTTGCCTTTCGCACGCCGGCAGATCGCCCGGGTGAGATCGTCGGATTTGCGGGCGTCAATCGCCGCCAGCCGCCTGCGCGGGCGTCCCTCGATCTCGTGCAGCACGAGGAAGGCTTTGTCCATCGGGTCGGCGGCGAGGTCGACCTCGACGATCCCCTTCCGCCGCGCCTGGTCGGCCCAGCTCAGCCGTTCCACCGAGCCGGCGTAGACGGCGTTGAGCCGCGGGCGGTCGAACTGATGGAGGTGGCCGAGGGCGATGTAGTCGAAGCCCGCCACCGACTCGAGGATCTCCCCCGGCAGCTCCGCCGCCCCCGGCTCGCCGGCGCCGACCCGGGCGAGGCCGGCGAGGCCGAGGTGGGCGACGAGGACGTTGAAGCGGGCCTCCGGGTCGGGCTCGGCGGCCGCGATCCAGGCGGCCATCTCCTCGTGGTCGTGGCTGTGGGGGACGGCGGTGATGGCGAGCTCGCCGAAGCGCAGCCGGCGCGGCTGCTCGTGGACCGCGTCGGCGCCGAAGCGCTGCAGCAGCGAGAACGGGTGCTCGATCGCCCGCCCACGCGGCGTCGAGTGGTTGCCGGCGACGGCGACGAACTCGATCCCGGCCTCCCGCAGCCGCTCGATCTGGTCGAGCGCCACGCCGAGCGCCGCCGCGGCCGGGTGGTAGCCGTGGAAGAGGTCGCCGGAGTGGACCACGGCCGCCGGCTCGAGCTCGAGCACCTTGTCGATCGCCCTGGCGAAGGCGGCGTAGACGTCCTGCTCGCGCACGTTGCGGCCCTGGGCGTCGGTGTGGTGCAGCTCCCGCGCTCCCAGGTGGGTATCGGAGATGTGGACGATCTTCACGCCAAGGGTGGTAACAGCTTCAGCAGGCGTAAGCGCAGCCGCATCGCCGGAACCGAGACTTCGAATCGATCCGCGAGCGCCGGCAGGTTGAAGCCGGTGGCCCGAGCCTGCTCGTTTACCAGGGATTCTGGCATCAGCAGCTCGCGGGCGAAGAGGTTTGCCTCGTGCTCGCGCCGGCGGGCCGCGGGGAGCTTGGAGGCGGGTGGCCCCTCGTCGACCTCCTGGACGTCGGCGGGACGGTCGTAGAAGGCCTCGCGGAGGACCGGGACGTGGAGGAGGAAGTGACCGATCTCGTGGGCGATCGTGAAGCGACGGCGGCCCGGGCTGCGGCGCGCCTCGCCGCGGTCGATCCAGATCACCATCTCCTCGGCGTCGAGCATCCCCGAGAGGCGGCCCCGGTCGGCAGGGGCGCCGGGAAGCGCGCGGACGTCGTCGGCTTCGTCGATGAAGAGTCCCAGCAGGGCGATGGCGACTCGCTCCACCGGGACCGGCGGCGCGGCGACGGCCTCGTAGCGTTCCTCGAAGTCGCGCAGCAGCGCCTGCGCGGCTGCGGCCGGCTCAAGCGTCGGGGCCGCCATGGAACAGCCGCTCGACGAGCTCCACCTCCGGATCGGGAAGCCTCGCCGCGGCAGCAGGGGAGGAGGGTGGTTTCTCGCCGCCGCTCCTTCCCATCGCCGGCACGCTCCGGAGGGAAGGGCTCTTGGCGGCGGGCCTTGCGGCGGCGATGATCTCGGCGGGGTCGACCTCGAAGACCGCGGCCAGCGAGCTCAGCAGGCGGCGCGAGAGCTTCGAGCCCAAAAGCGTCCCCATCTCGAGGCGGTGGTAGTTGCGGGCCAGCGCCCGGCGCCCCTCTTCCCCCTGCACGTCGAAGTCCGCGGCCAGCCGCCCGACGATCTCGTCGGGCTCGATGCCGCGCGCGTCCCGCATCGCCGTCAAGGCCCCCGGCAGGATGCCGGGGGCCCCGCGCTTGCCGAGGACTTCATCGACGACCGCGACCGCGCGCCGGTATCCCTCGCTCTCACCCTCGCTCGGGATGGGCGCCGGCCCGCGGGCGAGCAGGAGGTCGGCGAGCATCCGACTCAGCTCCTGGCGCTGCTCGCGGGGGACGAGGCGCAGGTACTCCTCGATCGGCTTCTCCGAGCCCTGCTTCAGGTCCTCGAGGGCCTGCCAGAAGACCCGCTCGAAGGCCTCTTCGGTGGCGCTCATGAGCTCTCCCAGTCGTTCGGGCGGACCCTGCCGGTTGCGATCGCCTCGTCGAGGCCGCTGACGAGGCGAAGCGCCGGCGAGCGGGGCGTCAGCTGGGGAGCGCACTTCTGCGAGGGCCAGGGGCGCTCGACGCAGACCGCGGCGATCTCGGCGGCGAGGGCATGGACCTGGGGCTGGGGCTCGACCCGCGCCAGGCGCAGCAGCAACCGCGCCGCCGCGTCCTCGATCGCCAGCTCCACCGCCTGCTCGCTCAGCCCGCGGGCCGCGCCGCGCGCGCGGCAGACCCGCTCGATCACCGCCACCCCCCGCAGGCAGAGGATCCAGAGGACGAACTCGAAGCGCTCGTCGTCGTCGCCGACGGTTTCCGCGCGCACGGCCTCCAGCTGGGTGTCGTCGAGCATTTCGATCGCTCGCTCTTCGATCGGGTCGAACTGGGCCATACCGCCTACACCGTCCCGGAATCGAGATTTCTTACACCCGCCGGCACGTTTTCCCGCATCTTCTTGAAGATGCGGTGCATGGCGGTGTCGACGGCGCCGCGTTTCATCCCGTGGCGCCGGCCGATCTCGCTGGGCGAAAGGTCGAGGACGAGGCGGTCGTGGGCGAGCTTGCGCTCGCGCTCGTTCAAGCCGGCGAGATAGGGCTGGAGCGCGTCGACCATCTCCTCCGCCCGGGGCGCTCCGGGCGGCGCCTCCACCGCCGCCAGCTCTTCCGGGTCGACGGCCTTCGCCTCGCTGCGGGCCGCTCGACGCCGGTAGTCCTTGATCGCATAGGTGAGGTTCGCCGAGGCGACCACGCGAAAGGGGGTGTCGAACTCGAGCTTCGTCTCCAGCAGGCGGGCGAGGCGGCGCAGGAGGTCCTGGGCGATCTCTTCGGCGTCGGCCGCCGGATCGTCGACGCCGCCGATCTTGCCGTAGGCGATCGAGCGCCCCCAGGCCCAGTAGGGCGCGATCAGCCGGGAGATCGCCTCGCGCTCGGCCGCGGCGTCGCCAGCGGCTCGCGCCGCGCGAGCGCGCCGCAGGAAGCGCTCGTCGCGAGCGTCGACTGGGCTCGGTTCTTCGGTCATCTGTAGCGGGCGCACGCTTCACCCGGTGAACCGAACGCCCCGCGGAACTTCTTACAGCTTCGAGAGCTTGGCCGCCGCCTCGACCTGCACGTAGCCGTAGTCGTCGCGGACGTGGCGGTTGAAGAAGCTTCCCTTGGAGTCGGCCGCGAGCAGTCGGCGGTGCACTTCGGGTGGCACCTCGAAGTAGCGGTAGACCTTGCCGTTGCCGAAGCGGACCTCGAGGACTTCGTCGTCGTATCCGATTGAGTCGAGGATGCTCGACTCGACGGGAACCCGGTGCATGGAGGCCTCCCGACCTCGCTCGACTTGTGGTTAATCACAAGTCTACCCATGAGTAGCGGCAGCTCTCAACGGCTGCGGGAGCGGTAACGACGCGTCTTCTCGCGGTTTCCGCAAACGTCCATCGAGCACCAGGTGCGGGAGCGGTTGCGGGTGGTGTCGTAAAAGGCCCACTGGCAGCCCTCGTCGGTGCAGGCCTTGAGGCGCGGCCAGGCGCCCTGGGACTGGAGGCGCTCGATCGCCAGCAGGAGGCGGGCTTCAAAGCCGCTGAGGTCAGAGCGCGCCGGCTCCAGGCTCAAGCGCCCGTCGCTGGAGAAGACCGGGCGGAAGCGGCTGCGAGCGGCCGCTTCCCGCAGCGGCTCCAGCTCGCTCTCGCTCGCCTCGCCGCCGTTGTTGGCGCGCAGGAGCGAGCGCAGGGACTCGCGCAGGGCGAGGACCCGCGCCAGGTCCTCGCGATCGGGGTCGGGGACGTATTCCCCGGTCCGCTCCGCGATCCAGGCGGCGAGCTGCTCCGGCTCGGCGATCGAGTCGGTCTCCTCCTCGAGGTCACGGGTGTTGACGAAGGCGGCGAGCAGCTCCGCCTCGGGCTCGACCACGTTTCTTTCAGAAGGAGTTGACACCGGCTATTCATTTTAGCTAGTGTTGACAACACCGGCAAATACAAATAGCCGGTTGCCCGAGACGCCGAGAGGAGGCCGAAGATGAGATTCCTCGCCAGCTTCACCCTCGCCAACGCGGCCGAGTCGCAGCGGCGGATGCGCGAGATAGCCGAGCGCGAGCGCCAGGTGCGCCGGCGCCCGCGCCCCTAGAGCCGTTCCTTCAGCCGCAGCAGCGCGATCACCGTGGTGGCGTCGCGGATTTCGGGCAGCGCCGCGTCGATCTCGGCCAGGTCGACGCGGACGATCTCAATCTTCTCGTCGTCGTCCCGCTCGCCGCTGGCCGGCGAAAGGCCGGTGGCCTCGAAGATCGTCACCTTCTCGCTGAGGAAGCCGGGGCTCGGGTAGACGACGTGGAGGAGGTTCCACTCCTCCGCTTGCAGCTCCGCCTCCTCGGCCAGCTCGCGCTTGGCGCATTCGAGCTCGCTCTCCCCCTCGACGTCGAGCGTTCCCGCCGGGATCTCCAGCAGGCGGTCGTCCTCGACCGCCTCGCGCGGTTGGCCGACCAGGTAGGCGAACTCCTCGTCGTGCGCCAGCACCGCCACCGAGCCAGGGTGCTCGACGACCTCGCGCTCGACCTCGGTGCCCTCGGCGCGGCGGTAGGTCTTGGCGACGAAGTCGACGTGCTTGCCGGAGCAGAGGGTCTTCGTGTGAAGGAGCTCCATCGGCCTACTCCATCAGACTCGGGCCGAGCAGCTCGATCTCGACCCGCTCGCCC
>JBQCIG010000125.1:0-5814 GCA_051953975.1 Solirubrobacterales bacterium | reverse complement strand
TTTTTGGTGGTACGGATATCATGTTGGGCCCTTTATTTTCCAATGTTTCTTTAAAATTTTTTGGTTGGTTTGGGGGGGGCCCCTCCCCAAAAAACAAACCGGGTTCAAATAGCCGCGGGTTGTGTGGGGTTGGGCCTCCCGCTCACCCTTCCAACAGTTGGTCGGCTAACTGGGGAAGTTCGCGGGCCATCCTGGAGCGCGGAACCACGAGATCGAGCCCAGCCGCTTCGGCTGCTTGTTTCGTGTCTACGTCTACGTGGGAGTAGTAGCCGAGGACGGGGATGCCTAGACCTACGAGGGCCTTGGGATTCTCGACGTCCAGGTCGGCGACGATCAGGTCCTTGCCTTCCCAGGAGGTCTCCTCGAGCGAGGGGGAAGTGGTGACTTCGTGGCCGGCGGCGGTGAGCTGGGCCTCGACTTTGCTGCCGAGCATCAGGTCGCTGGCGATGCTGAGGATGCAGGCCACCTGGCTTCCTTACCCGTTCGCGGCTACAGCGAGCGGCGCTGGCGGAACTCTTCGCGGACGCTCTCCGGGCGGCCCCACATCTGCACCACCTCGGACCGCCCCTCGCGCACCTCGGCGACCCGCAGCTCTCCAGATACGCCTTCAGAGTCGAGCTTCTCCAGCACACCCTTCACGGTCTCCGCCGCCGCCGCATGCCCGAAGCTGCTGGCGACGAGCAGGCGCCACTGCCATTCCTGATCCCGCGGGTGCTGGTAGACCTGAGCATTCACCTGACTGAGGACAACAGCGGTATCCACATACTCCGATTCCTGCTCAATCCGCATGTCGACCTCCAAGTCCGTCCAGTCAGGCGGCAAGGTGGCAAGGATCCGCTGGAAGTCGGCAGCTAGGCCCACGGCCGAAGCGTAGCTGTGTGCGGCTCGCGGGAGGGGGGAGGGGGTGGCCGGGAGAGCCGACCCCAAATGCAGAAGGGGGGTCAACCAAACCCCTCCCAACAGGCCCTATCCGAAGAACACCTGGAAGAGCAGGAAGACGTTCAGGGCAATGATCAGAGCCGCGAGGCTTCCCGCCAGGGCGCTGAGCCAGCGCGGGTTCGCCAGCTCGCCCATGACTTGTTTATTAGCCGCGATCACGAGCAGCGGCACAAGCGCGAAGGGGATGCCGAAGGAGAGGACTACCTGGCTGCCGACGAGGGCGTCGGTGGGGTCGAGGCCGAGCGCGAGGACGAGGAGGGCCGGGGCGAGGGTGATCGCGCGGCGCAGGAAGAGGGGGATCCGGCGACGGATGAAGCCCTGCATCACCACCTGCCCAGCCATCGTCCCGACCGAGGAGGAGGCGAAGCCGGAGGCGAGCAAGGCGATGCCGAAGATCGTCGCCGCCCGGTCGGAGACGAGCTGTTGCAGGCCTTCGTAAGCGCCGTTGATCGTCTCGACGCCGGCGAGGCCACCGCCGTGGAAGAGGGCGGCGGCGACGATCATCATCGAGAGGTTGACCAGCCCCGCCAGCGAGAGCGCGATCACCACGTCGACCTTCTCGAAGCCGAGGATGCGCTTGCGCTCGGCGGCGTCGCGGCCGACGATCCGCCGCTGGGTCAGCGCCGAGTGCAGGTAGACGACGTGCGGCATCACCGTCGCGCCGATGATCCCCGTCGCCAGCAGGATGCTGCCGGTGCCGGCGAAGCCGGGGACGAAGAGGTGGTGGGCGATTTCGCCGCCGTCGGGGCTGGAGTCGAAGAGCTCGTAGACGAAGGAGGCGACGACGACGCCGACCAGCACCGTGATCCCCGCCTCGAGCCGGCGGAAGCCCATCTGCTGCAGGGCGAGGATCGTGAAGGCGCCGGCGCCGGCGAGGACCCCGGCCGGGAAGAGCGGGATGCCGAAGAGCAGGTTGAGGCCGAGGGCGGCGCCGACGATCTCGGCGACGTCGGTCGCCATCGCCACCAGCTCGGCCTGCAGCCAGAGGCCGACGGAAGTGCGGCGGGAGAAGCGCTCGCGGCAGAGCTCGGCGAGGTTCCTGCCGGTGGCGATGCCGAGCTTCGCCGACTGGGTCTGGACTAGCATCGCGATCAGGTTGGCCGCGAACACGACCCAGAGCAGCAGGTAGCCGAACTTGGCGCCGCCGGCGATGTTGGTGGCGAAGTTGCCGGGGTCGATGTAGGCGACGGCGGCGATGAAGGCCGGGCCGAGGAACGGCCAGACCCGGCGCAGGCCGCGCCGGTGGCCTTCGAGCGCGCGGTAGGCGGCTTCGGCGACCGCGGCCTCGCCGGGGAGGGCGTGCTCCGGGCCGACGCCGCGCCCACGCAGCTCCTCGACCACCGCTTCGCCCAGTGGCGGCGCCGGCTTCACCGGCTCCCCCAGCTCGGCGGCGCCAGGTCGGGGCCGGGGATCGGCGTGCCGTGCGGGTCGTGGCGCGGTTCGCCGAGCTTGGCGGCGATCAGCGCCTCCAGCTCCTCGGAGATGTAGTGCTCGAGCACCTCGGCCTCCTCGTGGACGCGGTCCTCGGGCATGCCCAGCGCCTCGGCCAGGTAGGCCTCGATCAGCCGATGGTGGCGGATCACCTCGAGCGCGACCTTCTCCCCCGCGGGGGTCAGGTTGACGCCCTTGTAGGGCAGGTACTCGACGAGGCCGAGCTCGGCCAGCTTCTTCAGCATCGAGGTCGCGGTGGCGGGGGTGACGCCGAGTCGAGCCGCGACCTCGCCGTTCAGGACCAGGCCGTCGCGCTCCTGCGAGATCGCGTAGATCGTCTTCGCGTAATCCTCGATTGCCTGGGAGTTAGACACGTCTAAACCTGATTTTGACACATCTAAAAGCTGGATTCCTAGAATCGAAGGAGATGGCTGAGGCACAAACGGTTGAGCTGGATGCGCAGTACCGGCAGCTGCGGGAGGAATGTGGGCTGGTCGATCGGCCTGAGCGGGGGAAGCTGCTTGTCAGCGGGCCGGAGGCGGCGGAGTACCTGCAGGGGCAGCTGACCAACGACACCGAGGCGATCGAGCCGGGCGAGGGTGTTTACGCGGCGTTGCTCGACCGCAAGGGCCACCTGCAGGCCGACATGCGGGTGCTACGGCCGGGCGAGGGGCCCGACCTCTGGCTCGACACCGAGCCCGAGGGGCTGGAGGCGGCGCGCCGGCACCTGGGGATGTACAAGATCGGCCGCGAGGTCGAGGTCGCCGACGTGACGGCGGAGCGGGCGCTGCTCTCGCTGATCGGGCCGCGGGCGGTGGAGCTCGCCGGCAGCGCGCCGCTGCCCGAGAACAGCTGCGAAGCGGTGACGATCGGCGGCGCCGGGTGCCTCGCCGTCGGCACCGATGCCGGCATCGACGTCTTCGTCTCTGCCGCGGAGCGCGACCGCGCCCGGGAGGCGCTGCTCGATGCCGGCGCCGTCGAGGTCTCCGCCGAGGCGGCGGAGATCCTGCGGATCGAGGCCGGCCGCCCCCGCTTCGGCGCCGAGATGGGAACGGAGACGATGCCGGCCGAGGCAGGGATCGTCGAGCGGGCGGTCAGCTTCACCAAGGGCTGCTACATCGGCCAGGAGACGGTCGCCCGCCTCCACTACAAGGGCAAGCCGAACCGCCACCTGCGGGGGCTGCGGCTGAGCGCGCCGGCCCGTCCGGGCGCGAGCCTGTGGCTGGGCGACAAGGAGGTGGGGACGCTCGGCAGCGCCGCCGTCTCCCCCACTCTCGGGCTGGTCGGGTTGGCGATCCTGCGCCGCGAGGCCGAGCCCGGCGCCACGTTGGCCGTAGGTGAAGACGGCGTTACGGCTGAGGTTGTCGCCCTCCCCTTCGGTTAGATTCAGCCCCGATGGGTGCCGGGAGAAGAGCGGCGGCGGTTGCCGGCCTGGTCGGCGCGGTTGCGCTGCTGGCGGGCTGCGGCGAATCGCGCCACGCCAACGAGCAGCGGCCCTCGCCCCCGACCCGGGTGAGCGTGACGATCAACCCGAAACAGGTGATCGTGCAGCCGCTCGCGGTCGCCACCGGTCCGGAAAGGAACCAGCAGATTCCGCAGAACCAGAACCACCCGCAGCCGCCGATCCACACCAAGGCGCCGCTCACCGTCGTTTTCGTCATCGCCAACCAGACGGACACCGAAACCCAGCTGAAGATCAGCGGCACCAAGGAAGCGGAATCGAGCCTGGTCTACGGGCACAGCCCCGGCACCTACCAGGCGGACCTCCCCAGCGGCACCTACACCATCTCCGCGGTGAACATGCCCGAGTCCCGTGCCGGCCATCTCAAGGTCGGCAGCTACCGCGCCTCCTCCCAGAACGAAGTCCTGCTGCCGTAAAGCCGCTGCAAGCGGCGTTTCATCCGGCGCTTTCCGTCTGAGCGGTTCGTCAGCCTGGCTCGCATGACCGTCGCACTCGCCATCGCCGTCCTCGTCCTCGCCGCCGGCCTGATCTACCTGCTGGTCTCCCAGCGGGAGCAGCCAGCAGCGGAGCAGCCCGACCTCGGCCCCGCGATCCACGAGGCCGCCTCCCAGGCCACCGCGCGGGCGCTGTCGGAGGCGCTGCCGGGCCTGCTACAGGCCAACAAGGAGGCGCGCGAAGTCGACGCCAAGACCGCCGAGGCGGCGCTCGACAGGCGCCAGGCGGAGATCAAGAACCTGGCTGAGCGGATCGCCAAGGGGCAGGAGAAGATCGAAGCTGAGGTGCGGCGCCGCGGCGAGACCGACCTGCAGACGCGCACCCTGCTCGAACAGATGGGGCAGACGATCGGCAACCTCAACAACGAGACCGCCGGCCTGAAGAAGGCGCTGCGCCAGCCGCAGACCCGCGGCCAGTGGGGCGAGCTGCAGCTGCGCCGCTGCGTCGAGATCGCCGGCATGACCGAGCACGTCGACTTCGAGCTGCAGGAGACGCTGCGGACCGAAGAGGGGCGGCTGCGGCCGGACGCCCGTTTCCTGCTGCCGGAAGGGCGCAGCTTCGTCGCCGACTCGAAGGTGCCGCTCGACGCCTTCCTCGACGCCCAGGAGTGCGAGGTCGAATCGGAACGGCGGCTGCATCTGGAGCGCCACGCGCGGCAGGCGCGCGAGCACGTGCGCAGCCTCAGCTCGAAGGACTACCAGGGGCAGTTCAGCCCCGGCTCGATGCCGGACCTGGTGATCTGCTTCATCCCCAACGAGCCGGCCCTGCACGCCGCCTTCGCCGCCGATCCCGGCCTCTTCGACTACGCGCTGGAGCGCAACGTGCTCCTGGTCAGCCCGACCTCGCTGATCGGGCTGCTGCGGACGATGGAGCTGGGCTGGCGCCAGGAGCGGATGGTCGAGCAGGCGGCCGAGATCGCCGAGGCGGCGGGGACGCTGCACGCGCGCTTCTCCAAGTTCCTCGGCGACTTCGACAAGGTCGGCCGCGGCTTGAAGACGGCGGCCGGCGCCTACGACGCCGCCGTCGGTTCGATGGAGCGGCGGCTGCTGCCGCAGCTGCGCAAGGTCGAGGGGCTGGGGATCGCCCCCGGCAAGGAGATCGAGCCGCCCGAGCCGGTCGAGCTGACCGTGCGCCAGATCTCGGCACCGGAGCTGCGCGAGTCCGAAGCCGCCTGACACGGCGCATCTCGGTGTCCTCCCTCGCTTACGTGCAGAGCACGCTGCGCTCGGTGCGTCCTTGATCTGCTTGGTCAGGCGGCTTCGGTTTAGGATTGACCGCCCGTACCCGACCCGCGAGGAGCCTCAGTCTTGGCCGTTGACACCAGTGAAGTCTCGAAGTTGGACGTGGAGCCCGGCACGCTGCCGGAGACGATGGCGGCGTGGGTGATCCGCCAGGAGCGCGAGGGCGAACCGAAAGACGCCTTCCAGCTCGAGCAGATCGAGGTGCCCGAGCCCGGCGCCTTCGAGGTGATCGTGCGGGTGATGGCG
>JBQCIG010000124.1:0-13103 GCA_051953975.1 Solirubrobacterales bacterium | reverse complement strand
AGCGCTGCTACGCCACGCCCCGCGCTCGCGGCCCATCGCTTGCTCTTCGAAGCCCTCGCTTCCGCGGCAATTCCAGGCGCGGACTGCAGGGGGCTGGGGATTGGCTTTCTCAGATTGGCTGGCCGGCTCGCGTACGACGCTGACGGAACAGACCTGATTCTTGAAGCAGGGTGCAGCTCGCGCCGCGCGCTTGGGCCCTGGTGGGGGCCGTGGCGCGGCGCGGGGGCTGCGGGTGGTCTGCGCAACCCTGGCGAGTTCTCCCAACGGGCTCTAGGCCGTACTCGCCGAGGGTTGCGAAGTCGATCAGCAGGTCTACGGCGTCGGTCAGCCGTCCGGTGATTTGGGTCTTCGAATCGAACATGGGTTCGTACGGTACGCAGGTCCTCGGACGGCAAGAGGATTCTGCAAGGAGGGTTGCATCGAGGGCGGCAAATGGCTCTGGCATGCGGCGGCGCTACTGGTTTCCAGTAGCGCCGCGAACCCCAGAAGCGCGATCGTGGGACGCTTTCCCTGACTCTCTCGCCGGCCGCCGGCCGGGTTGCGTGACGTCCCGCACAGAGGATCCTACCGATTTTTTGGCGAAGGACAGCAGCAGCTTCGCCGTCTCCCGCGGTTTCTCGACGTTCGGCGAGTGCCCGGCGCCGGCGATCAGGTGGGTCTCGACGCCCGGGACGCCCCTTTCGTATTCGGCGAGGGCGGCTTCGGGGTCGTCGACGATCTGCTCTTCGGCTCCCATCAGAACCATCAGCGGCAGGCCGGTGGCGCGCATCCGTTGGTCCAGGGGCTCTTCGTCGACGTAGTCGCTGGAGCCTTCCGGCGATTCGTCATAAGCGGTGTAGGTCATCCGGTTGACGTCTTCGACGAACTTGTCGGGCACGTCGAAGCCCGGCGCGAAGGCGACCTCGAGGCCCTTCCTGGTCGCGAAGTCGGGTTTGATCCGCCAGAGGGCCTCGCCGATCACCGGCTCGAAGGCGAGGCCGGCGATGAAGCCGAGGCTGCCGCGGGAGTGGTGGCCCGCCGCCGTGTCGATGATCGCGACCCGGCTGGCAAGCTTGGGGTGCCTTTCGGCGAGGCCCACGGCAACGGTCCCGCCGAGCGAGTGACCGACGATCTCGGCGCCTTCGACGCCGAGCCGTTCCAGCGCCTCGGCGACGGTGTCGGCCTGGTGGGGGATGGTGTATCCGCCGCCGGGCTTTTCCGAGCCGCCGTGGCCGAGGAGGTCGACCGCGATCACCCGGTGCTTGCGGTCGAGCAGCGGCATCACCCCGTCCCACCAGTTGATCGCGCAGCTGAAGCAGTGGATGAGGACGATCGGGCTGCCGCCGCGCGGACCGTGTTCGACCACCTGCATTTCCCCGCCCGGGAGGTCGAGGATGCGGCCGCCGGGTTCGGTCACCTCGGCCTTCTCCGTTTCGCCGTCGACCAGCAGGGCGTTGAGCGCGAGCAGCGCCGCGAGCGCTGCGACCACGGCGATTGCGATCTTCCCTCTCCGTCCCACGCGGGTCGTTACCCTAGCCCGGTGAGCTCGGAGCGAGCAGCCTGATGGAGAAGTTCGTGATCCAGGGCGGGGTTCCCCTCTCCGGGGAGCTGACCGTCGCCGGCAACAAGAACGCGGCGCTGCCGATCCTGGCCGCGTGCCTGCTGACGGAGGAGGAGGTGCTGCTGCACCGGGTGCCGCGGATCCGCGACACCGAAGCCCAGATCGCGCTGCTCGAGCAGCTCGGCGTCGAGGTCGAGTGGGTGGCCGACAACAGCGTCCGCCTCTGCGCCCGCGACGCGGGCGGCGAGGTCGACGAGGATCTCTCGGGCAAGATCCGCGCCTCGTTCCTGCTCGCCGGGCCGCTGCTGGCGCGCTTCGGCGAGGCGAAGATGCCGCCCCCCGGGGGCGATTTCATCGGCCGCCGCCGCCTCGACGCCCACCTCGACGCCTTCGAGGACCTCGGCGCCAGGGTCGACGGCAGCCGCTGGATCGAACTGACGGCGCCGAACGGGCTCTGCGCCTGTGAGATCTTCATGGACGAGCCCTCGGTGATGGGGACCGAGAACGCGCTGATGGCCGCCGCGCTGACCCCTGGACAGACTCAGATCGCCAACGCCGCCTCCGAGCCGCACGTCCAGGACCTGGCGCACCTGCTGAGCGCGATGGGCGCGCGCGTCGAGGGCGTCGGCTCCAACGTGATGACCGTGAACGGGGCGGAGAGCCTCGGCGGCGCCGAGTACACGATCTCCTGCGACCACATCGAGGTCGGCAGCTTCATGGCGCTGGCCGCCGCCACCGGCGGCGAAGTGCGCATCCGCGACGTCAACCCCAGGGACCTGACGATGGTCCGGCGCCAGTTCAAGCGCCTCGGCCTGCGCTCGGAGATCCAGGGGGAGGACGTGCTGGTGCCCGCGGGCCAGAACCTCGAGGTCGAATCCGACCTCGGCGACGCGATCCCGAAGATCGAGGACGGGCCCTGGCCGGCCTTCCCGGCCGACCTCACCTCGATTGCCCTCGCCCTCGCGACCCAGGCCGAGGGCGAGATCCTGATCTTCGAGAAGATGTTCGAGAACCGCCTTTTCTTCGTCGACAAGCTGGTTGCGATGGGCGCTCGGATCACGCTTTGCGATCCCCACAGGGCGATCGTCAGCGGTCCGAGCCGGCTTCACGGCGAGCGCGTCGAGAGCCCCGACATCCGCGCCGGGATGGCGATGCTCATCGCCGCCCTGGCGGCCGAGGGCACTTCGGAGATCGGCAACATCCGCCAGATCGACCGTGGCTACGAGCAGATCGACGAGCGCCTGCGCGGGCTCGGCGCGCAGATCGAACGCGTCTCCGCGGAGGTCCCCGCCTAGCGCCGCAGGCGCTGGTTCTTCGGGCGGTGTCAGCAGGGGTTTCTCGCCCGCTCTCGTAAGGTCAGGCCGATGATCCACCCGATTCCGCCCGGAACGCGCGACGTGCTGCCCGATGAGATGCGCGAGCTGCGCAAGCTCAAGGGTGCACTGATCGACGTCTTCGAAGGCAGGGGGTACGGCGAGGTCGCCACCCCGGCGCTCGAATACGACGAGGTGCTGGCGCGCGGCGGTGGCCGGGGGGGCGATGCCGCCTACCGGTTCTTCGACGAGGGCGGCGACCTGCTGGCGCTGCGCTCGGAAATGACGGTCCCGATCGCGCGGCTGACTGCGACCCGCTATGCGCAGGCGCAGCCGCCGCACCGCTTCTGTTACCTCGCCGGTGCCTACCGGGCGGTCAGCCCGCAGCGCGGCGAGATGCGGGAGCTCGTCCAGGCGGGGGTCGAGCTGATCGGCGCAGCGGCGGCCGAGGGAACCGTCGAGGTGATCGGCGTCCTCGAGGAGGCCCTCGACGCCGCCGGGCTCGGCAGCGCCGTGATCGGCCTCGGCGATGCCGACCTCTACCGCGAGCTGCTGGGTGAACTCGGCGTCGCCGAGGAGGCGCGCGAATCGATCCTGAAAAGGCTGGCGACGCACGACCTGGTCGGCCTCGGGGAGGAGCTGGCGGCGGCCGGGATCGGCGGGGCGCAGGTGGCGGACTGCCTCGCGCTGGCGCAGCTGCGGGGCGGGCCGGAGGTGCTGGAGCGGGCGCGCGAGCACGGCGCCGCCGCGGTTGCGAGCGCCGCCGAGCGCCTGCGGGGCATCTACGAGAGCCTGGCGTCCGAGGGCGGCGCCGAGCGGGTGCAGTTCGACTTCGGCCTGCTGCGCGAGCTCGGCTACTACAACGGCGCGATCTTCGAGGTCTACGACCCCGCCCTCGGCCAAGTCCTCGGCGGCGGCGGCCGCTACGACGGGCTGATGAAGCGCTTCGGCCTCGATCTCTCGGCGGCCGGCTTCGCGCTCTACCTGGAGCGGGTCCACGTCGCCCAGATCGAGGAGCGGCGGCGCGGGGAGGAGGGGTGATGAGCGTCTCCAACGGTCCCCTGAAGCTGGCGGTTCCCCGCGGCGCCCTCTTCGGCGAAACGCTTGACCTCCTTGACGCAGCCGGAGTCGATACCTCCGAGCTGCGCGGCGACTCGCGCTCGCTGATCTTCGAGACCGACGGGATGACGCTGGTGACGATGCGGCCCTCCGACGTGCCCACCTACGTCGAGGCCGGCGCCGCCGACGTCGGGATCACCGGCAAGGACGTGCTGCTCGAGCAGAGCGACCGCGCCGTCTTCGAGCTGCTCGACCTCGGCTTCGGCCGCTGCCGCATGGTCCTCGCCGGCAGGAAGGGCTCGGACCGGCTGGGCGAGTCGCAGCGCTCGCTGGGGATGATGCGGATCGCGACCAAGTACCCGCGGATCGCCGAGCGCTACTTCGAGTCGACCGGCCGCCAGATCGAACTGATCGAAGTCAAGGGGTCGGTCGAGCTGGCGCCGCTGATCGGCCTCGCCGACGGGATCGTCGACCTCGTCGCCACCGGCCGTACCCTGGAAGAGAACGACCTCGAGGTGCGCGAGGAGATCGTCGAGTGCACCGCCCGCTTCGTCGCCAACCGGGTCGCCCACAAACTGCGCGCCGCCGAGATCGACGAGCTGACCGCGAGGCTGCGGGAAGCGAGCAAGGGATGAGGATCCGCCGCTTCGAGTGGGAGGGGGCGGCGGAGACGGCGGCAGCGCTGCGGGCCTGGGCTGCCGAGGCGGCTCCGGTCGTTGACGTCGCGCCGATCGAACGCGAAGTCCGGGAAGGTGGCGACGAGGCCGTTCTGCGGCTGACCGCGAAGTTCGACGCGACCGAGGCGCCGCCGTCCTCGCTGCGGGTCGATCCCGAGCGGGCGCGGGAGGCGCTCGCCGACCTCGATTCCGGGCTCTGCGCGGCGCTCGAGGCGGCGGCGAGCAACATCTGCCGGGTCGCCGAGGCGCAGCTCGGCTCCGAGCGGGAGCTCGAGCTGCCGGCGGGCCAGCGCGTGGCCCTGCGCGAGCTGCCGGTCGGCGCCGCCGGGATCTACGCCCCCGGGGGTCGCGCCGCCTATCCCTCCAGCGTGCTGATGTGCGCGCTGCCGGCGCAGGTCGCGGGAGTCGATCGCATCGCCCTGGCCTCGCCGCCGGGGCCCGACGGCAACCTGCACCCGCTGGTCCTCGCCGCCGCCGCCCTCTGCGAATTGGAGGAGATCTACGCGATGGGCGGGGCGCAGGCGATCTTCGCCCTCGCCTACGGGACCGAGACGATCGCCCCCGTCGACGTCGTCGCCGGCCCCGGCAACGCCTGGGTGCGGGAGGCGAAGCGCTCGGTCTACGGCAGGGTCGGGATCGATTCGCTGGCCGGGCCCTCGGAGCTGATGGTGATCGCCGGGCACGACACCGACCCGGAGTGGGCGGCGCTGGACCTCTGCGCGCAGGCCGAGCACGGGCCGGAAAGCCCACTGGTCGCCGCGGCGGTGGAGGAGCGGGTGCTGGAGGCGATCGCCGAGGCGGTCGAGCGGGCGGCGTCTTCGCGTCCCTCCGTCACCGACGCACCGCTGGCGCTGGTCCAGGTCCGCGACGCCGAGGCGGCGATCGACCTCGCCAACGCCTACGCGCCCGAGCACCTGGAGCTGCTGGAGACCGACGCTGCCCTACTCGCCGAGCGGGTCATCACCGCCGGCTGCGTCTTCGTCGGCCGCCGCGGCGCCACTGCCTTCGGCGACTACCTGGCCGGCTCCAACCACGTGCTGCCGACCGGTGGCGCCGGTCGCTACGCGGGGCCGCTCGGCCCCGGCGCCTTCCGCCGCCGCATCTCCAACGTCGAGATCTCCGCCGAGGCCGCGGCCGAGCTGGCGCCGCAAGTCGACGCCCTCGCCCGCGCCGAGGGGCTCCCCGTCCACGGCGAGTCAGCGATGATTAGGCGATGAGCAGGACCGCCAGCAGAGAGCGGGAGACCGCCGAGACCCAGATCAAGCTCTCCCTCGACCTCGACGGGGGCGAGGCGAGCGCGGCGACGGGCGTCGGCTTCCTCGACCACATGCTCGACCTCCTCGCTCGCCACGGGCGGCTGGGGCTGCGGGTCGAGGCGACGGGCGATCTCGAGACCGGGGCGCACCACACGGTCGAGGACGTTGGCATCGTCTTCGGCCAGGCGCTCGACGAGGCGCTCGGCGACCGCGCCGGCATCCGCCGTTACGGCTCGGCGCTGATTCCGATGGACGAGGCGCTGGCCGAGTGCGCGATCGACATCTCCGGCCGCCCCTACTGCGACTTCGCCGCCGAGTTGCCGGTGGTCTCGATCGCCGGCTTCGACAGCGAGCTGGCCGAGGAGTTCTTCCGCGCCGTCGCCAACAGCGCCAAGCTGACCCTGCACATCTGGGTCCGCTCGGGGACCAACGCCCACCACATGATCGAGGCCGCGTTCAAGGCCTTCGCCCGTGCCCTGCGCGACGCGGTCTCGATCGATCCCGAGGAGACGGGCGTGCCCTCGACCAAGGGGACGCTGAGCCAGTGAGCGCGCGGATCGCGATCCTCGACTACGGGATGGGCAACCTGCGCTCGGTCGAGAAG
This sequence comes from Solirubrobacterales bacterium, assembly GCA_051953975.1. Taxonomy (GTDB): domain Bacteria; phylum Actinomycetota; class Thermoleophilia; order Solirubrobacterales; family 70-9; genus VAYN01. Next base: position 6,654 of record JBQCIG010000124.1, on the reverse strand, counting down.
GCGCTCGAGCACGTGGGGGTGACGGCGAAGATCACCAACGACGCCGGCGAGGTGCGCAGCGCCGACGGGGTGATCCTCCCCGGGGTCGGCGCCTTCCCGCGGGCGATGGAGCGGATCCGCGAGCTGGGGCTGGACGAGCTGATCGCCGAGCGCCGCGAGGCCGGCGTGCCGATCCTCGGCATCTGCCTCGGGCTGCAGCTGCTGTTCGAGTCGAGCAGCGAGCTCGGCGGCGCGACCGGGTTGGGCTTGCTCGACGGCTCGGTCGCCGCGCTGGAGGCCGAGGGCCTCAAGGTCCCGCACATCGGCTGGTCGCCAGTGCGCTGGGAGCGCGAATCCCGGCTCGCCGAGGGGATTCCCTCCGAGACGCCCTTCTACTTCGTCCACTCCTTCGCGCCGCGGCCGGCGGGCGACTCGCGGCTGGGCAGCACCGATTACGGCAAGCGTTTCTGCTGCGCCGCCGAGCGCGACAACGTCTTCGGCGTCCAGTTCCACCCCGAGAAGTCGAGCGCGGCCGGTCTGCGCCTGCTCTCCAACTTCGCCGGGGTCTGCGCCAAGGCTTCTGTCGCCGGCTGACCCTCGCGTGATCCTCTATCCGGCCATCGACATCCGCGGCGGCCGCGCCGTGAGGCTGCTGCGGGGCGACTACGAGCGCGAGACCACCTACGACGCCGACCCGGTCGACGCGGCGCTGCGCTGGGCCGACGAAGGGGCCCAGTTCCTGCACGTCGTCGACCTCGACGGAGCGAAAGCCGGCGAACCGCAGAACCTGAAGACGATCCACCGGATCGCCAACGCGGTGCCGTTCCCGATCCAGGTCGGCGGTGGCCTGCGCGACCGCGACTGCGTCCACAACGTGCTGCGGGCCGGGGCGGAGCGGATCGTGATCGGCACCGCCGCCCTGCAGGACCCGGCCTTCCTCGAGGAGACGCTGCGCCACCACCGCGACCGCGTCGTCGTCTCGGTGGACGCGCGCCACGGCAAGGTCTCGCTCGCCGGCTGGACGCAGACCAGCGACGTCGACGCCGCCGACGCAGTGGCGGACCTGACCGCGCGCGGCGTCAAGCGCTTCCTCTGCACGGCGATCGAGGTCGACGGCACGATGGAGGGCCCAGCGATCAACGAGCTGAACCGCATCGCCGCCGCCACCTCGTCCTGGCTGATCGCCTCCGGCGGCGTCGGCGCTCTCTCTCACCTCGAACAGCTGGCCCGCGAGAGTGCCCCCAACGTCGAGGGAGCAATCGTGGGTCGCGCCCTCTATGAGCGCAAGTTCAGGGTGGCCGAGGCGGTTGCAGCTTTAGGGACGTAGCCCAGTTGGGGGAGGGGGCCGATGCACCTCCTCCGGAAATTGCGCGGCACGCCGCTTCGCGGCTTAGCCGCAATCGAAGAGCGCGCTTCGCGCGCAAGAACGAGATTGCATATCGCCGAACATTCCTCCGGAGGTACATCGGCCCCCTCTTCGACACAGCTCCGGTTGACGCTGTCCCTTGAAGCGTGTCGAGAGGGTCCGGTCGTCCTCCGCGGGAATGTCCGCGAAGCGCGCGATATGCAATCTGATTTCTGCTCTCCATAGGAGAGCAGCATCTTCGGGAGCAGCCCCGACATAGGGGCGCGACAAATTCACGCGGAGGATGACCGGACCCTCCACCTGTCACGCTTCGTCCCATGGCGCTTCTCAAACGCGTGATCCCCTGCCTGGACGTCAATGCCGGGCGGGTCGTCAAGGGGACGAACTTCGTCGGGCTGCGCGACGCGGGGGATCCGGTGGAGCTGGCGGAGCGGTACGACGCCGAGGGCGCCGACGAGCTGGTCTTCCTCGACATCACCGCCTCGCACGAACAGCGGGAGACGATCGTCGCGCTGGCGCGGCGGACCGCCGACAACGTCTTCATTCCTTTCACGATCGGCGGCGGCATCCGCTCGGTCTCCGATGCGCAGGCGGTGCTCGACGCCGGCGCCGACAAGGTCTCGGTCAACTCGGCCGCGCTGGCGCGGCCGGAGCTGCTGGGCGAGCTGGCCGACCAGTTCGGGGCCCAGTGTGTGGTGATCGCGATCGACGCCAAGCGCGAGGGCGAACCGGCGACCGCCTCGCCGACCTGCGCGGCGCCGGAGGGCTGGTTCGGTGGCGGCTGGGGCGTCTACGTCAACGGCGGCCGCAAGCGGGTCGAGGGGCGCGACGCCGTCGCCTGGGCCGAAGAGGCGGTCGAGCGCGGCGCGGGGGAGGTATTGCTGACCAGCATGGACCGCGACGGGACCAACGACGGCTACGACCTCGAGCTGACCAAAGCGGTGGCCGACGCGGTCGGGGTGCCGGTGATCGCCTCCGGCGGCGCCGGCGAGCTCTCCCACCTCAGCGAGGCGATCACGCGCGGTAATGCCGACGCGGTCCTCTGCGCCTCGATCTTCCACTACGGCGAGTACCGGGTGCGGGAGGCGAAGGAGCGCCTCGCCGCCGACGGCATCCCTGTCCGTCTTTGAGCGCGCCTAGACGCCGGCCGCTTCGGCGTCCGAGCGCATCGCTTCGGCCAGCCCCTGCACCCCCCAGGAGCCGAGCACCTCGATCCGCGCCAGTTCATAGGGGCTTTCCTTGGTCGCGAAGCCGGGGATCTCGGTCGTCGCCCCTTCGTAGCCGGCGGCTTCGACGGCGGCGATCACGGTTTCGTCGAAGCGCCCGGCCGGATAGCAGAAGTTCTTCACCGGCACGTGGTATTCGCGCTGCAGGATCTTGCGCGAGCCGGCGACTTCTTCTTCCAGCGCTTCGCCTTCCAGCGTCGTCAGGTCGGAGTGGTTGATCGTGTGGGCGGCCAGCTCCCAGCCCGCCTTCAGCATCGCTTTGATGTTGCTTTCGTAGAGTTCCGAGCCCCTGGCCTTGAGGTTGAGCAGGCCCGGCCAACCGTGCTTGCGTAGCTGCGGCAGCGCGAACGTGTACTGCGGTCGGTAGCCGTCGTCGAAGGAGATCACCATCGGTTTCGGCGGCAGGGTGCCGCCGCGGTACCAGGCGTCCTCGACCTGTTCAAGCGTCACCGCTTCGTAGCCCTGCCGGTCGAGCCAGTCCATCTGCTTCCGGAAGTCGGCCCGCGGCACGTACAGTTCCGGATAGGGCACTTCAGTCTTGGGACGACCGAGGACGTGGTACTCGAGGATCGGAACCGGCCCGGTGTAGGGCTTCCAGCCGGGTTGCGGGGTGGCGTTGCGGACCTTGCCGCCGCCGGCGGTGCCGTGCGCCTGCTTTTGGCCGGGCTTGGACGCGGCGGCGTTCTTCGTCCCCGTGGCGCCGTTACCGCCGCCGCTGCCGATCAGCACCGCGACGATCCCGGCAACGACGAGGGCCAGCGCGCCGGCCGCCAGAAAGCGCTGGCGGCGCAGGCGGGTGCGCCGCTGCTCGCGCCGGTCGGCCCGCAGGCTCGACAGGTCCTCCTGTCGGAAGGGTTCTCGGTCTCGCTGAGCCATCCGCGCGAGCGATCATGGTAGGGCCCGCCATGGATGACCTCGTCGCCGCGCTCCAGCGCACCCATCCCGAGCTGGAGACGGTGCGGCGAGCAGCGCGGGAGCCCGCCTACGTCGTCGGCGGCGCGATTCGCGACCTGCTGCTGGACCATCCCCGGTCCGACCTCGACCTGGTCGTCGTTGGCGACGCCGCCGCGCTCGCCGAGCGACTCGGCGGGGCGGGGGTCGAGCACGAGCGCTTCGGCACGGTCAAGGTCGAGGTGGAGGGGCACGAGGTCGACATCGCCACCGCCCGCACCGAGACCTATCCCGCCCCGGGGGCGCTGCCGGTGGTCGCGCCCGCCGGCAGCATCGAGGAGGACCTGGGACGGCGCGACTTCACGATCAACGCGATCGCGGTCCCCCTGGGGGGGCCGGGGCTGATCGACCCACACGGCGGTCAGGCGGACCTCGACCGCGGCCTTTTGCGGGTCCTCCACGAGCGCTCCTTCGTCGACGACCCGACGCGAGCGATCCGCGCCGCCCGCTACGCCGCCCGCTTCGGCTTCCAGCTCGAGCCGGAGACGGAGTCGCTGCTGCGCAGGGCGGATCTGACCACGGTCTCCGCCGACCGTCGCCGCGCCGAGCTGGAGCGGCTCGCCGCCGAAGCGACCGCCCGCCGCGGGTTCGAGCTGCTCGCCGAGTGGGGGACGATCGACCTGCGCCCGGACGGACTGAAGCTGCTGGAGGCGGTCGAGGAGCTGCTGCGCTCGCCGCACTGGGCCGAGCTGGTGCCGCGGCAGCGCGCCCTGGTGGCGGCGGCGCTGGGCCCGCCGGGGGCGGAGGAGGTGCTCGCCTCGATGTGGAAGCCGAAGCCGGGGGAGGGGGTGGAGACGGCCGAGCGGCGCGATCCGGTCGAGCTGATCCTGGCCCGGGCGATGGGCGCCACCTGGCTCGACAGCTACTTGACGAGCTGGCGCAAGGTGGAGCTGGAGATCGACGGCGACGACCTGATCGCCGCCGGGATCGAGCAGGGGCCGGCGATCGGGCGCGGCCTGCGCGCGGCGCGGACGGCGAAGCTCGAAGGCGAGATAAGCGGCCGCGAGGAGGAGCTGGCGGCGGCGCTGGCGGCGGCGCTGCGGGACTGATCGCCTCGGTTTGCTTTGTTACCGGCGATGGAGTGGCGCGAGAAAGACGGCGTGAGGTGGCTGGAGGCCGACCTCGGCGGCGCCCGCGCGGCCTTCTCGACCCGTCTGGGCGGGGTCAGCGAGGCGCCCTTCGACTCCCTCAACCTCGGCATCCTCACCGACGATGACCCCGAGGCGGTGACGGAGAACCGCCGCCGCCTGTCCGCCGCCCTCGGCCGCAAGCCGGAGCAGGTCGTCTTTGCCTTGCAGGTCCACGGCACGCGCCTGATCGACCACGACGCCTCGGCCCCTGACGCAATCCGCGAGTTCCGTGGTTCCTTTGTCGGGCCCGACACGACCAAGGAACCACGGAACGGGGGGATCGTCGAGGCGGACGGGCACCTGGTGAGGGAGGCGGGGCTGGCGCCGCTGGTCTTCGTCGCCGATTGCCTGCCGGTGGCGCTCTACGGGCCGGGTGGTCTGGCGGTGGTCCACGCGGGCTGGCGCGGGCTCGCCGGCGGCATCCTCGGCGCCGCGGCCGAGATGATCGAAGCCACCGCCGCGGCGATCGGTCCCGGGATCGGGCCCTGCTGCTACGAAGTCGGCGAAGAGGTCTTGGACGTCTTCCAAGATCTGGGGGAGGGAATCGCCACCGGACGAATGCTCGACCTGCCCGAGGTCGCGCGCCGACTGCTCGCCGCCGCCGGGGTCGAGCGGGTCGAGCCGGCCGGGCTCTGCACCAGCTGCGAGGAGGAGCTCTTCTTCTCCCACCGCCGCGACCAGGGCCGCACCGGCCGCCAGGCGGGGGTCGCCTGGATTGAGGAGGAGTAGTGGCGGAGCTGATCCATGACATCGACGCCGCCAGGGTGGCGGCGAACCTGGAAGAGGTCCGGTCGGTCGCCGGCGAGGGGGTCGAGCTGCTCGTCGCCACCAAGTACGTGCCGCTGGAGGAGATGGGGAAGCTGGCCGAGGCGGGGGTGCGGCTGGTGGGGGAGAACCGCCAGCAGGACCTCGCGGCCAAGCACGAGCGCTGGGGCGAGGCCTTCGAATGGGACTTCATCGGCAACCTGCAGAGCCGCAAGGTCAAGCAGGTGCTGCCGCTGGTGCGGTTGATCCACTCGGTCGCCACCGACTCCGCCCTCGCCCAGCTCGGCAAGCACGCCGATCCCGAGACCGAGATCCTGGTCGAGGTAAACGTCTCCGGCGAGGAGGGCAAGGGCGGCGTCGAGCCGGCCGAGCTCCCGGCCTTCATCGAACGCTGCCCGGTCCGCGTCGGCGGGCTGATGACGATGCCGCCGTTCAGCGCCGATCCCGAGCGCTCGCGGCCCTATTTCGCCCGCCTCGCCGAGCTCGCCGAGGCCAACGGGCTCGCCCGCCTCTCGATGGGCACCTCCCAGGACTGGCGAGTCGCGGTCGAGGAGGGGGCGACGATCGTCCGCCTCGGGCACACGCTCTTCGTGTGATTTGCCGCGAAAGAGGGAATAATTCGTAAAGGAGTCGGCGGTTCGAGGCCGAAACACGCGAAACAGATGGCCCTAAGGGACACTTGGCATAGAGCGCTGGTCTATTTCGGACTGGCCGAGGACCACGACTACGGTCCCGAATACGAGGAAGACTTCGAGCCCGAGACCGGGACCGAGGAAGTCTTCGAGGCGCGCCGCGAACGCGGCGAAGGCTCCTCGGTGCGCCGCCTGCCGACCTCGCGCCGCCCCCGCCGCGACGAGATCGACGACATCTTCGCCGACGACGAGCCGATCGCCGCCAGCCGCACCCGCACGCTGCGCCCGGTCGACAACGGCAGCGACATCCAGGTCCACCTGGTCATCCCCCGCAACTTCAACGACGCCCAGCAGGTCGCCGACCAGTTCAAACGCTCGGTGCCGGTGATCCTCAACCTGCAGACCGCCGATCACGAGCTCTCGAAGCGGATGATCGACTTCTGCTCCGGCCTCACCTACGCCCTCGACGGCGGCATGCAGCGGATCGCCGAGAAGATGTTCCTGCTGACGCCGCGCAACGTCGAGGTCTCCGCCGAGGAAAAGGCGAGGCTGATCGACAAGGGCTTCTTCAACCAGTCCTAGCGCGCAGCGCGTTTCACCGGATC
>JBQCIG010000123.1:0-4064 GCA_051953975.1 Solirubrobacterales bacterium | reverse complement strand
GCACGTCGACGCCGGCCTCGACGCCGGTTCCGGCTACGGGATCGAAGCCGCCGCCCTCAACACGACCGCGGCCGAAGGGCTGATCTCGGTCGACGCGACGATCTGGGGCGTGCCCCACGATCCGAGCCACGACGGCGAACGGTTCTGCCCAGCGCCGGGCGGAGGCGAGACGACGACTGGGCTGGGCGGCGAATGCCCGAGCGACGAAGAACTCGAAAGCGACCTGAGCCCGTTCCTGCGCAACCCGACCTCCTGCTCGGCCGCGCCCGTCGCGAGGCTGAAGGTCGATGCCTGGCAGGCGCCCGGGGACTTCGTCGAAGCCGCCTCGGAAATGCCGCCGATGGAAGGGTGCGACGAAGTCCCCTTCGAACCGAGCCTGGCGCTGGCGCCGACGACGGCGAGCGCCGACTCGCCGACCGGGCTCGCCGTCAACCTGCACCTGCCGCAGCCCCAGAGCACCACCGAACCGGGCGAGGCCGACCTGCGCAAAGCGGTAGTCACCCTGCCGGAAGGGCTCGTGGTCAACCCCGCCGGCGCCGACGGGCTGGACGCCTGCTCGCCAGCGCAGATCGAACTGGACGGGGGCAAGCCGGCGCGCTGCCCGGACGCCTCGAAGATCGGCACCGTCACGGTCTCGACGCCGCTGCTCGAAGGGCCCCTGTCGGGAGGCGTCTACGTGGCGACGCCGCACGAAAACCCCTTCGATTCCCTGCTCGCCCTCTACATCGCGGTGGAAGACCCGACCACCGGAGTCGTGGTCAAGCTCGCCGGGCGGGTCGAAGCCGACCCCGCCACCGGGCGGCTGACGACGACCTTCGACCAGAACCCGCAACTGCCCTTCGAAGATTTGAAACTCGACTTCTTCGAAGGCCCGCGGGCGGCGCTGAGGACCCCCGCCACCTGCGGGACCTTCACGACCGAAGGTGTGCTGACGCCGTGGACCGCGCCGGAAGGGGAAGACGCGACCCTCTCGAGCTCGTTCCAGATCGATTCCGGCGCCGGGGGCTCGGCTTGCATCGGCAGCGTCGGCCAAGAGCCGAACGATCCGGGTTTCTCCGCCGGCACGCTCAACCCGCAGGCCGGCGCCTACAGCCCCTTCGTCCTGCATCTCTCCCGCGCTCCCGGCTCGCAGGAAATCGAAGGCGTGAGCACGACGCTGCCGCCGGGGCTGGTGGGCCGGCTGGCCGGCATCCCCTATTGCTCCGAGCAGGAGATCCAGAAGGCGGCGACCCGCGACGGGCGCGCCGAGGCGGCTCACCCCGACTGCCCCGCGGCATCGCAGGTGGGCAGGGTCATGGTCGGCGCCGGGTCGCAGCTCCTCTACGTGCCGGGGAAGGTCTATCTCGCCGGTCCGTACCAGGGCGCGCCGCTCTCGCTGGCGGTCATCACCCCGGCAGTGGCGGGCCCCTTCGACCTCGGCACCGTCGTCGTCAGGGCGGCGCTCCACGTCGACCCCGTGACGGCGCAGATCCACGCCGTCGCCGGGCCGATCCCGCAGATCCTCGAAGGGATCCCGCTCGATGTGCGCTCGGTTGCGATCGAGCTCGATCGCCCTCAGTTCACGCTCAACCCGACCAGCTGCGAACCGATGGCGATCGCCGGCACCGTGCTCTCCTCGCTGGGGCAGGCCGCCGCCCCGAGCAGCCGCTTCCAGGTCGGCGGCTGCGATGCGCTGCCGTTTGCCCCGCAGCTGGCGCTGAGCCTGAAGGGCGGGACCAAGCGCGGCGCCCACCCGGCGCTGAAGGCGGTGCTGACGGCGCGGCCCGGGGAAGCGAACATCGGCGCCGCCCAGGTCACCCTGCCGCACTCGGAGTTCCTCGAGCAGGGACACATCCAGACCATCTGCACCAACGTGCAGTTCAACGAAGGGGGCGGCAACGGCGAACATTGCCCGGCGGAATCGGTCTACGGCTTCGCCCGGGCCGAGACCCCGCTGCTCGATCACCCGCTCGAAGGCCCCGTCTTCCTGCGCTCCTCCCAGCATGAACTCCCCGATCTCGTCGCCGCGCTCGGCGGCCAGATCGACGTCGTCCTCGACGGCCGCGTCGACTCCGTCAACGAACGCCTCCGCAACACCTTCGAACTCGTCCCCGACGCGCCGGTGCAGACCTTCACCCTGGAAATGCAGGGCGGCGCCAAGGGTCTCCTCGTCAACTCCACCGACATCTGCGAACACCCGAAAGCACACCGCGCCCTGGCCTACTTCGCCGGCCACAACGGCAAGCTCTCCTCCAGCAGGCCGGTGCTGAAAGCGTCCTGCAAGAAAGCGAAGAAAAAGAAGAAGCGACGGCATCGCCACCACCGCGGCCACTGAGCCGCGGCCGCGGCGGCTTCAGAAAGCCATCGGCCGCGGCGGCGACTCGAAGCCAAGCAGGGCGGCGGTGACCGGGATCACCTCGTCGCCAGAGCCGGCGAGGCGGTCCTGCGTGTCTTGGCGGATGCGGTCGATTTCGCCGTAGCAGGCGGCGAGGGCGGTGATCAGTTCCTTCCAGCCGCGCTCGTCCAGCTCCATCGCCACCCAAGAGAGGTGCCGGTCGAGGCGGGCGTCGAAGGTGCCGGCGGCCATCGCCCCCTCGGTCCTCGCCATCAACCCCTGGACCGAGGTGCGGGTGAGCTGGTGGCGTTCCTCGAGCGACATCCGCTCGAACTCCTCGTCGGTGAAGAGGACGCGCCGGCGGCCGCGGTAGACGTGTTCGCTGGCGCCGCGGCGCTGGTTGATCTCGGCGAGCTCGATGCAGCCGGCTTTTTCGAGCACGCGGAAGTGGTAGGAGACCTGCGAGAGCGCGTGCTGCTTGTTCTTGAAGCCCGGCGCCAGGCCTTCGTTGACGAAGGTCACGGGCGACATCGGCTGCTCGTTGACGACTTCCAGTATTCGGACCCGCATTGGGTGCCCAAGCGGCGAGCAGAGGGTGTCGCCTTCGCGGTAGTTCTTTTTCCGCTTCTTCTTTGGAGCCGCCAATTCCCACCCTCCAAATCATTCGATTTCTGACAGAGCACATAAACCCTAATCCATTAAGACACGCACATTGCGTAAAAATGCGGCCGCAGTGTGTTTCGTTTAGTGGCGATGTTTTGGTGAACTAGTTTGTATTGGCTCTCTATCAACGAAGAGGAAAGGAGGAATGGCAGATGCAAATCACCACTTGCGAAGCGAAGATCCCGCTTGCCTCGTTCCACAAGGGCAACTAGGAAAGGTGAGTGGCGCCCCGGAGCGGTGTGGTGCACCCGGGGCGCCGCCGCTGTTTTTATCCGAAGGCGCGGATTGCGAGAACGACGGCGACGAGGAGGCCGGCGGCGGCGATCGAGATCCGCAGCGGGTCGCTGGGGATGCGGCGGGCGTAGTGGGCGCCGACGCGGCCGCCGATGAACGAGGAGACCATGATCGTCGCCGCGTAGCGCCAGTCGACCGGCGCGAGGAAGGCGTAGACGACGGCGGCGAGCAGGTTGGCGCAGCCGACGAGGAGGATCTTGATCGCGTTGAGGTGCTGGAGGGTGTCGGCGACGAAGAGAGCGAACAGGGCGAAGAGGAGGATGCTGACGGCGGAGCCGAAGTAGGCGCCGTAGGCCCCGCAGAAGGCGACCCCCGCGATGAGGAAGGGGGAGCTCTCGTGGCCGGCGTGCGAGATCCGCGGGGTCAGGCGCGGCTGGAAGAGGAGCAGCAGGCAGGAGGCGGCGATCAGCGCCGGCACGATCGCTTCGAAGGCGGCGTTGGAGGTGAGCAGGAGCAGGACCGTGCCGGCGATCGCGCCGAGCAGCATCGGCACCAGGAAGCGGGCGAAGCGCTCGCTCTGCTAGCGCAGGAGGTCGGTATAGCCGAGAGCGCCGCCGATCGCCCCAGGGACGATCCCGACCGTGTTGGTGACATTCGCCGAGAGCGGCGGCAGGCCGAGCGCGACCATGGTCGGGAAGGTGATCAGCGAGCCGGCGCCGGCGATCGCGTTTGAGGCGCCCGCCGCGGCCCCGGCCGCCGCGACGGCGAGCAGCTCGAGCACGGGCTCAAGTCTGCCCGAAGAGGCGGGCGCGCAGCCGCGACCAGAGCGAGGGTGGGCGCGGCTGGGTCGCCC
>JBQCIG010000122.1:0-6297 GCA_051953975.1 Solirubrobacterales bacterium | reverse complement strand
GTCAGCCCCAGCTCGTGCGAGTTGCGGGTCTGGATCAACCGGTCGCCGATCCGGAAGCGATCGCTGACGGCGCGCCTGCCGTCGGGGTTGAGCTCGGCCTGCAGCCGTTCGTTGAGGGCGTCGATCCCGACCGGTCCCCGGTACATCGGCGCCAGCACCTGCACCTCGCGGATCGGGTCGACGGCGAATTTGGCCGGCGCTCGCTCGGCGACCACCTCGACCACCGTCTCCAGCGCCCGCTCCGGCGTCGCCCGCTCGATGAAGAAGAAGTCGTGGTCCTGCTCGGGGCCGGGTTCGAGGTGGGGCGACCGGCCGTGGTTGATCTCGTGGGCGGCGGTGGTGATCATCGAGCGCGCCGCCTGGCGGAAGATCTGGGTCAGCTGCACGACCGGCACGGCCTCGGAGGCGATCAGGTCCTCGAACGGCTTGCCCGCCCCGATCGGCGGTAGCTGGTCGGCGTCGCCGACGAAGACGACGTGGGTCGTCTCCGCCAACCCGCCCAGCAGCACCTCGGCGAGGCGCAGGTTCAGCATCGAGGACTCGTCGACGATCACCAGGTCGGCGGGGAGGGGGCGGCCCGGGCGAAAGGCCGGTTCGCGGCCCGGCATCCACTCGAGCAGGCGGTGGATCGTCTTCGCCTCGTGGCCGGTCGCCTCCTCCAGCCGCCGCGCCGCGCGGCCGGTCGGGGCGCAGAGGGCGATCGTCGCGTTCGCGGCTTCGGCCTCGGCGACGATCTCCTTCGTGGCCTTGGTCTTGCCGACGCCGGGGCCGCCGGTGAGGACCGACAGCCGCGCTCCGAAGGCGGCCCGCACCGCCGCCCACTGCTCGTCGGTGAGGTCGCCCCGCGGCTCCTCGCCGGGCTCATGGTCGAGGTGGGGAGGGCCAGCGGCGCGCCGGGCCAGCGTCTCCGCCACCGCCAGCTCGCTCGCGTGGGTGCTCTCGCGGTAGATCCGGCCTTCGTCATCGATCAGCCCGGGAGCCTCGACGAGCACGTCGGGGTCGGGGGCGAGCCCGATCAGCCGCGCGGTCCGTCGCGTCAATTCCTCCAGCGGCAGGTAGCTGTTCCCCTGCTGCTCGGCCTCGATCAGCGCGTAGACGGCGGCCGCCTGGGCGCGGCGGCTCGACTCCGGCGGCACGTCGGCGGCAAGGGCGATCTTGTCGGCGCGGGCGAAGCCGACCCCGGCTACCTCGGTCAGCCGGTAGGGGTCCTCGTGCAGGATCGCCAGCGAGCGCTCGCCGTAGCGGGCGTGGATCGGCGCCGCCAGATGGGCGAGCCCGTGCGGGGCGAGCTGCACGTGGAGGTCGCGGATCGCCCGGCTCGCGTACCAGGACTGGGTGGCCGCGGCGGCCTGGTCGCGGCTGACCCCGCGCAGCGAGCCGAAGACCGCTTCCGGATTGGCGGCGATCGCCTGCAAAACCTCCTCTCCGTACTCGTCGCAGAGCCGCTCCGCCCGCTTCTGGCCGATGTGGCGCAGCGAGGTCAGGTAGGCGACCTGGCCCTCGCGGTCGGCGGGATCGAGCGGCAGCGCTCCCTGGGCGCGCAGCTGGCGCCCGTAGCGGCTGTGGGTCTGCCACTCGCCGCTGACTTCGGCGCGGTCGCCCTCGTCGAGGTGGCCGACCGGCCCGACCAGCGCGAAGCCCAGTCCCTCGCCGGAGGCCTCGCGCACCTCCAGCACCGCGTAGCCGTCGTCCTCGGCCTTGTAGATGACGCCCAGCACCTCGACCGTGCCGGTGTAGGAGGCCGCGTCGGCGTCGAAGAGGGTCGCTGCTCGCATCACCCGATCAAGGCTAGGGCTCTGCGAGGCGGGACCCGTCCTCCCCGAGCCTGCAATTTCCGGCTAGCTTGGCGGAGATGACGGCGCCGCCACCTCCCGCCGGGCTCTGCGACCGCTGCCGCCACCAGCGCCTGGTCCCCAACACCCGCGGCTCGGTCTTCTCGCTCTGCGAGCGCTCGCGGGAGGACCCGGCATATCCGCGCTACCCGCGGCTACCGGTCCTCCGCTGCGAGGGCTTCGAGCCTAGGCGGCCATCGGGTCCGGTTCGCCCAGCTTGCTGATCGCCGGGGCCTCGTAGAGGCCGCCGGGAACGCCGCCGACGATCACCATCCGGATCCCCTCCGGGCCCGGCCAGACCTTGCGCTTGGTGCCGGAGGCGACCCGCACCATGTGCTCGGGGTCGAGCGGGAAGCGCTCCCCTTCGATCTCAATCTCGCCGCCGCCGCGCAGGGCCATGAAGACCTCCTCCTGGCCGTCCTCGGCGTGGTCGTGCTCCGGGTAGTCCTCGAAGTTCGGTGGCATGTCGATCACCTGCAGCCCGAAGGAGGAGACCCCCAGCTCGGCCCGCGCCCGCTTGAAGGCACCGAGGTAGACGCCCTCCATCTCGTCGATCTTCTTTGCCGTGTAGTCGCCCACTGCTGTCTCCTTTTCTCTGCGCGGCCGCCCGCCGGCCGCAGTTCTAAACGAACGTTCGTGCTTTTTTATACCCTATGTCTGTGAGCCCCGTCACGGAGAAGGGAGCCCAGACCCGGGAGGCGATCCTCGACCGCGCCGTCGACCTCGCCTCGGTCGAGGGGCTGGAGGGGCTGACGATCGGCCGTCTCGCGGCGGAGCTGCAAATGAGCAAGAGCGGCCTCTTCGCCCACTTCGGCTCCAAGCGGGAGCTGCAGCTGGCGACGATCGGCGCCGCCGCCCAGCGCTTCAAAGTCAGGGTGATCGACCCGGCCCTCGACCTGCCCGATGGCGCCCCGCGCCTGCGGGCGATGGCCGAGCGCTACCTCGACCAGCTCGGCGACTACTCCGGCGGCTGCTTCTGGGCCGCCACCTCGGCCGAGTACGACGACCGTCCCGGGCCGGTGCGCGACGCGATCGCGGGCGCCCTCGACGCCTGGCTCGGCGAGCTCGAGCGCCAGGTCCGTGTCGCCGGCGTCGAGAACCCCGAGCGCTTCGCCTTCGAGATCTACGCGCTGGTGATGGCGACCAACGCCCGCTACCGGCTCAGCGGCGACGAGCGCGTCTTCGCCTACGCCCGCGAGGCGATCGACCGGCTCCTCGGCGAGCTGCCCGGTGAGGGCGGGTAGCTAGGGTTGCCGTACCCGCAGATCCCGCCGGAAGGAGCCCCAGATGGACGTCGCGATCGGTCTTCCCAACGCAGTGTCCGGTACCAGCGGTGAGCAGCTGACGGAGTGGGCACGGCGGGCGGAGGCGCGCGGGTTCTCCAGCCTCGGCACGATCGACCGCATCGCCTATCCGAACGTGGAGATGCTGACCGCTCTGGCAGCCGCGGCGGCGGTGACCGAGCGGATCGGCCTGGCGACGACGGTCCTGCTTGGGCCGCTGCGCGGCAATCCGGTCACCCTGGCGAAGCAGGTGTTGAGCCTGCACGCGATCTCCGGCGGGCGGATGACGCTGGGGATCGGGCTCGGCGGCCGCGAGGACGACTACGAGGTCGCCGGCGTCAGCATGAAGATGCGGGGGAAGGAGCTCGACGCGATGCTGGCGCGGATGCGGGAGGTCTGGCAGGGCGACGAGGTGGGGCCGGAGACCGATACCGAACCGCGGGTCCTGGTCGGCGGCGGGGTCGAGGCCTCGTTCGAGCGCGCGGCTCGTTTCGGCGACGGCTGGATCGGCTCCGGGGCGCCGCCGGACCAGTTCGCCGGCTGGCGCGAGGAATTCGAGGCGGCATGGTCGGCGGCGGGCCGCGAGGAGCCGCCGCAGAACGGCGGCCTCGCCTACTTCTCGCTCGGCGATCGCGCCGAGGAGGACGCCAAGGCCTACCTGACCGACTACTACGCCTGGCTCGGCGAGGAAACCGCCAACTGGATCGCCGACTCCGCCGCCAAGGACTCGGAGACCGTACAGCAGTACGCCTCGGCTTTCGACGGGGCCGGCTGTCAGGAGCTGTTCTTCTTCCCGAGCTCGAGCGACCCGCAGCAGGTCGACCTGCTCGCCGACGCGCGGGGGATGTAGCCGGCTTGGCAGTGGCCGACGAGCTGCCGATCCTGCTCTTCGGCGGTCCCGCCGAGCTCGAGGCCTGGTTGGAGGAGAACCACGACTCCTCCCAGGGCCTCTGGCTGAAGATCGCCAAGAAAGGGGCGGCGGAGCCGAGCGTCACCTACGCCGAGGCGCTCGAGCTGGCGCTTTGCTTCGGCTGGATCGACAGCCAGAAGCGGGGATTCGACGACCAGCACTTCCTGCAGCGGTTCACGCCGCGGCGCCCGCGCGGCCGCTGGTCGCGGATCAACCGCGAGAAGGCCGAAACGCTGATCGAGGCGGGGAGGATGCGGCCGGGGGGGCTGGCCGAGGTCGAAGCGGCCAAAGCCGACGGTCGCTGGGAGGCGGCTTACGAGGGGCAGCGGACCGCGCAGGTGCCGCCGGACCTGCAGCGCGAGCTCGACGCGAACCCGGCCGCGGCGGAGTTCTTCGCCGGCCTCGACAGCGCCAACCGCTACGCGATCGTCTACCGCCTCAACGAGGCGAAAAAACCGGAGACGCGCGAACGCCGCCTGCGCAAGTTCGTCTCGATGCTCGAGCGCGGTGAGAAGATTCACGGCTAGCTCATGGGCGTGGGAGGGTCGGGGGACCCTCTCCGTCGCAATTGGGGGAGGCTCCTACGAGGGTCCCCGACCCTCCGTCAAAGGCCGCTCCGTACACTCGCCGCATGGACCGCGAGCTACTGAGAGCGATGCTGGATGAGGCCGGCGAGCCCTCCTACCGTGCCAGTCAGGTGTGGGAGTGGGTGGCGCGGGGGGTGCGCTCGTATGGGGAGATGACCAACCTGCCGGCGGCGCTGCGCGAGCGGCTGGAGGCCGAGGTGCCGCTCTCGACGCTCGCGGTCGCCGCCGAGGCGAAGTCCGACGACGGCACCGTCAAGACCCTCTTCCACACCGCCGTCGGGCGGCCGCGGGAGGCGGTGCTGATGCGCTACCGCGACGGCCGGCGCTCGGTCTGCCTCTCCTCGCAGTCGGGCTGTCCGCTGACCTGCACCTTCTGCGCCACCGGGCAGATGAGGTTCGGCCGCAACCTCACGGCCGACGAGATCCTCGACCAGGCGCTCCACTTCCGCCGCGTCGAAGCGATCGACCACGTCGTCTTCATGGGGATGGGGGAGCCGACGATGAACGTCGAGAGCGTCCTCGCGGCCTGCGAGCTGTTGCCGGACCTCGGCGTCACCCACCGCCGCACCGCGATCTCCACCGTCGGCTGGGTGCCGGGTATCGACCGCCTCGCCGAGTGCGAGCTGCCGGTCAGCCTGGCGCTCTCGCTGCACGCGCCAAACGATGGCCTGCGCTCGCATCTGATGCCGATCAACGAGCGCTACCCGATCGCCGAGGTGCTCGCTGCCTGCGAGCGCTACCGCGCCGCCCGCCGCCGCAAGGTCTTCGTCGAGTACGTGATGCTCGACGGCGTCAACGACCTCCCCGAACACGCCCGCGAGCTGGCCGCGCTGCTCGATCCGCGCGGCAACAACTTCAACCAAAACACCAACAACCCGACCGGCAGCTACAACGGCTCCAAGCCGGAGCGGATCGAGCGCTTCCGCGCGATCCTCGCCGAGCACCGGGTCCCCGCCACCGTCCGCCTCACCCGCGGCCGCGACATCGACGCCGCCTGCGGCCAGCTCGCCGCCTCCGCCGCAGCCTGAACCGCATCCGACTTCCGACACAGCCGGCTGTGTCGAAAGTCGGATTCGAGGTTTGGCCAGCCAGCCAGTTACGATCCGAGGCATGGCCACGGTCGACACCGCCGCGCCGGTCGCGCGGCCGCCGGAGATGTCGGGGAACCCGGTTCGCCGGGTCGCCGAAGACGTCCTTGCCGAGTGGCGGGGGAGAGGGAAGTTTCCGCCGGGGCGGATGGACTTCAGCTGGAGCCGCACGCTCCAGGTCAACGGCGACCCGCTGCCGTTGCTGCTCGGCGCCTACGAAGAGTTCGGCCCGATCTTCACGCTGCGGCTGCTGCACTCGCCGGTCGTCTTCATGCTCGGGCCGGAGGCGAACCACTTCGTCACCGTCGCCCACCCCGAGAACTTCCACTGGCGCGAGTCGAGCTTCGGCGACCTGATCCCGCTGCTCGGCGACGGCCTGCTGACGATCGACGAGGGCTACCACGACCGCGCCCGGGCGATCATGATGCCCGCCTTCCACCGCGAGCAGATCGAAGCGGCGACGGAGGCGATGGCGGTGGAGGCCGACCGGGCGATCGACGCCCTGCCGGTCGGCGAGGTCGTCGACGTTTACGAGTGGATGCGCAACCTGGCGATGCGGATCGCGATGCGGGCGCTGCTCGGCCTCGACCCCGATGA
>JBQCIG010000121.1:0-19951 GCA_051953975.1 Solirubrobacterales bacterium | reverse complement strand
CTTGCCGAAGTAGACCTCCTCGAGGGCCATCGCCTTCGGCTCGTGCCAGGCGATCAACTCCGCCAGGGCGCGGTGGATCCGCTCCAGCCGCCGCTCCATCGGCAAATCAGGCGTCGTCTCCACCACGCCACCGTCGAGGGCGACCATGTGATTCCCCTCGATGCGCACAACCCCAAAGCCGAGATTGGCCGCCCCAGGATCAATGCCCATCACCACTTGCATGGGAAGGGATTCTGGAAAAGGCTTCGGATGCCTCCTACGCAGCCAGCTTCTCCAGCACCTCGGCCGGAATGTCGAAATTCGCGTAGACCTCGTCGACGTCGTCCTGGTCGTCGAGCGCGTCGAGCAGTTTCAACACCCGCTCGGCGTCGTGCCCCTTGACCTCGACCGTGCTTTTCGGCTCGGTGACGAGGCCGGCGGACTCGAACTCGATCCCTTCGCCTTCCAGCGCCTCGCGCACGGCGGTGAGGTCGGCGGGATCGCAAATCACCCGCAGCTTCCCTTCCTCCTCGCGCACGTCCTCGGCGCCGGCGTCGATCGCCCCGATCAGGTCGTCCTCCCCGTAGCGACCGCCGTCGAGGACGATCGCGCCCTTTTTCTCGAAGATCCAGGCGACCGAGCCCGGCTCGCCGAGGTTGCCGCCGTGTTTGGAGAAGGCGTGCCTGATCTCGGCGCTGGCGCGGTTGCGGTTGTCGGTCAGTGCCTCGACCAGGACGGCCACGCCGGCGGGGCCATAGCCCTCGTAGAGGACCCTTTCGATCGTGGCGCCGTCGGAGCCGGCGCCGGTGCCGACGTCGATCGCCTTCTGGATTTTGTCCTTCGGCATCGACGCTTCTTTGGCCTTTTGGATGGCGGTGGCAAGCGTCGGGTTGCCGCTGGGATCGCCACCGCCGTCACGGGCGGCGACGGTGATCGCGCGCGCCAGCTTGCTGAAGAGCTTGCCCCGTTTCGCATCGGCGGCGCCCTTCTTGTGTTTGATCGAGTGCCACTTGGAATGACCGGACATCGCCTGCCATTCTATGAACTAGGCCCCATGGCAACGAAAGCGCCAACCCACCGACCAGCCCAGAGCGTGGCCGCCGCCTTCGTCTTCCTGGCGATGCTCCTGGCCGCCTTCTCGCTCTGGACGGCGATTCCGCTGAGCTGGATCTACATCGCCTCCAAGCTCTCCCAGACCCAGTTCCCCGCCGGCGGCCCCTACGCGGTGGTGGTGGTCGGGATCCTCGCCACGGTAATCGTCGTCGCCTGGCTGATCGGGCGCCTCAACAACCTCTACATCCGCCTCACCGGCACCAACCGGCTGGCGCCGATTCGGCCGAACTGGCTGAAAAGCATGCGCGACACCGCGCCGGTGACCAGCTCCGTCACCGTCGTCGAGGCGGTCCTGATGAGCTCGGTGATGCTCGCCGCGCTCGCCCTCACCATCTGGTTCTTCCTCCTCGCCGGCTCGCCGATCCCGAATCGATAAGCCATCACACTGACGGCCCTGGGGCAAGCAGTGCAAGGACGCAGGGAGCGTGGCGTGCTCTGCACGCGAGCGACCGAGGACGCCGCAATGCGCCGCCCCAGGGCCGTCAGACGACGAAGCGGCCGTCTTCCTGCATCACCACGCCGTCGACTTCGAGCTTGCCGCCGAGGCGCAGATCGCAGACGAGATCGGTGTGGACGGCGGACTCGTTGGCGCCGCCGGACTCGGGGTAGCTGGAGCCGACCGCCATGTGGACGGTGCCGCCGATCTTCTCGTCGAGCAGGACCTCCCGGGTGCCTTTGGCGATCCCGTAGTTGGTGCCGATCCCGAGCTCGCCGAGCGTGCGCGCGCCCGCGTCGGTGTCGAGCAGCTTCAGCAGGTACTCCTCCCCCCGCTCGGCCGAGGCGTCGACGACCCGGCCGGACTCGAAGCGCAGGCGTACCCCGGAGACCTCGCGGCCGCCGATCACCGCCGGCAGGTGGAAGCTGACTTCGCCCTCGACCGAGTCCTCGACCGGGCCGGTGAAGAACTCGCCGTCTGGCATGTTGTTGTCGCCGACGCAGGGAATGAAGGTGCGACCGGCGATGCCAAGGGTGATGTCGGTGCCGGGCGCCGTCACCCGCACCTCCTCGTGCCCCTCGATCCACTCCGCCAGGCGCGTCGTCTCCTCCGAGGCGCGCCTCCAGGCGGTCAGCGGCTCGGGGTCGGTGGCCAGGCAGGCGCCGTAGTAGAAGTCTTCGTAGTCGGCCAGGCTCATCTCCGCCTCGGAGGCGTAGGCGCTGGTCGGGTAGAGCGTGTAGCACCAGCGGAACTCGCCTTCGGCGCTGCGCTTCATCGCCCGCGTCATCAGGTCGCCGGTGACCGACTGGCGCAGCGTCTGGCGCTCGGGGGGCACGCCGGAGAGCTCGCGGGTGTTGGTGCTGGCGCCGATTGCGATCCGCACGTCGGCGTTGTCGACCATCCACTCCGCGAAGGGCGAGATCCATTCGAGCTGCTTGTCGGAGGCGTGCTTGAAATAGGCGGCGATCTGGCCCTCGAGGGCGACGTTGAGGACTGGGTGCCCCCCCGCCTTCAGCACCTCTTCGTAGACCGCCAAGAGCAGCGGCGCCGCTGCGCTCTCGCCATCGATCGAGACGACGTCGTCCTCCTTCACCTGGGTCGAGTAGCCGACCAGGATCTTCGCCAGGTTCTGGGTCCGCGGATCGCCGCCGCTCACGATCGCGCCGCCCTCTCCCCCGCCCGCTCCCGGGCGGCGGTGGCCATCGCCATGAAGATCGCGTGGAAGCGGGGGTCGTCGGTCAGCTCCGGATGGAAGGCGCAGGCGAGCACGGTGTCCTCGCGAATTGCCACCGGGTGCCCTTCGTAGGAAGCGAGCACCTCCACCTCCGGCCCGTGTCGCTCGACCCAGGGCGCGCGAATGAAGACTGCGCGCAGCGGCTCGTCCCCCGCCCCCTCGACCTCGAGGTCGGTCTCGAAGCTCTGCAGCTGGCGGCCGAATGCGTTGCGCTTCGCGCTCGCATCGATGAAGCCGAGGTGCTCGGCGTCGCAGACGATCAGGCCGGCGCAGGTGCCGAGGATCGGTCGCCCCGCCGCGTGGTGGGCGCGCAGCGCCGGCTCCAGGCCGGCGGAATCGATCATCTTGCCGATCGTCGTGCTCTCACCGCCCGGGATCACGAGGGCATCCAGTCCCTCCATCGCCGCCGCCGTCCGCACCTCCCGCGGCTCGGCGCCGAGCTGGCGCAGGATCTTGGCGTGGGCCTCGAAGCCGCCCTGCAGGGCGAGGACGCCGACCTTCAGACCAGACACCTACGCTCCGCGGTTCTGCAGCAGGGCGTCCTCGGCGGCGAGCCCGGCGATCTCGAGCCCCGGCATCGCCTCGCCCAGTCCGATCGAAGCGGCGGCAACGCGCTCGGGATCGTTGAAGTGGGTGGTCGCCTCGACGATCGCCCGCGCCCGCCGCTCGGGATCGGAGCTCTTGAAGATCCCCGAGCCGACGAAGTTGCCCTCCGCCCCGAGCTGCATCATCAGCGCCGCGTCGGCCGGGGTAGCGATGCCGCCGGCGCAGAACAGCGGCACCGGCAGCCGGCCCGCCTCGGCGACGACTTTGACCACCTCGAGCGGCGCCCGCAGTTCTTTCGCCTCAGAGGAGAGCTCCTCCGGGCCGAGGCGCGCGAGGCGCTTGATGCCGGAGGTGATCTCGCGCATGTGACGGACCGCCTCGACGACGTTGCCGGTGCCGGCCTCGCCCTTGGAGCGGATCATCGCCGCCCCCTCGCCGATCCGCCGCAGCGCCTCGCCGAGGTTGGTGGCGCCGCAGACGAACGGGACCTCGAAGGCGAACTTGTCGATGTGGTTGTGCTCGTCGGCCGGGGTCAGCACCTCCGACTCGTCGATGTAGTCGACTTCCAGCGCCTGCAGCACCTGTGCCTCGGCGAAGTGGCCGATCCGCGCCTTCGCCATCACCGGGATCGAGACCGCCTCCTGGATCCCCTTGATCATCGCCGGGTCCGACATGCGGGCGACGCCGCCGTCCTTGCGGATGTCGGCGGGAACCCGCTCCAGCGCCATCACCGCGCAGGCGCCGGCCTCCTCGGCGATCTTCGCCTCCTCGGGCGTGACCACGTCCATGATCACCCCGCCTTTCAGCATCTCGGCGAGGCCGGTCTTCAGTCGAAACGTCGCGCGCTCAGTCATCGCGCCCATCTTACGTGGCGCCGGTGCCGGGCCGTTGCCCGGCGCTACTTCAGTTTGTAGGCGCGGATGCGGTCTTTGTGCGCGGCTTCGTCCCGCGCGTACAAGCCGTGGGCGAGACCTTGTACAAGCGCCATCAACGCCGTGTGCGAGCGGGTGAAGGAGGGGCTGTTGGAGGAGAAGTAGAGGGTCAGCTCCGCGTGCTCGCCCACCTCCGACATCGTCGCGTCGGAGATCGCCAGGGTGCGGGCGCCGCGGTGCAGGGCCAGCTTCATCGCCCGCAGCAGCAGCGGGTGCGCCCGGCCCGCGGAGAGGGTGATGACGAGGGTGTTCTCGTCGATCCGGCCGAGCCGCTGCAGGGACTCGCCGCCGGTGCTGGCGACGATCTCGGCGCGGATGTCGAGCAGGCTGAGGGTGTGGCGCAGGTAGCTGGCGAAGAAGGCCATCTGGTCGACGCCGACGATGACCACCCGCTGCGCTTCGGCCAGCGCCGCGACCGAGGCGTCGACCTGCTCGGGGGTGAGCTTGCGCGCGGTTTCCTCCAGGTTCGCGTAGTCGGCGCTCAGCGACCCCTCCAGCTCGGAGTGGTCGAAGGAGAAGAGGGCCCCGCCTGCGGCGGCGCCGGCGATCGTCGTCCGGTACTCCTCGATCGCCGCCTGCTGCAGCTCCGGGTAGCCCTCGAAGCCGAGGGCCTGGGAGAAGCGCACCACCGTCGATGACGAGGTGCTCGCTCTCCGGGCCAGCTCCTCGGCGGTGAGGAAGGCTGCCTCGTCGAGGTGGTCGACGATGTAGCGGGCTACGTCCTTCTGGGAGCGCGAGAACTCGTCGAAGCGCTCCTGGATGTAGTCGGAAAGGCTTTTGAGCTGGGGGGACTTCGTCGCGGTCTTGGTCACGGCGGTCCACTTCGCCGAACCTCACCCTTTCCCTTCCGGCTTCTGGTTGGATTCTTGGAGTCATGACCCTGGAGAGGGCGTTGCGCCTCACCAACCGCAACATGATCGCCTTCGATCTCGTTCTCGGCAGCGCCGCGATCGCCGCCCCGGCGGCGACGCTGAAGGTGCTGGGGCACGACGAGCCCTCGCCCGACGCCAAGCACCTCTTCCGCCGCTGCGGGCCCGTCTGGCTGACCTTCGCCGCCGCCCACCTGGTGGCGGAGCGGCGCGGCACCCGCGCCGACTGGCAATCGCTGGCCTGGTTGCGGGGGACCGAGATCGCCACCGACGCGCTCTGGTCCGCTTCGCCGGCCGTCAGCCGCCCCGGCGCCAAGCTGGGCCTGCAACTTGCCGGCCTCGCCAACCTGGCGATGGCTGCGGGGTTCGGCTGGATGGCGAGGGGCCGATGAACCAGTTCGAGGGACAGCCGAGCACGCGCTGGAGCCTGCGGGGGACCGACGAAGAAGGCAATGAGGTCTGGCTGATCCGCGGCATCGCCCGCAAGCTCTACCGCTGTCCCGGCTGCCACGGCGACATCCCCGTCGGCGAAGAGCACACCGTCGTCCAGTACGTGCGGCGCCTCGGGGGCGCCGACCACCACCACTGGCACCGGCGCTGCGCCGAAGAATGGCTGATCCCCGAGCTCGGCTCGCTGAAAAGGGTGCCGGCCTCCGAGTCGAGCCAGTCGAAGCTCGAAGCGCGTGGGCGTCACCCCGCTGGTCGCAGGCGCCGCTGAGCCGTGACCCGGCGGCGGCAGATCGCAGCCACCTACGGGCGGATCTGGCGCACTTACCGGGGCTGGGCTCCCTCGATCCTGACCCTGGCGGTGATCGTCTTCATCCCCCTCGGGCTGCTCGACGCCCTCGCCCTCGAAGTCGACGTCGACTCGCTCGATCTCACCAACGGGATCAAAATCACCGCCTTCCTGCTCGCCGTCGGAGCAGTGACGATGACCGGGCTCCTCGGCGAGGTCTTCTTCAGCGGCGCGATCGCGATCTCCCTCACCCACCCCCACGGGGAGAAGCCACCGTCGCTGCGCGAGATCGCGGCGCGGGTGAAGTACGGCCGGCTGATCCTCGTCGATCTCCTCTTCGTCCTGATCGTCGCCCTCGCAGGGAGCATCGCCTTTCTCCCCGGGCTGTTGGCATTCGTCTTCTTCGGCCTCGCCGGTCCCGCCGTCGAGATCGAGGAGCGCGGCGCGCTCGGCGCTCTGCGTCGAAGCTTCCAGCTCGTGCGCGGCCACTTCTGGTTCGTCTTCTGGGTGCTGGTCCCGATCGAGGTCGTCGGCGACGCGCTCGGAGGCGGGCTGGCACATCTCGTCCACGACCTCCTCGGCGACACCCTCCTTGCCACCTGGCTCGCCGAGGCCAGCGCCAACATCGTCCTCTCCCCCGTCTTCGCGATCGGCGCGGTGCTCCTCACCGTCGAGCTGATCGCCGCCAAAGACGGCGTCGCCCCGCCCCTGCACGCCGCGCCGGCGTCGGCTTGACGATCGACGCGCTCGTCCCGCGATCAGCCAGGTTGCATTTCGAGGACGTCGCCGTGATAGCCGACCCGAGCCAGGAGCACATCTTCTCCGCCGGGCCAGCATGTCAGCCGCACCTCGGCGCGCTCGCCCGCGGGCTCCATCCGCAGCCAGGCCAGCGGCGATCGCTCGGAGGCGGCCTCTCCGGCCCTCAGCAGCCGGCGCTCGAACTCGTCACGTTCCCCTTGCGAGAGGTACTGCATGACTATCGAGTGGAAGACCACCGTCGCCAACCCCTCCTTCCGTTCGGCAAGGCGCTCCGCAATCCAATCTGCGGCTCCAGCCCGCTCGACGACGAGTGGTATCTCCCTGGCTGCGGCCAGCGCCGCACGCAAACGCTGGAGCCGTTTTGGTTGATCGGCCCAAACGAAGGAAAGAAGCGTCAACCTCCCCTCCTCGCCGAGCGGATCGAGCGGCCTGCAATCGCAACCCCGCCGCACGACGACGTCGACATCGGTTGCTCGTGGCGACGGTCCCGTCAGCTCGAACCCGAGTCGCACCGATGCCGCAGGATCGCCCCAATCGAAGCCATCGCTTTCGTAGCGGTATCGATCCCAGCGGAGGTTGAGGCCGGCGCTGGCGCCGACCTCGAGCAAACGCATGGGCAGGCAGGTTGTGGCTGCCACGATCAGGAAGCCGGGCAGCAGGCCCGCGCACCGCCCCACCTCATTGGTCTGGACCGGCCGATCCAGCAGCCGGCAAAGGGCTCCTTCGTCGTCGCCCAGGGCCTTTCGGAACACGGGCCAGACGTCCTCCGCAACGGCGCCCTGGGCGTAGCAAGACCCCAGCTCCGGTAGCTCTCCTTCGAGCACTCGCCGGTGCACCGCCCCCATCATCCGCAACGGCAGCACCGAGTCCGCGGAGTCGCTCTCGTGGCCATGCAACAGTCGCGCAACCGCCCCACCCGCTTCGACGTCGGCGGCGGCCCGCTCGAGCAAGCCGGCGTACAGCGGCGAGCCTCCGTTGGCGCAGTGTTCCGCCTGTGTACGCAGGCGCGCCGCCAGCTCCCCGCCTGAATCCGATGCCCTCGCGCTCAATCCGCGCTCAACCCTAGCCGCAGGACCTCCAACCTAGACTTGCCCCGATGCGGCGGCACCTCCCGATCCTCACCCTGCTCGCCCTCGCCGTGTTCGCCGCTTCGGCGCCGGCGCAGGTTCGGGAATTCACGATCATCCAGAAGGGGAACCTGCGGGTCAAACTGGGGGCCGAATTCAGCCCTCGCGCCCTGCCGCGGCACCATTTCTCTCCGATCAGCGTCGAGGTCGCCGGGGCGATCGCCACTACCGACGGCTCCCATCCACCCCCTCTGCGCTGGCTCGAAGTCGCCCTCAACCGCCACGGGCTCGTCTACACCAAGGGATTGCCGACCTGCACCGCCCCGTTGCTGCAATCGACCACCACGGAAGAGGCGATCGCGCGCTGCAAGACCGCTCTTGTCGGCAAGGGGCGTTTCAGTGCCCAGCTCGCCCTCGGCGGCAGCAAGGACATCCCGGCGACCGGCAGGATCGTCGCCTTCAACAGCCGCCGCGCAGGCAAGCCGGCGCTGCTCCTCCATCTCTTCACCGGGGTCCCCGTGCGCCTGACCATGATCGTCCCGATCGTGATCGGACACAGGAAAGAAGGGCCGTTCGGCACGGTTCTCCGTACCCGGATCCCCAAGCTCGGCGGCGGCCTCGGCTCGGTCACCGAAATCGACCTCCAACTCGGGCGCCGCTACAGCGCCGGCGGCAAACGTCGCAGCTACATCTCCGCCGCCTGCAGCGCTCCTGCCGGTATCGACCTCGGCGTCTTCCCCTTCCTCCGCGGCAGCTTCCGCTTCGAAGCCCACCGCAAGATCGAAACCACCCTGACCAAGACCTGCCGGGTGCGTTAGCCCTACAAGCCGAGCCCGCCGACGCCGCCCTCGTCCCAACCGAGGTGGTGAGCGAGCTCGTGCCGCAGCGTCTGCTCGACCTGGCGGGCGAGCAGCTCGCGGTCGTGCCCGAAATCGCGTTCGAGGGTGTCGCGGTAGATCACGATCCGGTCCTCGTAGCGTTCCGCCGCCACCCCGTCGCCGAAGTACTCGCCGTAGGCGTGGCGCTCGCGACCGAGATCGGAGACGACCACCGCCACCTTCTCCAGCACCCGCTGGAATTCCTCGGGGAGGGCGTCGATCGCGTCAGCGACCAGGGCTTCGAACTGATCTAGCTGGTTCTGATTCACTGCGGCCACGTTAACCAGCAACCGGTCAGGAGCGTGCGATGAGAGAAAGCCACTACAACCGCAATTCGAAGCTGCGCGCCGTAGGCTCGCTTTTCGCCGTGGTCGCGATCGTCACCGGCGGCGTCATCTGGTCCGGCTGCGGCGGCAGCAGCGACACCGAAAGCAGCGCCAATCAGGCGAAGAAGGAAGTCGAAGCCGGCGCCAAGAAGGCCGAAGAAGCGGCCAAGAAAGGGGCCGAAAAGGCGAAGAAGGGCATCAAAGAAGGAGCCGAAACGGCCAAGCGGGGTGCCGAAGAAGCGAAGGAAAAGGTCGAAAAAGCGAACTCGAAGCAGCTCGAAAAAGCCCGCAAGGAAATCGAAGAAACCGTCGAAGAAGGCGGCGCCCACGCCGAAAAGCGCCTCGAAGAAGCGAAGGAAAAGGCGGAAAAGTACCTGCCCTGAGCGGCCCCGCCTCAGGCGTGGAGATCTCCGCTGGCGCCGATGGCGTCGGCGAGGATCTCCACCGCGCGGCGCAGCATCTCGGGCGCGATCGTGAAGGGCGGCGCCAGGCAGAGGATGTCGTCGAGGAGGCCCCGGGTCAGGAGCCCTCGCTCGCGAGCCGCCGCTGCAGTGCGACGGCCGCGGGCCGCCTCGACCGGCCAGCGCTGCCGCGTCTCCTTGTCGCAAACGAGCTCGATCCCGACCATCAGTCCCGCCTGCCGGACCTCTCCCACTTCGGGCAGGTCGCGCAGGGGCGCGATCAGCTCGGCGAGCGTCGCGCTCGCCTCCCGCACCCGCACCAACAACCCTTCGCGCTCTATCGCCTCGATGTTCGCCATCGCCACCGCGCAGGCAACCGGGTGACCGGAGTAGGTGAAGCCGTGCATGAGGAAGCCGGGGCGGCGCTCGGGATCGCGTAGCTCCTCCCAGAGCTCGTCGCTGACGAGCACGCCTCCGAGCGGGACGTAGCCGCTGGTCACTCCCTTGGCGAAGGTGATTAGATCGGGCGAGACCTCCTCGTGCTCGCAGGCGAACCAGCTCCCGGTGCGCCCGAAGCCGGTGATCACCTCGTCGACGATCAGCAGCAGCTCGTGGCGGTCGCAGATCTCGCGCAGCCGGCGCAGGTAGCCCGGCGGCGGCACGATCACCCCGCCCGAGCCGAAGACCGGCTCGACGATCAGCGCCGCGATCCGCTCGGCTCCGATCTCTTCGATCTGGTGCTCGAGGACCTGGCCGGTGCAGATCGGACAGGTGCCGGGATCGCACGGAACCCCTTCCGGACAGCGGTACGTGTAGGGGACCGGGACCTCGACCACGTCCGGCGCCTCGATCCCGAAATCTCCGTGGTAGGCGTGCAGGCGGGTCACGGTCGTGGTCACACCGGTGAGCCCGTGATAGCCGCGGTCGTGAGTGAGGACGATCGACTTCTGTGGGCTTCCCCGTCGCACCCAGTGGCGCCGGGCCAGCTTGATCGCCGTCTCGTTCGCCTCGCTGCCACCACTGACGAAGAAGACGCCGCCAAGGCCCGGCGGCGCCAGCTCGGCGATCCGCTCCGCGAGCTCGATCGGAGGGCGCGAGGCCACCCCGCCGAAGGTGGCCGCGTAGGGCAGTGCCCACATCTGCGAGGTGGCCGCCTCGATCAAGTCCTCCCGGCCGTGGCCGAGGTTGACGGTCCAGAGCCCGGCACAACCGTCGATCAACCGTTGCCCGTCCTCGGCGATCAGCTCGCAACCCTCTCCACGGGCGAGGACGAGCAGATCGGCCTCGGTCAGCTGGGAGTGATCGGTCAGAGGATGGATCAGGTGAGCGAGGTCTCCAACTGCATCGACTAGCGGCTTGACTGGCAAAGACACTTGCTTGCCAGGTTAGCGAGTTGGACAGCCTGTCTACGTCAAGAAGTGGTCTTGCGGCCCAGGGGGCTCTGCGGAGCCTTCTCCGGGGGGACCGAGCAGATCGAATACCAGTGGAGAAGCGCCAACTGATCAGCTGCTTCCTTGACCTTCTCCTCGGTGGCGGTGTCGAGGTCGAAGCCGACCAGCATCGCCTCGATCATCACGTAGGTGGCGCGAACGCCGAAGTGCAGGTCGATGTCTTCGCGGATCAAGCCCGCGTCCTCATCGGCGGCATGGACCTGCATGATCCAGTTGACCAGCGCGTCGTCTGCCGTTTTGTTCGCCTGCTCCCAGCCGGAGCCGCGGAGATTGCGGGCCACGGCGACCACCGGCCGCAGGTCGGCGTTCTGCACGCGCCAGCTGAAGATGGCGCGCACCATTTCCTGGATCAGCTCGAAGGAAGTCTGTCCTGAGCGGGCATTTTCGCGCAGCCGTTGGACGATCTCCTGGTATCCGCCGATGTACTCGCTGATGATCGCGGCGAGGATGTCCTGCTTGTCGTCGAAGTTGTTGTAGACCGTCGCCCTTGCCACCTGAGCGGCTCGCGCAATGTCCCCCATCGAGGTCTCGGAGAACCCGCGGCGGGCGAAGAGCTTCCGACTCGCGTCGACGATCTTCGTCCTCGCCCGGGGCTCCCCGCGTCGCGGTCGAGTCAACTCTTCCCCTTCCCGAAGTGGGCAACGCGGCTCTTCGTCCCCTTCACACAAGCGAGACTATCCAATCGATGTGACAAAACCATTGCTAGTTCACCTCTTCGGGCAGCTCATACCAGCGCTTGCGATCGCCGATCCGGGACCGCAGCTTCCACCCGCGGCTCTTGGGAACAGTGTCCAGTCTCTCTCGCAGCTGCCGCAGGCGTTCGGCGACGACCCCTCCCTCTGCGAACCCGGATAGCTCGAGAGCGAACCGCTCGCTGCGTTCGGCAACCATCCCCAGGGTTCGCCAGAGACCCCAGTCCGAAGCGGCGAGCCGGGCGATGTAACTCGCGTCGATGCCGCTCTCGTCCTCGCTGAGCTCGTGATCGGCGAAGAGGGCGCAGATGTCGAGGTAATCCTTTTCGTTGGTCTCGACGACCTGGAGCTTCAACACCGTCAGATCGGCAAGGGAGAGGGTCAGGGGAACTGCATCGAGCCTGCGCTTGAGGTCAACTCTGTGACACAGGTTCGCCTCGTCTACGAAGACGTCGACCTGCCGTTGATTCGACTCGTCCCAGAAGAACAGGCGGCGCTGGCCGTGCAGTGCGTTGAACTCGCGGTCGGGCGTGTACCCGAGTGACTCGATCAGCTTGGCCACCTCGGTCTTGGCGCCCCCGGCGGTCGCCAGATCGATGTCCCCGTAGTCTCGCCGCAGGGGCGGCTTGCGGCTGCTCGGGCAGAGGATGGCGATGGCGACGCCGCCGAGCAGTCGGAGCGGGAGGCCGCGCTCGGCGCCGGCCTCCGCGATCCGGGTTCCCTCCGCGACGGGTTCCGCAAGCGGCTCCGTATCGCCCACTCCCCTACTCCGGCGGGATCTCCGCCGCCAGCTTCTCCACGTCCACTCCCTGGCGCTTGCGGGCGACCCGGGCGACGAAGAAGGTCAGCAGCGCCGCCGCGAGCACGATCCCGCAATCGCGGAAGAAGGAGCCCTTGTCTTCGATCCCCAGCCCGGGGTAGTGCATGTAGATGAAGAACAGGCCGGCCATCAGGACAGCGCTGAGAGCGCCCGAAAGGGCGACGATCGGAACCCCGAGGAAGCGTTGCGTGCTGGCCGACGCACGCCACACCTCCGGTTTGCGGTAGGGCAGCAGGACGGCGGCGAGCGAGAGCAGAATCATCGTCACCGCCTGGAACAAGACGGCCTCGAAGAGGAATTTGAGGAAGCCTTCGTGGTTGGCGGTCGCCCAGTACAGGGTGGCGATGCCAAGCACCACCACCAGGCCGATCGCGTAGTTGGGCGCGTGGGTCCGCGGCGAGACGCGGGCGAAGCGCGACGGCAGCAGGCCGTCGAGCGCCCAGGCGAAGAGGCTGCGGACCGCGATCGTGATGTTGGGGATCATGAACAGCGGATAGGCGATGGCGAAGGTGATGAAGATCCACCAGGAAAACAGCGTGCTGCCGCCGGCGATCGAGGTGAGGAACGTGTAGTACGGGGGCGCCCCCGCGAAGGGATACGCTTCGCTTTCGCTGAAGCCGTTGATCGCGACGAAGAAGTCGTGGCCGAACCTCCAGAAGAAGACGAGGCCGAGGATCACGGCGAGCCCGATGTGAATGAAGGTCGCCAGGCTCATGATCTTCATCTGGGTCGTGTCCCGCGCCCGCCTCACCTCGCCGGAGATGTAGATCGAGAGCCAGCCGTAGATCGAGAGACCGGCGATCGCGGCCATCGCCGGCCAGGTCTGGTCGAGGCTGAACCCGGGTGAGGGGTTGATTCCTTCCTTCTGGGCGTGGGCGATGATGCCTTGGTAGCTGTCGTGTTCGCCGGTGACCGGGGCGGCAAACTGGTTGAAGCTGTGGATGAAGCCGCTGTGGCTCTTGAAGAGGAGGAAGACCAAGACGCTGCCGAGGCCGATCATCGTCAGCACCCAGAGGCTGTTCATGATCCGCGTCGTCCAGCGCCAGCCACCGGCGAGGAGCGCGGCCGAGAAGAGGATCACGGCGGTGCCGATCCCGAACTGCCACCACCTGCTGCTAGCCAGTTCTTCGCCCGCGGTGACCAGCGAATGGTGACCGCCGATCAGGCCCACCGCCGTCAGCGACGGAGCGAGGGCGACGGTGACGAACGACTGGGCGATGAAGGCGATGACGAGGATCACCCCGGCGACCCAGAAGTAGGACGAGATGATGCCGAGAAGCGGGTGGGTGACCCTGCCGACGAGGACGTAGTCGCCGCCGCTGCGCGGTATCGCCGAGGTGAAGAGGCCGTAACAGACGCAAAGCGCGATCGCCAGCGCGAAGGCCATCGCGAACCCCAGCCAGAGCGAGCCACCGGGGAAGAAGGCAAGCGGGACGATGAAAGCCGTGGTGGCGATGAAGACCACGGTCGGCTGTCCCGCCATGTTGAAGACGAAGGTCGAAAACGGGGAGACTTCCCGCACCAAGCCCGTGGCTTTTCGCGCGTAGGTCCCCTGCGGCGTCGCTCCGGTCGCAGCCGGTCTCTCCCCCAACTCGGTCATTCTTCTCCCTTTCGTTTCATTCCCATTAACCCGACACCAAGTACTGATTGACCACCCGATCCGGTGCCAGGTGCACCAAGCAACCGTCTAGGTGGCCGCTACCGTAATCGGAACCGGGGTTGATTGCCACCGTCCTTCCGATTCTCGTCACTCCCTTGCTCTCGTGGATGTGGCCGTGCAGGCTCAGCAGCGGTTGCGTCTCCTCGATGATCTGCCGCACGGCCACGCTGCCGGTCGGGACCTCGTGCGGGCGCCCGCCCTTGGTCACGTATTCGAGGTCCTCGTTCACCTCGTAGGCCGTGTCCAAGCTGCTCTCATAGGGAGGCACGTGGATGTTGAAGATCGCCCGCCGCGGCGTCTCGAGCCGATCGACCAGGCGCCGCAGCCGCTCGTAGATCTCCTCTTCGTCGAGCTCGCGCGGGGTCTTCCAGGGGGTCCGGTTCGAGTAGCCGAACGAGACCAGCTCGTGCTCCCCCACCTGCTGCACCGACTCGTCGCAGGGGACGACCGCCGTCCCGCCGGCAAGCACCTCGTCGATCGACCAGGGGTCGTCGTTGCCGGGGATCACGTAGGCGCGGACGTCGGTCCCCGCCAGCCGCTCGTCGGCGAGCTCGACCCAGAGCCGCAGCTCGTCGAGCAGCGCCCGTTCCAGCGCCTCTTCGCGCCAAGCGGCGTCTTCGGCCAGGCGCCGCGCTTCCTCCGGCTCGACGATCAGCGGGTACATGCCGTTGGTCGAGATCGCCCGCTGGATCTGATCGAGCTCCTCGGCGGTGCGGGCCACCCGCTGCTCGCCGATCACCCGGGCGCTGTAGGAGCCGTCGCCTTCGCGGACGATCGGCACCAGGCCCTTGCCGGTCAGGTCGCCGCCCATGACCAGCACGTCGGCGGGGTAGTGCGCGGCGGCGTTGACGAACTTCTTCCAGCAGACCCGCGAGCCGTGGACGTCACCGGCGTAGAAGAGCCGGGTGAGATTTTGTTTCTGGCGGCGCTTGAACATCTCTCGCTTCCCTTGTCCCATCATCGGCGATCGCGAAGACGAGCGGCGGTGCGCCTCTTCGCGACCTTTTGTACAGCATGTCTAGTTTCAGTTCAGCTCAAGCTCGCGGCGGAGGAGGCGCATGGCCGCGTCGGGATCCAGGCCGGCGAGCAGGCCGGCGGCGGCGAGGACGTAGTTGCGGTCGATTCGGACCTCCGGCTCGCGGGGTGCCAGCGATCGCGGCGCCCGTCGAGCCAGCGCCCGTCGCAGGATCTCCTCACCGTCGCTGCGGTGCGCGAACACCCCGCCGGTCGCGAAAATCTTCTTCACCTCGCGGAGATCCGGCCCCTCACGGACCAGCGTCGGCGGCCCCGCCTCTCCCCGCGTCAGGAGCATCGTACCGCTGTGGCGGGTGATCGCATGGGTGGCGCAAGCGGTCGCCAGCAGCCCGTCCAGCTCGGTGCCTGCAGGGTCCCGTGGCAGCCACTCTGGGTGCTCAGATCGATACACGACGGTTTGTCTAATCGACTGCTCGTCGGCGTCGAGCTCGGCGGCGAGCCAGCGCGCATCGGCAGCGACCGCACCCGGCGCGCCGGCGCGCAAGCCGAGATCCCCCTCGACGGTGCGCAGCGTCGGCGGCGAGGGCAGGAGCGGCTCCTGGATCCCCGGCGTGGCCGGCAGGACGGCGCGGTCGGAGTGGACGTCGGTGGTCGCCCCCCCGACGTCGACGACCAACACGTCGCCGATCCCGGGCTCCCGCTCGGTGCCGCGTGAGAGCAGCCGCGTCGCCTCCAGCACCGACTCCGGCGTCGGCATCTTCACCATCCGCGTGAACTCGGTGCCGGCGCTGAGACCCTTGCCGCCGATCACGTGCTCGAGGAAGACGGCCAAGATCTCCTCTCGGGCCGATTCGATCTCCAGCTCCCCCAGCCTCGGCATCACGTTCGCCGCCACGGTGGTCTCGGTCCCGGCCGCCCGCAGCAGCGCCGCGACCTCCCCCGCGACCTCCGCGTTGCAGGCGACGACCGCGTGGCCGCCGAGCCGGCGCGCCGCGAGCCGGCGGGCGTTCTCCAGGACCAGCTCGGCCTGCCCCCCGTCGGTGCCGCCGGCGAAGAGGACGATCTCGGGCCGCGCCGCCTCCAGCTCGTCTAGCTGCTTCTCTCCCAGCTCACCGGCGAGCACCACCAGCACCCGAGCGCCCGCGTTGAGCGCCGCCTGCCGCGCCGCCGCCGCGGTGAGGTCGGCGACGAGGCCGACCGCCGCCACCCGCAAGCCGCCGCCGGCGCTGGAGACCGCCAGCTCGCCCTCGAGCTCGACGGATCGCCCCAGCTGGGCCCGTGCCGCCTCGAGCGCAGCCGCGTAGCCCTCCATCAGGTCGGTGCGGATGCTGGTCGGAGCCTCGGCGCGGGCGAGCAGCCTCCCCTCCGCGCGATCGACGAGGCTGAGCTTCGTGTAGGTGCTGCCGAAGTCCGCGAGCGCGACGACGCTCAACTGGCTCTCAGCTCTCAGGCGGGAACGCCGCCGGCCTGCTCGATCAGCGCGTCGATGAGGCGGTCGATCGTCCCCGGGGTCTGGATCCCGCCGGCGTTGAGGTCGGCGCTGACGTCGATCGGGATCTCCGAGCCGTCGACGTCCTCGTTGAGGACGCCGCCCATGAAGACGGGGACCGAGCCGACCCCCGCGCCTCCCAGCGCCTCCATCAGGCGCCGGCCGAAGGAGCGGGCGACGCCGTTGTGGGTGGTGATGACGACGGCGTCGGCGTCGGTCTCGATCACCGCCTTGACGATGTCCTCGGGATCGCGGTTGATCCCGAAGTCGATCACCTCGGTCCCCGCCGCCGCCAGCGAGGAGGTGAGCAGGAACTCGGCGAACTCGTGCACGTCGGTGGAGGTAACGAGGACCTTCAGCTCGCGGATCGCCTCCTCTTCGCCCCGCTTCTGCAGCTCCGCCAGCAGCCGCTCGCGCTCTTCCATCGTGCTGCGCACCAGGTCGGTCTGCAGCACCGGCCGCCGGCCGCGGGGGAACTCCGGGTCGGGCTCGCCGGCGCCGAAGAGTTCCTCGCAGCGCGCCGAGCCAAGCCGTTTGAGGACGAGCAGCAGCTGCGCCGGGTCGCGGACGTCGATGCCGGCGCTCGCCAGGCCCGTGGTCACGGCCTCGAAGAACGCCCTGCCGCCGCGGACCAGCTCGTCGCGCATCGCCTCGATCTTGGTCCAGTCGACGATCGGGTCCACCAAGGGCACGTAGTCCTCGAGGCGCCGGCTGATCGTCTGCACCGTCGCCACCTCCTGCCAGGTGGGGATGCGTTCGGTCTCGGTGACCGGGACGGCGACCGGCGCCGACCCGAGCCGGTAGCGGCTGTCGACCATCTTCATGAAGAGGACGTCGGTGTTGAGGACCGCCATGTTGGCGTCGAAGTCAGGGGTGTTGCCGATCGTGTCGCCCTGGATGAAGGAGAACGGCACCTGGTCGGGGTTGGCGGCGTGGAGGGCGAGCGTCACCGCCGACTTGACCACCGGGTTCTGGGTCAGCCCCCCCCAGGAGGGCGAGTAGGCGGCGCCGATCAGCTCTTCGCTGATGTAGCGCTCAACCATCGCCCAGCCGATGTAGTTGGCGTAGTCGTGGAAGACGCCGGGGTAGCCGTCCTCGAGGTAGGAGTCGAAGACCACGCCCTCGTCTTTGAAGGCCGCGAGCAGGCCCGCCGCCTTCAGCACCGCCATCGTCTGGCTGACGTCGTCGTCCCAGTAGGGCCAGCGCCAGGAGTACTGGGAGAGGACGCCGATGGTGGTGATCCCGGCCTGCAACGCGTCGACCGCGTTTTCGAGCGACCCCGGCCCGCCGATCGAGTTGTCGGCGGCCTCCGGCTGGATCGGCGCCGTGTGCGCTAGCTCCCACCAGTCCTGCTCGGTCATCATCACCGGCCCGGTTTCCTGCGGGGCATCGGCGCGCTTGTCTTTCGGCAGCCCCATCCGCCGCTCGGCGATCAGATTGAAGCGGTCGGGCGGGCGCACCCCGCGCGAGAGCGCGTCTTCGTAGATCAGCCCCAACGCCTCGCGGGTGTCGGCCCAGGTCGCGAGGCCGATGTTCATGCAGGTGCAGGAGAAACCCTCCTTGCGACCCCGTTCGCGCCACTCGCGCTCGGAGCCGACGCCTTTCTCCTCGCAGAAGAGCGAGCGCTGGCGCTCGATCCCCTTCGCGATCCCCTTTCCCTCCTCGACCGCTTCCCTGCCGTCCGGCAGGTCGGGCGGGAGCAGCGCGCTGAGGTCGACGTCGAGCTCGGTCATCTCACCCGTCGAGGATCCAGCCTCCGCTCACCTCGAGCACCTGGCCGGTCGTGTAGCCGCCACCGTCGGAGGCGAGGTAGAGAGCCGTTTCGGCGATCTCCTCCGGCTTGCCCATCCGCTCCAGCAGCGTCATCTCCAGGGTTTCCTTCAGGTGCTCCTCGGGGATTTCCCAGTCGTCCTCCCAGTTGGCTTCGATCGGGCCGGGGGCGATCGCGTTGACGCGGACCTCCGGCGCCAGATCCCGGGCGAGAGCCGAGGTGAAGGCGCGAACGCCGCCCTTGGCGGCGCAGTAGGTGACGGAGACCGAGGTGACCATGTTCTCCTGGTTGACCCCGTTGCCGTAGGAGCCGGAGAAGTTGACGATCGAGCCGTTGCCGGTCTCCTTCAGGTGCGGTAGCGCCGCCTGGCAGACCCGGAAGCTGCCGAGCATGTCAACGTCGAGCAGCTTCGCGAACTCCTCGGCCTGCGAGTCGGAAAAACGGACCGCGTCGGCCGGGTCGATCCGGCCGGCGGCGTTGACGACGACGTCGATCCGGCCGTAGCGCTCGGCGACCTCGGCGACGAAACGCTCGACCGAGGCCGCGTCGGTCACCTCGAGCTGGGCGACGTGGCCCTTGCCGCCGGCAGCCTCGATCGCATCGAGGTTCTCGCGCGCCGAGTCCTCGGAGGAGCGGTAGCCAAGGGCGACGGTCGCCCCCTCCCTGCCGAGGGCGCGGGCGATGGCGCCACCGAGCGCACCGCCTGCCCCGGTGACGATCGCGACCCTGCCCTGGAACCGTCGGCCATCGTTCCACTGACCCATCGGCAGGGAGTCTAAGGGCTCTTCACGTAGAAACGCGGACGACTTAGGCGCGACGGAGCCGGCGCAGTTCCCGCAACGCGAAGCGGAGGTTGCGCTCAGCCGAGGCTGGACAGCCGGTCGCGGCCAGGGGTTCCGCGGCCGGCTGTTCCAGGGGGGTCCCGGCGGACGAGGTGCCCTCTCCGTGACCAACGCGACGCTGGAAGGGGTTGCGCGTCAGGTCTCCACTGCGTTCGAGCACCAAGAACAAGATAGAGCGATTAGGACCCTTCGTTAGAGTGGTCTTGCCCGCCCTAGGGGTAGTTCTATGGGAGATTTGGCTCCAGAGCAACAGGTACAGGAGGGGGGTCGTCGCCTCTCGGACTCGCCGGAGAGCATCCGGGCGCTTCTCAACGCGCTGCCGGCGATGATCGGCTACTGGGACCGAGATCAGCGCAACCGGATGGCCAACGAAGCCTACGTCGAGTTCTTCGGCCGCACCGCCGAGGAAGTGCGGGGGATGCATATCCGCGAGGTGCTGGGGCCGGAGCCCTACGAGCAAAGCCTGCCGTACATAGAAAAAGTGCTGGCCGGCGAGCGACAGCTCTTCGACCGGGAGATCACCATCCCCTCCGGCGAGGTTCGCTACACGCAGGTCTCCTACATCCCCGACATCGTCAAAGGCGAGGTCCACGGTTTCTTCGCGCTCACCACCGACATCAGCGAGCGGCGGCGGATCGAAGAGGACGTCGAAAAGAGAAGCGTGCAGTTGGCCGAAGCCGAGCGGTTGGCGCGGCTGGGGAGCTGGGAGTGGGACCTCACCACCAACCGGATGACCTGCTCCGACGGCCTCTTCGAGATCTACGGAATCCGTCCCGAGGACTTCAGCGGCACCTACGATCCGGGCAGCTCCAAGTTCACGCATCCGGAAGACCGTGGCCTGGTCGAGGCCGAGATGTACAAAGCGGTCGAGCGCGGCACCGCCGTCGACTTCGAGTACCGGATCATCAGGCCGGACGGCCGCGTACGGCGCCTCCACAGCCGGGCCGAGCTGATCGCCGACGCCGACGGCAATCC
>JBQCIG010000120.1:0-3436 GCA_051953975.1 Solirubrobacterales bacterium | reverse complement strand
TCCGTGGTTCCTTTGTCGTGTATGAGCTGAAAAAAGAACCACGCATGGGGAGGACCCGGTGCAGCTCTCCGTTCCGGGGTTCCTTTGCCCGGCTATCCCCGACAAAGGAACCACGCGATTGGTGAGAACGTCGAGGCGTGGGTTTGCGCTGCCTGTCAAGATCCTCGGCGTGGACCAAGAGACGTTTGCGGCTGTCGATCAGTTCATCGGCGAGACGATCCTTGACGAGGACGAGGCGTTGCGGGGGGCGGTGGAGGCGGCCGAAGCGGCGGGGCTGCCTGCGATCCAGGTCTCGCCGGCGCAGGGGAAGCTGCTGCAGTTGCTGGTGCGGATCCTCGGCGCGAAGCAGATCCTCGAGTTCGGGACGCTCGGCGGCTACAGCGCGATCCTGATGGCACGGGCGCTGCCGGAGGACGGGCGGCTGATCACCCTGGAGGCGAAGCCGGAGTACGCCGAGGTGGCGCGGCGCAGCATCGAGCGGGCCGGGGTGGGGGACAAGGTCGAGGTGCGGGTTGGGCCGGCGCTGGAGGCGCTGCCGGTTCTGGAGGAGGAGGGCGCTGGTCCCTTCGACCTCGTTTTCATCGACGCCGACAAGGTCAACACGCCCAATTACTTCGCCTGGGCGCTCGACCACACCCGCCCCGGCGGCCTGATCATCGCCGACAACGTCGTCCGCAAGGGCACTCTCGGCGACCCCGCCGATCCCGACGAGGCGACCAAGGCCCAGCGCCGCCTCCACGAAAGCCTCGCGAACGAGCCCCGGGTCAGCGCCACCACGATCCAGACCGTCGGCGTCAAGAGCTACGACGGCTTCCTCATTGCGTTAGTCCAGGACGGCTGAGGGACGAGGCGCTGCGGTAGGGAGGGCCGGGTGCCCCTCGGGTGTATCCTGTTTTTCCCCGCGGTTTTTAATCGGGTTAAACAGCTTGACCAAAAGCCACCAGGGGCGGGGCACCGGCCCCGCGCGACATGCAATCTGATCTTTGCCCTCCATAGGAGGGCACTATCTGAGGGAGCCGGCCCGCAGGGCCGCGACGAAATTCGCTCAGGGGATGACCGGACCCCTGTACCGCCGCGCTTCGTCCCTAAGATCGGGAGCCTCTTCTCAGCCCTCAGCCAGGCGTCCCCGAGGCGGCGCCCCTGCTATCTTTCTCGGTCGGCCTTGTTGGCCGGTTGGTTCATCCTGCCGTCCGATTCCTGGGGCGTGCGGGAATCCTGTTGTCGATACGAGATCCGGAGCAATGAAGGTTCGAGCTTCCGTCAAGCCAATGTGCGAGAAGTGCAAGGTAATCCGCCGAAACGGGGCGGTCCTGGTGATCTGCCAGAACCCGCGCCACAAGCAGAGGCAGGGCTAGCGTGGCACGGATCGCGGGCATCAACATCCCGACCAACAAACGGGTCGAAATCGGGCTCACCTACATCTTCGGGATCGGCCAGTCGACCGCGCGGCAGATCCTCTCCGAGGCCAAAGTCGATCCGGACACCCCGGTCAAAGACCTGACCGAGGACGAGGTGATGAAACTGCGCGAGGCGGTCGAGAACCGCGAGGTCGAGGGAGACCTCCGCCGCGAGCGCTCGCAGAACGTCAAACGGCTGATGGAGATCGGCTCCTACCGCGGCCTCCGCCATCGTCGCGGCCTGCCGGTCCGCGGCCAGCGCACGAAGACCAACGCGCGCGGCCGCAAGGGCCCGCGCCGCCTCAGCGTCGCCGGTAAGCGCAAGGCATAGGGAGCGAGAGCATGGCTGAGAAAAAACCCGCCAAAGGGCGCACCCGCCGCCGCGTCAAAAAGAACGTCGCCTACGGGCAGGCGCACATCAAGACTTCCTTCAACAACACGATCGTCACCCTCACCGACACCGCCGGCAACGTGATCGCCTGGGAGTCGGCCGGTTCGGCCGGTTTCAAAGGCTCGCGCAAGTCGACGCCCTTCGCAGCCCAGGTGACCGCCGACGCGGCCGCCAAAAAGGGCATGGAACACGGCTTGGAGCGGGTCGAAGTCTTCGCCAAGGGCGCCGGCTCGGGCCGCGAGACGGCGATCCGCTCGCTGCAGGCCGCCGGCCTCGACGTGACCACGGTCAAGGACGTCTCGCCGCAGGCGCACAACGGCTGCCGGCCGAAGAAGCGGAGGAGGGTCTAGTGGCTCGCGACACCGCTCCGCAGTGCAAGCAGTGCCGGCGCGAGGGCCAGAAGCTCTTCCTCAAGGGCGAGCGCTGCTTCACCGACAAGTGCGGCGTCGAGCGCCGCTCCTACCCGCCCGGCGAGCACGGGCGCGGTCGCCTACGTCAGTCCGAGTACCGGATCCAGCTGCGCGAGAAAATGAAGACGCGCCGCTACTACCAGGTGCTGGAGAAGCAGTTCCGCGCCTACTACGAGAAGGCCAACCGCCAGGAGGGCGTGACCGGCGAGAACCTGCTGCGCCTGCTCGAGTCCCGCTTCGACAACGTGCTTGTCCGCCTCGGCTTCGCCGCCTCGCGGCGCCAGGCGCGGCAGCTGATCACCCACGGCCACTGGCAGATCAACGGCCGCCGGGTCAACATCCCTTCCTACCAAGTACGTCCCGAGGACATCATCTCGATCAAGTCCGATTCGAAAGCCACCGAGACGATCCAGCGGGCCACCGAACTCGTCTCCACGGTTCCGGCCTGGCTGCAGGCGGATCACGATGCCCTCACCGCCAAGGTCCTGCGCTACCCCGAGCGCTCTGAGATCTCGGCGCCGGTTCAGGAGCAGCTGATCGTCGAGCTGTACTCCAAGTAGCCCGGAATCCGAATTTCTGAACACGCATACGCAAGGAACTCATGACCACCGATTTCCAGGTCCCCCGCATCACCTCCGACAAAGTCGACGATCGTCGCGGCACCTTCACGATCGAGCCGCTTGACAAGGGCTTCGGCTACACCTTCGGCAACAGCCTCCGCCGCGTCCTCCTCTCCTCGCTTGGCGGCGCCGCCATCACCAGCGTCCGCATCGAGGGAGTCGCGCACGAGTTCTCCACCGTGTCCGGCGTCAAAGAGGACGTCACCGACATCATCCTCAACCTCAAGGACCTCGTCGTCCGCATGCACACCGACGCCGACGAGATCGAGGCACCGCTCGTCGCCACCGGCCCCGGCGAGATCACGGCGAAGGACATCGACCTTCCCTCCGGCGTCGAGATCCTCAATCCCGAGGCACCGATCGCGACGCTGGAGAAAAAAACCAAGTTCGTGGTCTACCTGACGATCGGCCGCGGCCGCGGCTACTCGCCGGCCGAAGAGAACAAGTCCGATGAGCAGCCGATCGGCGTGATCCCGATCGACTCGATCTTCTCGCCCGTGCGCCGCGTCGCGTACGCCGTCGAGCCCGCCCGCGTCGGCCAGCGCACCGACTACGACAAGCTCGTCCTCGACATCGAGACCGACAGCTCGATCGAGCCGCAGGCCGCGATGCGCGAGG
>JBQCIG010000119.1:0-7394 GCA_051953975.1 Solirubrobacterales bacterium | reverse complement strand
AAGCGCGCGATATGCAATCTGATTCCTGCCCTCCATAGGAGGGCACTATCTAAGGGAGCAGGCCCGATAGGGCCGCGACAAATTCCCGCGGGAGAGTGACCGGCTCCCCTCTGCTTACGCCTCAGCTCTTGTCGTTTCCGCGCTGGCGGAGGAAGCGTTGGAACTCGCGGGCCAGGGTGTCGGCCGAGGGTAGCTCGCCCTCCGATTCGAGCAGGTCTACCTGTTCGGCCTCGATCCGCTGGACCAGCTCCTCGATCTCCGGGTTGGCGGCGACGGCGCGGCCGATCTGCTCCTCGTAGTCGGTCGTTTCCTCCTCCAGCTCGGAGGCCTCGACGGCGATCCCGGTCAGGCCCTCGAGCCGACGCAGCAGCGCCAGCGCCGCCTTTGGGTTGGGGACGGCGGCGACGTAGTGGGGCACCGCAGCCCAGAGCGAGGCGGAGTCGATACCGTTGCGGCGGCAGAGGTCGTGGACGACGCCGACGATCCCGGTCGGGCCTTCGTAGCTGGAGCGCTCCAGCTCCAGCTCCTCGACCAGGTCGTCACTGGAGGCGAGGCCGGTGATCGGCACCGGCAAAGTGTGGGAGACCTCGGCGATCAGGGCCCCGAGGGTGATCACCATCTCCACCCCGAGCGCGTCGGCGGCGGTCGCGATCGTCTCCGAGAAGGTCCGCCAGCGCAGGCTGGGCTCGGTCCCGTCGAGCAGGACCAGGTCGCGGTCGGCGCCGGGAACGGCGACGGAGATCAGGTTGTTCTCGGGCCAGTCGATGCGGCGGGCCCGGCCTTCGTCCAGGCTGATCGTCGGCCGCGTCGACTGGAAGTCGAAGTACTCCTCGGGATCGATGGTGGCGATCAGCTCGCCGTCGAGCGAGTTGGCGATCGTCGCCAGCGCCGTCGAGGCGGCTGCCGCCGCGTCGTTCCAGCCCCGAAACGAGCAGACGAGGACGGGGGAGCGCAGCTGCGGCAGGTCACCTTCCCAAGTGAGAGAGTCCACGCTTCTGAGCGTAGACGATGCATGGGCGCGCTCTTTTAAGAAGCGGAATGGGCGCGGCGCACCAATTGAGCGGCCATGAATAGAGCGAGGGCGGCGAAGGAGAGCTGCAGGGCGCGTTCGGAGACGTGGTTGGCGAGGGTGACCCCGCCCCAGACGCCGAGCGGCGAGAGGACGCCGATCGTCAGGGCCTCGCGGACGCGGACGTTGCCGTAGCCGTTCTGGCGGTAGGCACCCACGAGGGCGACGATCACGATCATCAGCAGCGAGGTCGCCTCCCCCTCGACCTGGCTGAGGCCGAGGAAGACGGTCAGGGCGGGGACGAAGAGGACGCCGCCGCCGACCCCGACGAGGCCGCCGGTCATCCCGCCGGCAAGGCAGATCAGCGCCGCCGCCAGCGCGCTCACGAAAGGATCAGCTCCACCGCGATCGCGACCAGCAGCAGGGCGAAGAGGTAGGAGACGGCGCGCTGGGGGATCCGCTGCTGGATCGCGGTGCCGAGGACGACGCCGGCCACCGCCGGGACCGAGAGCAGCAGCGCGGTGAGGAGGTGGACGTTGCCGTAGATCCCGCCCTGGGCGACCGCGCCGAGCAGGCCGATGAGGACGATCGCGGCGAGGCTGGTGCCGGTGGCGAGCCGCTCGCCGTAGGCGAACCAGAAGATCAGCAGCGGCACGATGATCGTCCCTCCCCCGACCCCGAAGAGGCCGCTGAAGAGGCCGGCGAGGGTGCCGATCGCCGCCAGCTTCCAGATCGCGTGGTCCGGGGGCGCGCTCGGGGGGGCGGGCATCTCGCGATACTAGTCCCGTGCCCGACGGCAACGAGACGGCGGATTGGGCGGCGCTCGGCCCGCTGCGCGAGGAGCCCGGCCGCAGCGCAATCCTCACCGACGTCGACGGGACGCTGGCGCCGATCGTCGAGCGGGCCGAGGAAGCGGCGGTGCCGGCGGCGGCGCGGCAGGCCCTGGCGACGCTCAGCGAGCGCTACGCGCTGGTCGGCTGCATCTCGGGACGGCAGGCCGTGGAGGCGCGGCGGCTGGTCGGGCTCGACTCGCTCGCCTACGCCGGCAACCACGGGCTGGAGCTGCTGCTGCCGGGGGACGAGGCGCCGCGGGCCGATCCCTCGATCTCCGGGCGCGAGCGCGAAGCGTCGGACTTCCTCGCCGCGGCGGGCGGGGGGCGACTCGAGGCGGCGGGGCTGCGGCGCGAGGACAAGGGCCCGATCCAGGCCCTGCACTGGCGCGGCAGCGTCGACGAGGAGGCGGCCGAGAGCCGCGCCCGCGAGATCGCGATCGAGGCCGGCAAGGCGGGGCTGGAACCGCGTTGGGGGCGCAAGGTGCTGGAGCTGCGCCCGGCGGGCGGCGGCGGCAAGGACGGTGCGGTCGCCTCGTTGCTCGCCGACGAGCGGCTCGATCGCGCCACCTACGCCGGCGACGACCGCACCGATCTCGACGCCTTCCGGCGGCTGCGCGAACTGCACGAGGAGGGCCGCCTCAGCGCCGCCGTCTGCGTCGGCGTGCTCTCGGTCGAGGCGCCGGCCGAGCTGGCAGAGGAGTCGGACCTGACCGTGAGCGGTCTCGACGGCTGGCTGGAGATCCTGCGCTGGCTGGCGGAGTAGGCAGACTTCCGCACCGATGCCCTACACCGACCTGCTCCGCGTCAGCGTCTTCATCACCGCCGCCGAGGCGACGGCGCTTGGCGCGATCACCGCGGTCGGCGCCAACCGCGAGGGCGAAGCCTGGATCGTCCTCGTCGCCGCCGCCTGGTGGCTGATCTCGCTCGCGATCGGCTTTTACCTGAGCCGCCCCGCCCGCGCCGCCGCCGACATCCGCGAGGCTCTCGCCCGCGCCCGCACCGCCACCTCGCTGCCCGACCAGAGCCCGGCCCGGATCGCCCTCACCCGCCTCTGGCCGATCTTCTTCACGGCGATCGCCGCCGGCGTTCTCGGCGTCTTCTTCCCCGGCGTCGCCGCGGTCGGCGCCGGCTACGCCCTGATCGTCTCCCTCGCCTGGCATACCCGCGAGGCGGCGGTGCTGGGAATCGAGGCCCGCGACGGCGTCAAGTTCTACGTCGTCCCCAGCTCGGCCCTGCGCCCGATCGAGCTGGTGCGGACGCCGGGCCTGCGCAGCGATCACCTGGGCGCGATCTGAGAGCAAAGCGCTCCGGTCATTTGCACCGCTATGCGGAACAAATGACCGGGGCAGCGGCTAAAGGCTCGCCAGCCGCTTGAACTCCTTCCAGCCGCGGGTGTTCGCCACGTCGTCCGCCGTCAACCAGGCGCGGCGGGCGGTGGCGACGGCGTAGGCCATGTTGTCGAGGGTGTCGACGCCGTGGGCGTCGGTGTTGAGGGCGATCTTGACGCCGGCTTTGACGGCGAGCCGGGCGTGCAGGTCGGAGAGGTCGCGGCGGTTGGGGTTGCCGTTGACCTCGATCATCGTCCCGGTGCGGGCGGCCGCCTCGGCAACAGCCTCGACGTCGATCCCGTAGGGCTCGCGGCGGCCGATCAGCCGGCCGGTGAGGTGGCCGATGCAGTCGACGTTCGGGTTTTCGATCGCGGTCACGACGCGCTCGGTCATCTGCTCCTTCGAGACCGAGAAGGAGGTGTGGACGGAGGCGACGACCCAGTCGAGCGCCTCGACGAGGTCGTCGGGGTAGTCGAGGGAGCCGTCGAGGCCGATGTTGATCTCCGAGCCGGAGAGCAGGCGGAATCCCCGTTTCCCCTTGTTCCAGGCGCGCACCTCCTCGATCCGCTCCCAAAGCCGCTCCGCGGTGACGTGGTCGCCGAAGCCGTGGCTGGCGGAGTGGTCGGTGATCGCCAGGTACTCGTAGCCGCGGTCCCGCGCCGCCTCGGCCATCTCAGCGAGCGTGTTGCGGCCGTCGGAGAGGGTGGTGTGGGAGTGGAGGTCGCCGCGGATGTCGCCGAGCTCGACCAGCTCGGGGAGCTTGCCCTCGCGCGCCGCCTTCAGCTCGCCGCGGGCCTCGCGCAGCTCCGGCTCGATGTAGTCATAGCCGAGGCGCTCGTAGACTGCGGCCTCGGTCTCGCAGGTTTCGACCTCGCCGCTCTCGGTCTCGGTGATGCCGTGCTCGGAGACCGAGAGGCCACCGGCGACCGCCTCTTCGCGCAGCTGCACGTTGTGGGCCTGGGAG
The DNA here is from genome assembly GCA_051953975.1 of Solirubrobacterales bacterium. GTDB lineage: Bacteria > Actinomycetota > Thermoleophilia > Solirubrobacterales > 70-9 > VAYN01. Next base: position 3,260 of record JBQCIG010000119.1, on the reverse strand, counting down.
CCGGTGAAGTGCTGCAACAGGTTGCCGAAGGCGGCGGGCGGGACGATCCGCAGATCGACGGAGATGCCGTTGTGGGTCTGGGCGCGGACGCCGTTGGGGCAGGGGGTGCCGGCGGCGGCGATCAGCGGGTGCGCGGTGAGGTGCTCGGCCAGCGCCGCCGGCTCCTCGGCGGTGGCGATCAGGTCGATGTCCTTGCAGGTCTCGGCCCAGCGTCGGACCGAGCCGGCGACCTCGACCCGGTTGGCGGCCGGGTGCTCGCGCAGCGCCGCCGCCAGCTCCTCGGCCACCGGCTTCACCTTCGAGAGCAGCAGACGGCCCGGCCCCTCCCCTGGCTCACCGAGCCGCTCCAGCGCCGCGAGGATGTTCTCCTCGGCCTTCGGCCCGAGCCCTTTGACGTCGCGGACCTTTTCCGCCTCGGCCGCCTCCTTGAGGTCCTCCATCGAGGAGATCTCCAGCTCCTCGAACAGGCGCCGCGCCGTTTTCGGACCGACGCCGGGGACGCGGGTGACCTCGATCAGCGTCGGCGGGAACTTCGCCTTCAGCTTCACCGCGGCGGGGATCTCGCCGGTCTCCAGCAGCGCGTCGATCTTTTCCGCCAGCGTCTTGCCGACGCCCGGGACCTCGGTCGCCCGCCCTTGCGCCGCCAGCTCCGCCACCGAGACCGGGCTCTCGCGGATCGCCTTGGCGGCGGTGCTGTAGGCGAGCACGCGGTATTTGACGGCCCCGTCGAGCTCGTAGAGGATGCCCAGTTCTTCCAGCGCGGCGGCGATCTCGGCGTTGGTCATCCGCCAAGGAATACCATCGTGGCGATGGCGGGTAGGGAGAGCAGACGGCTCGCATGGCCCTGGACGGAGCCCGCTATACTTTCTGAAGTATTGAGCTGCTAAACCGCGACCGGGAGACCGATATCAGTGACTGGCAAATTGACGGACGTAACCGACGCCACCTTTAAAGCTGACGTGCTGGAGGCCGAGGGCCCAGTGCTCGTCGACTTCTGGGCGCCCTGGTGCGGGCCGTGCCGCGTCGTCCACCCGGTCCTCGAGGAGATCGACAACGAGCGCGACGACCTCAAGATCGTCTCGATCAACGTCGACGAGAACCAGCAGACCGCGGCCCAGTACGAAGTCCTCTCGATCCCGACGATGATCCTCTTCAAGGACGGCGCGATCACGAAGAAAATCGTCGGCGCGATGCCGAAGCGCCGCCTCGAGGCCGAACTGGAGCCGGCGCTCGCCTGACCGGCACCCATGCCCTTCGTTCACGTCCACTGGTACGAGGGCCGCTCCGACGAGCAGAAGGCGGAGATCGCCAAGCGCATCGAAGCGGCCCTGATCGAGGTCGCCGGCGTCTCGCCCGACCACTGCTGGATCAAGTTCTCCGACTCGAAGAAGTCGGACTTCATCATCGGCGAGAAGAAGGACTAAGCGGCCAAGCGGTCGCTGACCGTCACCGTGCGGTCAGGAGCAGCCAGCGCCGCTTTCGTGGTGGCGACGAGGCAGTCTGCATCGAGGTGGTAGCGCTGGGCTACGGCCTCTAGAAGCTGGAGGTTGTCGCTCGGATACAGCAGTCCGATGTTCGCGACGCGGCCTTTCGAGAAGGCGATAGTGCAGTAGTCCTCGTCGAACTCCCCGCCGTCGTCCCATCGATCCACGTCGAGCAGATCGATCGATACGGCGTTTGCCTGGCTGTCGTAATCGGCTTTCATAAATGCCTCCTCGGGTGGACGGTGATCACGACGTTCGGGTCGTCGGCAGCCACTACCACGCGCACCAGTTCATCGCGGATGTAGCCAAGGTAGCGAGGGTTACAACACTCATCAGCGTCTACTTTCACTGGATCTAGGACGATCGCTACCGCGTCACCTGGAAACCATCGGTTTCGACGCAGCTGATTCCTCGCGTGGTGAGTGAATTCCACCCCCAGCTAAGGGCGCAGAAGGCAGCTTCTCTTCCCCCTCAGGCGCGGGAAACGCCGATTTTGAGATCGCGACCGTCGATCTTGGCGGTGGCGCCGTTGGCGGTGCCGTCGTAGGAGACGGAGGTGGCTAGGACCTCGCCTGCGAGGTAATCCTGGTGGGCTTGGGCGGCGTCGAGGAGGTCGGGGTCGCCGGCGAGGGTGAGGGCGATGCGGTCGGTGATCTCGAGGCCGGCCTCTTTGCGGGCGTTCTGGACGGCGTGGACGATCTCGCGGGCGAGGCCCTCGCGGCGCAGCTCGTCGTCGAGCCCGAGCGCGAGGGCGACGGCGTGGCCGGCCTCGGCCTCGACCTCGTAGCCCTCCAGGGGCTGCAGGGCAAGGGTGATGTCGTCAGGGCCGAGGCTGTGGTCACTGCCCTCGACGTTGATCCCGATCTCGCCGCCTTCGGCGAGGACCGCGGCGACGTGGGCGGCGTCGAGCGCCTCGACCGCAGCGGCCACCTGCGGCATCCGCTTGCCGAAGCGGGGGCCGAGGGCGCGGTAGTTGGGCTTGGCGCTGTAGCTGACCAACTCGGTCTCGTCGCTGACGAAATCGAGCTCCTTGACGTTGAGCTCGGCGGTGACGAGGTCGGCGCGGGCTTCGATCGCCGCCCGCTCGGCTTCGTTGGCGACGATCACGGCGCGGCGCAGCGGCTGGCGTACCTTCGCCTTCGCCTGGGCGCGGGCGGCGCGGCCGAGCTCGACCGTGAGGCGGACCGCCTCCATCCCCTGCTCGAGGTCGGGGTCGGCGAGGGACTCGTCGACCGCGGGGAAGTCGCGCAGGTGGACCGAGGGCTCCGCCGCCTCGTCGCCGAGGTTGCGGTGGATCTCGTCGGCGAGGAAGGGCGTGAACGGCGCCAGCATCGCCACCGTCTCCAGCAGGCAGTGGCGGAGGGTCGAGAAGGCGGCGCGGTCGCCCTCCCAGAAGCGGCGGCGCGAGAGCCGCACATACCAGTTGGAGAGCTCCTCGACGTAATCGGCGATCGCGCGGCCGGCGGCGGTGCAGTCGTAGGCGTCCATCCGCTCGCGCACGGTCGCGACCGTCGCCTGCAGCCGCGACAGCGCCCAGCGGTCGAGGTCATTCAGGTCGTTGCGTGGTTCCTTTGTTGTGTCAGAGCCGACAAAGGAACCACGGAAATCATCCTGGCTCAGACCCTCGGCGTTCGCGTAGAGGACCCAGAACGAGTAGGTGTTCCAGAGCGTGAGGAGGAACTGGCGGACCGACTCGCCCACCGTGTCGACCGAGAAGCGGTAGCCGGCCCAGGGCTGCTGGGCGGTCAGGTAGTACCAGCGGAAGGCGTCGGCGCC
>JBQCIG010000118.1:0-13396 GCA_051953975.1 Solirubrobacterales bacterium | reverse complement strand
AGGGGTAGGGTGTGATTTTTTATGTTTTTTTTGTGTTTTTTTGTGGGGGTTTTTTTCTCGCTCCCCCTCTATTATTTTTTTTCTGGTTTTTCCCCCCCCTCACGCCGACGCTGATCTCGATCTGGTTGCCTTGGCAACTGTTGCTGACCTGGTGCCGCTGGTGGGCGAGAACCGGGCGCTGGTGAAGAAAGGCTTGGCTGTGCTCCGGCGAACCCGGCGAGTGGGATTGCGGGCATTGATGGCCGCCGCCAAATGCCAGCCGGAGCAGCTGGACGAGACCGACCTCGGTTTCCGTCTCGCCCCTCGGATCAACGCCGCCGGTCGCCTCTACCGGGCCGATGCAGGGGTGGAGCTGCTCCTCACCGGAGACGAGCGGCGCGCGGAAGCGATCGCCGCCGAGTTGAGCCGGGCGAACGCGGAGCGGCGGGCGACGGAGCTGGAGGTCGATGCGGCCGCCGAGGCGGCGCGGCGGGAGCTGCCGGAGCAACTGCGCGAGGCTCCTGGGTTCGTGCTGGCGGGCCGGGACTGGCACCCCGGCGTCGTTGGCATCGTCGCTTCGCGGCTAGTCGAGCGGCACCACCGGCCGGTCGTCGTCATCTCGCTTGACGGTGAGGGCGGTGGGCGCGGATCGGGGCGCAGCATCCCCGGCTTCGACCTACTGGCGGCGCTCGAGGCGTGCCGCGAGCACCTGGAGGGATTCGGCGGGCACAAGGCCGCCGCCGGCCTCCAGATCAAGGCGGAGAAGGTCGAGTCCTTCCAGGAGGCCTTTGCGGCGCACGCCCGCTCTGTCCTCAGCGAGGAGGACCTGCGGCGGATCGAACGGGTGGACGCGATGGTCGGCGGGGTCGGCTTGGGGCTGGAGCTGGCCGAGGAGCTGAAGCAGCTGGCGCCCTTTGGGATGGGCAACCCGGGGGTGCGGCTGCTGGTTCCCTCGGCGCGGGTCAGCGACGTGCGGCCGATGGGGGAGGGAAAGCACGCCCGCTTCAGTCTCCACAGCGGCTCCCACCGCGCCCTCGGCGTCGCCTTCGGCCGCTCCAACCTGGGCGTCGAGGACGAGGACGTGCTCGACGCGACCGTGCGGCTGGAGGTCAACCACTGGAACGGCGCGGTCGAGCCGCGGGTGGTGCTGCGCGAGGTTTATCCCCTGGAGGAGCCCGAGGGAGATAAGCCGCTGCTGCCCCACTCTTGCGCCTGCGAAGAAGACGAGTGGTGGCAGCGCTTCGAAGCGGAGCTAACCCTCGACCTCGACGCCGAGACCGCAAAAAAACATCCTGAAGATGCTTTTTTGCGGTCTCGCGAGTCACGGCGCGTGGTTAAGGACGCACATTCGGCGACGGTGGCGATCGCGGAGCTCGTATCGAGCGGCGCCGGCGTGCTTGCGGTCTGCGCCGATGCTTCGCGACGAGCGGCGCTGGCGAACGGCGCCAGCGGCCTCGCCCGCTTCAACGGCGGCGCGGCGCTCATTGCCTGTCACCGCTGCGCCAGCGGCGAGATCGCCCGGCTGCGCGCGCGCGCCGGTGCCGGCCTCGCTCTCACCGACTGCGCGGCGCTGGAGCGCGAGCCGGATCTGGTGGCGGCGTTCGAGCACGTCGTCCTGGTCGATCCGCCGCGGAGTGGGGATGACGAGCTGCTGGCGGGGCTTCCGTATGGGGAGGGAGGCGGTTTCCTGCACCTGCTCTGGACTGATTCCGAGCGTGAGTTTGCGGCGCAGGTGCTGGCCGAGCAATGGCCCGGACGTGAGGCGGTCGCAGCTGCTTTCAAGGCGTTGCGCGAGCTCGGCGAAACCAGTGGAGACCACCTCCGCAAGACTCTCGTCGGCGCGGGCGCCCACCCGCTCTGCCCCGAGGCTTGTGCCCGCCGCTTTCGCGTCTTGAGCGAGCTCGGCCTGCTGCAGGGAGCTCCGGAAGCCGGCGCAGGCGTGGTCCGGGTCGTATCCTCAGAGAGGACGGATCTGCAGCGCTCGGCTGCGTTCCGCGCTTACAGCGAAAGACTTTCGGAGGCCCAGCGATACCTCGCAAGACCGAAACTGCCGTAGAGCACAAGGAGCTCCTCGCCGATCTCTTTGCGGTGATCGAGGAGTTCGACTCGAGTGCGGCCGCAAACGGCAACGGCTCCGGCGGCGGCACCGCGCTCGCGGTGGCGACGATCGACCGCGCCAAGGTCGAGCGCGCCTTCGACTTCGCCTGCGAGCGCCACGCCGACCAGCTGCGTCGGTCCGGCGACGAGTTCATCACCCACCCCATCGGCGTCGCCCAGATCTGCGCCGGGATGCGGCTCGACACCGAGACGCTCTGCGCCGCCCTGCTGCACGACACCGTCGAGGACACGAGCGCGAGCCTGGATGAGATCCGCGCCGAATTCGGCGACGAGATCGCAGCGCTGGTCGACGGCGTCACCAAGCTGACCGGGATCACCTTCGAGAGCCGCGACGAGCGGCAGGCCGAGAACTACCGGAAGATGATGGTGGCGATGGCCACCGACGTCAGGGTGATCCTGATCAAGCTGGCCGATCGCCTCCACAACATGCGCACGCTCGGTGCCCTGCCGAAGCAGAAGCAGACGCTGAAGTCGCACGAGACGCTGGAGATCTACGCGCCGCTGGCCCACCGGCTGGGAATCCACGCGATCAAATGGGAGCTGGAGGACCTCGCCTTCGCAACCCTGCACCCGCGCAAGTACGCGGAGATCAAGCAGCTGGTCGCCCAGCAGCGCGACGAGCGCGAGAAATACGTCGCCGAGGCGGGCGAGTTCCTCGCCAAGGAGCTGGAGCAGGTCGGGATCGAGGCGGAGATCTCCGGCCGCGCCAAGCACTTCTACTCGATCTACACCAAGATGGCCAAGAAGGGCCGCGAGTTCAACGAGATCTTCGACCTGACGGCGATGCGGGTGATCGTCGGCTCGGTCAAAGACTGCTACGGCGCGATCGGCGTCATCCACTCGCTCTGGAAGCCGCTGCCCGGGCGCTTCAAGGACTTCGTCGCGATGCCGAAGGCGAACATGTACCAGGCGCTGCACACGACGGTGATCGGGCCCGAGGGCAAGCCGCTGGAGATCCAGATCCGGACCGAGGAGATGCACAAGCTCGCCGAGTACGGGATTGCCGCCCACGTCGCCTACAAAGAGGGCACCCACGGCGACCCGCAGAAGGAGAAGATGACCTGGCTGCGGCAGCTGGTCGAGGCCGAGGGAGAACAGGACCCGACCGAGTTCCTCGAATCGCTCAAGGTCGATCTCTTCGAGGACGAGGTCTTCGTCTTCACCCCGAAGGGGGAAGTGAAGAGCCTCTCCGCCGGCTCGACCCCGCTCGACTTCGCCTACGCCGTCCACACCGACGTCGGCCACAGCTGCGTCGGCGCCAAGGTCAACGGCAGCATCGTGCCGCTGCACTACCAGCTGCGCTCCGGCGACATCGTCGAGGTGCTGACCGCGAAGCAGAAGCGCGGCCCCTCGCTCGACTGGCTGAAGCTGGTGCGGACCAGCCGCGCCCGCAACAAGATCCGCGCCTGGTTCAAAGAGGAGCGGCGCGAGGACGCCGAGCGCGACGGTCGCGAGAGCCTCGAGGAAGCGCTGCGCACGCGCGGGATCCCGATGCAGAAGGTCTCCGGCTCGGCCCTGCTCGCCGACGTGATCCGCGAGATGGGCTTCCGCAAGGCGACCGATTTCTACATCGCCCTCGGCCAGGGCAAAATCTCGGCCAAGACCGCCGCCAACAAGCTGATGCAGCGTCTGAAGGCCGGCGAGGGGGTCGAGGAGGACGCGCCCGCCCCCGGTCCCGAGGACCGGGCCCGGCGCACCAAGGACGCTTCCAATTACGGAATCATCGTCAAGGGGGTCGAGAAGGTCGCGGTGCGGCTGGCCAAGTGCTGCCGTCCCGTCCCGGGCGACGAAATCGAGGGCTACGTCTCGCTCGGGCGCGGGATCACCATCCACCGCTCCGACTGCAAGAACGTCAAGGCCCTGAAAAGAACGCCGGAGCGCTTCGTCGAGGTGCGATGGCAGGGCGAAAACGAGGCCTCCTACCGGGTCGAGCTGCAGATCGACGCCTACGACCGCACCCGCCTGCTCGAGGACCTCTCGCGCACCTTTTCCGAGGCGGGGATCAACATCATCGGCGCCACCTGCGCGACCAACCACCCGATGGTGAAGAACCGGTTCGTGGTCGAGGTCGGCGACACGGAGCAGCTCAAGCACTGCATCAGCCGCCTTCGCAACGTCGAGTCGGTATTCGACGCATACCGCATAACCCCGGCCGCCTGAGGACGGCCAGTCGGACGGGGTAGATGTCTTTAGCCGTCGCTGTAACCGGGCCCACCGGTGAGATCGGGAAGCCGTTGATGGCCGAGCTCGAGCGTCGGTCAGAGGTGGCGAACGTGCTGGGGATGGCGCGTCGTCCTTTTGATCCCGCCGAGGAGGGTTGGGAGAAGGTCGACTATCGGCGTGGCGACATCCTCGACCGCGGCTCGCTAGCGGCGCTCTTCGATAGCGCCGACGTCGCCGTCCACCTCGCCTTCGCGATCTTCGGCAGCCGCGAGGAGACCCGCAAGATCAACCTGGAAGGGACCCGCAACGCCTTCGAAGCGGCGATCAAAGCCGGGGTATCGCGCCTCGTCTACGCCTCCTCGGTCGCCGCCTACGGCTTCCACGCGGAGAACCCGCAGCCACTGACCGAGGACGTGCCAACCCGCGGTAGCGACAACTTCTATTACTCGGCCCAGAAGGCCGAGCTCGAGGACCTGCTCGACGAGTTGCTGGTTGGGAGCGGGGTGGAGGCCTACGTCTTCCAGCCCTGCATCGTCGCCGGGCCGCGGGCGACGATGCTGGTCCAGCAGCTGGTTGACAACGTACGGCTGGGGGACCCGCTGCCGTTGCTGCGGCGCAGCGTCGAACGGCTGCCGCTGGCGAAGCCGGTGATCCCCGATCCCGGGGTGCCGATCCAGCTCGTCCACCACGACGACGTCGCCCGAGCGATGGCGGCGGCAATCTGCGGCGACGGACCGCCCGGGGCCTACAACCTCGCCAGCGAGGGCGTCGTCGGCGTTGCCGACATCGCCCACTCGATCGGCTGGCGCTCGGTGCCGGTGCCGCGTCCGGCGGTCAGCCTCGGCGCCGCCGCGGCGAAGCGCCTCACCTTCGCCTCCTCATTGCTGGAGTGGGCGACGGCCCTCGACACCCCGGTCCTGATGGACACGACCAAAGCCCGCCGCGATCTCGGCTGGCAGCCCGAGTACGACGCCTTGGAGACCCTCTACCAAACGGCCGAAGGCGCCCGCGAAAAGGGCCTGCTGGACTAGGCGACGATCGTCAACGCGCCCGGCACGGCCCGCAGCTCGATGCGCTCACGCTCGCCGATGTAGTCGCCGTCGACCTGGAGCGGGAAGGGGCACGGTGAGCCGTCCTTGCCCTCGGAGGCGGTCTCGACGGTAGCCATCATCACGTCATCGAAGTGGGCGACCTGGCGGTGGCGGGCGGCGGGTTTGCTCTCGCTGAAGAGGCGCCGGACCAGGGTCGGCATGTCGCGCTGGGCGGCGCGCTTCAGCACTGCCATCGAGAGCGTCCCGTCGTCGATCGCGATTCCCTCGCAGACGCGGATCGGGCGGCTGGCGAAGTAGGAGAAGGGGTCGGAGTTCTGAACGATCGTGGTGATGCCCTCAACCGGCTCGCGCCCCTCGACCTGCGTCCGCATCTGGATCGGGTTGACGAGGTATTTGCGGTAGAAGCTGGCGATCCCGGCCCAGCTGTAGTAGTAGGGGCCGGCGTTCCCCTTCATCGTCGGGTTTCGATCGACCCGCTTGACGACGGTCGCGTCGAGCCCGGCGCCACAGGCGAAGACAAAGTAGCGGTCGTCGACTTTGCCGAGGTCGATCTTCCGCGGTTGCCAGTCGTCGGCAAGCGCGAGCAGGTGCTCGGTTGCGTCGACGACATCGTTGGGCATCCCCAGCGTTCGGCAGACCACGTTGGTCGAGCCGCCAGGCAAAATCGCCACCGGCAGATCCGTCCCCGCCACCCCGTTGACGACCTCGTTCAGCGTGCCGTCGCCGCCAAAGGCGACGATCACGTCATAGCCTCCCCCGCAGGCCTCCCGCCCGATCTCGGTCGCATGGTTCTGCGCCTGCGTCGTCACCGCTTCCACGTCGAAGCGCCCCTGCAGCGCGTACACGACGAGGTTTTTGAGCCGATCCGACACCGTCGTCGCATACGGGTTGACGATCAGCAGCATCCGTTTCTTCGCCGGCTTGCGGCGGCGCAGGTGGCGAAGCTGAGCAGACACGAGCTGCACCCTAATGCGGGGGCGCTTCGCCTAGGCTGCCGCCGATGAGCGACCGACGCGAGTTGGGGGCGATCTTTCTCGGCGGCGCCGTCGGGGCGCTAGTGCGGGCTGGGCTGGTGGAGGGCATCGGGGGTGGGGCGCCGGCGTGGCCTTGGGTTACTTTCGGGGTCAACGTGGTCGGTGCCTTCCTGCTCGGCTACTTCGTCACCCGGCTGCAGGAGCGGCTGCCGCTCTCGGCCTACAAGCGGCCGCTGCTGGGGACCGGGTTCTGCGGAGCGCTGACCACCTTCTCGACGATGCAGGTGGAGCTGCTGAGGATGCTCGATGCCGGTCGGATCGGGCTTGCGGTCGGCTACGTCGCGGCGAGCTTGCTCGCCGGCTACGTGGGCATCCAGCTCTCCAGCGCGATGGTCCGCCGGTTGAGGCTGCGCTCATGAGGCGCCCTGTGTCTACCCCTATCTCGGAGCGCCCCGGTCATTTGTGTCGCTATGCGGAGCAAATGACCGGGGCACCCGCCTCATGCGAGCCGTCTAAATCCCAGCAAGAACAGGGGGAGGTTGCCCTGTGAGCGCGGCCGTCTGGATCGGCGTTGCCGTCCTCGGCGGCATTGGCGCGATCGGTCGCTTCGCGCTCGACTCGGCCGTCTCGGCCCGCTTCGGCCGCGATTTCCCGCTCGGCACCCTCGCGGTCAACATCAGCGGCGCCTTCCTCCTCGGCCTGCTGGTCGGCCTCTCGCTGCACGGCGACGCCTACCTGCTGGCCGGCACCGCGGTGCTCGGTTCCTACACCACCTTCTCGACCTGGATGCTGGAGACGCAGCGATTGGGGGAGGACGGCGAGACGCGGTGGCTCGTCCTCAACATCGTCCTCAGCGTTGCGATCGGCCTCGCGGCGGCCGAGCTGGGCCGCCTGATCGGGGGTCTCCTGTGAACGGCGAGCTGCTAAAGCTGACCGTCTGCTGCGGGGAGCGGGAGCGGGTGGGGGAGGGGCTTCTCGCCGACGCGCTGTTCGACGACTTCGCCCGCCACGGCGTCCACACCAGCGTCCTCATGCGCGGCGTCGAGGGCTTCGGGCTGCGGCACCATCTCCGCACCGATCGGTTGCTGACGCTCTCCGAAGACCTGCCGCTGATGGCGACGGCGATCGACGAGCGAGCGCGAATCGAGGGCGTGCTGGAGGAGCTGCCGGTGCCCGCCGGCCGGGGCCTGGTGGCGCTCGAGCCCGCCTGGACCGCACTTGACGGGTTGCAAGGTCAGGTGAGGCTGACCCTCTATCTCCACCGCCGTCAGCGGGTGGAGGGGACGCCGGCATTCGTCGTCGCCTGCGCGCTTCTGCGCCGGCACGGGGTTGCGGGGGCGACCGCGCTGCTCGGCGTCGACGGGACGATGGAGGGCTCCCGCCGTCGCGCCCGCTTCCTCTCCGCCAACTCGGACGTGCCGATGATGGTGGTCGCCGTCGGGGACGCGGAGACGATCGCCGGAGCGCTCCACGACCTCGATCGCGTGTTGGCAGCACCCCTGAGCACGGTCGAGCCGGTGACGGTCTGCAAGCGCGACGGCGAGGTGCTGGCGCGGCCGGGCGGGGACGGCTGGCAGCGCCTCACCCTCTACAGCTCCGAGTCCGCCACCGTCGGCGGCCACGCCGTCCACCACGAGCTGATCCGTCGCCTCCGGCGGGCCGGCGCTCGCGGCGCCACCGCGGTTCGCGGGATCTGGGGCTATCACGGCGATCACGCGCCGCATGGCGACCGTCTCCTGCAACTGCGCCGGCGCGCGCCGATCGTCACCACCGCCGTCGACGAGGCCGAGCGGATAGCCGCCTGGTTCGAGATCGCCGACGAGCTGACGCCGGAACGGGGGCTCCTCACCGCAGCGCCGGTTGGAGTGGTTGGGTATGGGGCAGCCAGTCCCGATCACGAGCGAAAGGCATGACATGAAAGCGTTGCGCAGGAGGCTCAACTACGCCAACGTGATGGCGACGATCGCAGTCTTCGCTGCCATAGGCGGCAGTGCCTATGCGGCGACTCAGCTGCCGAAGAACAGCGTCGGCGCCAAGCAGCTGAAGAAGAACGCGGTGACCACCGCCAAAGTCAAGGACGGCGCGATCACCGGCCAGAAGATCAAGCTCTCGACGCTCGGCACGGTTCCCAGTGCAGCTACCGCGGGCAGCGCCGGCACGGCCGCCAATGCCGACGCCCTCGGCGGCAAGCCCGCCTCGGCCTTCGCCGCCTCGACGATCGTCCGCAGCGCTACCGTCAGCGCGGCCGGCACCCTCGTCGCCGCGAAGAGCGATGGCATCGGGCCGAGCAACTTCCTCCACACCGGCGAAGGGATCTACTGCCTCAAGGGCCTGAACCCGCCGCCGCACACGGCGGTCGCCTCGGTCGACCTGACGGCCGAACAGGGCAGCACTGTCGCCACCGGGGTCGAAGCCGAACCCGAATGCCAGGTGACGATCTTCACCTACGACAAGGCCGGCGTCGACGCCAACCGACCCTTCTCGGTGATCGTGCACTGAGCGCGGCGGCTCAGGTCGCTTCGTAGCGGATCACCGAACCCTCGTCGGCTTCCCGTACCCGCCCTTCGTTGACCAGCAGGTCGGCGTGGCCGATCACCTCGGAGAGGGTGAGGAAGGCCTGGGTGACGGCGACGTTCCCCCACAGTGCCTGCGCCAGCTCGTAGGCGTTGCGGGGACGCTCGGCGACGAGGCGGTAGATCTTCTCCTTGCGCCGGTCGTAGCCGGCGAGGCGCGAGTCGATCAGCCGGGCGTGGTCGGTGATCGGCTCGCCGTGGCCGGGAAGGACGATCTCTGCCGGCATCTCGCGGGTCTCGAGCAGGGAGGCGATGTAGGTGACGAGCGCCTGCGGGCGGTGCGGGGAGCCGTCGAGCGGCCGCGTGAGCAGCGGATTGGAGGAGATCTTCGGCAGCAGGTGGTCGGCGGCGATCAGGATCCGCCGCTCGGCGTCCCAGAAGACCGTGTCCGAGGGACTGTGGCCGGGCCGGTGCAGCGCTTGCAAGCGCCGGTCGGCGAACTCGAGCGACTCGCCGTCCTCCAGCGGCCGCGTCACCGACACGTGCGAGCCCCAGCCGCGGAAGCTGCGGGAGACGCTGCGCAGCGCCACGGTCACGTCCTCGGGGATGCCGTTGCGCAGCATCACCTCGACCGCGAAGCGGTCCTCCAACTCCGCGTCCTCCTCGAAGGCGGCGAGGCGCTCGGCCGCCGCGCCCAGCGCGGCCACCTCGGCGCCGGAGTGCTCGACCAGGATCTCGACTAGGCCGAGGTGGTCGATGTGCTGGTGGGTGACGACGATCAGCTCGAGGTCGGCGAGCGAGTGGCCGCGCTCGGCCAGCCGCGCGGTCAGCTCGTCCAGCGCCTTGCCCGAGTTGGGGCCGGTGTCGACCAGGGTCAGCGGCTCGTCCTCGATCAGATAGCAGTTGACCCGCCCGACCGCGAACGGGGTCGGGATCGCGAAGCGGTGGATGCCGGCCAGCGCCGCCTGCTCGAGCGCTTGCTCCGGCGTCAGGCTCACGTCCGGATCAGGCCCAGAACCTCGTCGCGCCGGCGTTCCATGTCCTCGCGCGAGATCAGCGACTCGAGGTTGAGGCGCAGCAGCGGCTCGGTGTTGGAGGGGCGGACGTTGAAGTGCCAGTCGGGGTAGTCGACCGAGATCCCGTCGAGGCGGGTGATCTCCCCGTCCGAGTAGCGCTCGGCGATCTCGGCCATCTTCGCCTCCTGGTCGGCCACCTCGGAGTTGATCTCGCCGGAGATGAAGTACTTGGAGCGGAACTCCTCCATCAGCTCTGCCATCGAGCGGCCGTCGAGCGAGAGCAGCTCCAGGACCAGCAGCGCCGGGATCGTCCCCGAGTCGGCGTTCCAGAAGTCGCGGAAGTAGTAGTGGCCGGAGACCTCGCCGCCGAAGGCCGCGTCCTCCTCGCGCATCCGCGCCTTGAAGAAGGCGTGGCCGACGCGGGAGAGATCCGAGCGACCCCCCTCGGCGGCGACCAGGTCCGGCACCGCGCGGCTCGAGCGGGGGTCGTAGAGGATCGTCGCACCCGGGTTCTTCTGCAGGACCGAGCGGGCGAGCAGGGCGCAGATGAAGTCGCCGTCGCAGAAGCTCCCGTCGCCGTCGATGAAGAAGCAGCGGTCGGCGTCGCCGTCCCAGGCGATGCCGAGGTCGGCGCCGGTCTTCTGGACCCGCGCGATGATCATCCGCCGGTTCTCCTCCAGCAGCGGGTTCGGCTCGTGGTCGGGGAACTCGCCGTCGGGCTCGAAATACATCTCCTCCAGCTCCAGCGGCAGCTGCTCCAGGATCGGGCCGACCATCGGCCCCCCCATGCCGTTGCCGCCGTCGACGACCACCTTCATCGGCTTCACCTTGGCGGGGTCGATGAAAGAGAGGGCGTGGGCGTGGAACTCGTCCCAGACGTCGACCTCTTCGGCCGTGCCGCCGCCGGGCGCCTCGCCGAGGCCGGCTTCGATCTCCGCCCGCACGTCGCCGATCCCGGCGTCGCCGGAGAGCGGCAGCGCACCCTCGCGCACGAGCTTGATCCCGGTGTAGGCCTTGGGGTTGTGGGAGGCGGTGACCATCGCGCCACCGTCGAGCTCGCGCGAGCCGACCAGGTGGTAGAGCATCTCGGTCGCGACCATGCCGGCGTCGATCACGGTTGCGCCCTCGGCGACGAGGCCCTCGCGCACCGCCGCCGCCATCGCCGGCGCGGTCAGCCGCATGTCGCGCCCGAGCCCGACCCGCAGCTCGCTTGGCTCCTTGCCGCGCAGCCGTCCCAGCACCCGCGCGAAGGCGCGCCCGATCGCCTCCGCCGTCGTCTCGTCCATCTCCTGCTCGTAGAGGCCGCGGATGTCGTACGCCTTGAAGATCTTCGGCGGCGCCAGGGGTGACTGGTAGCTCAAAACGCTCCTTTCAGCGCCTCGTAGCTCTGCTCGATCGACTGCGGCATCACTTTGGTGTCGGCGATCACCGGCATGAAGTTGTTGTCGCCGGCCCAGCGCGGGACGATGTGCATGTGGATGTGGTGCTCGACCCCGGCGCCGGCGACCCGGCCCTGGTTGAAGCCGACGTTGTAGCCGTGCGGCTGGTAGACCGACTCGAGGCGGTCCATCGCCCGCTGGGCCAGCGCCATCATCTCCGCCAGCGTCTCGGCGGGGATCTCCTGCAGCCGTCCGATGTGCTCGTAGGGGGCCACCATCAGGTGCCCGTTCGTGTAGGGGAAGAGGTTGAGGATCACGAAGCTGCGCTCGCCGCGGTGGACGATCAGGTTCGCCTCGTCGTCATCCGCCGCCGGCTTGGCGCAGAAGATGCACTCCTCCTCGATGTCCTTCGACGCGTCCTTCACGTAGGCGAGGCGCCACGGCGCCCAGATGCGGAAATTTGCCACGGGCGACCCATCCTTACAGAGCGGCGACTCAGAGCCAGCGGCGCTTGCGGAAGTAGTAGACGAGGCCGACGAGGATCACGGCCATCACCGCGATGATCACGTAGAAGTCGGTGAGGTCGTTCTGGCCCGGCACCCTCACGTTCATGCCCCAGATGCTGGCGATCAGGGTCAGCGGCAGGACGATGACGCTGATCGAGGTCAGCACCCGGAGGATGTCGTTGAGGCGGTGTGAGATCACCGACTCGTTGGTCTCCTCCAGCGCCTCGGCGACCTCCTTGTAGTTCTCGAGCATGTCCCAGATCCGCTCGTGGGCGTCGACGACGTCGTCGAAGTAGATCTCGAGGTCGAGATCGGAGGCGAGGTAGCGCTGCTTGACCTTCTCGAGGTCGCGCAGGACCGGCCGCTGCGGCCGGATCACCTTGCGGAAGTTGATGATCTCCTGCTTGACGTTGGAGATGTCGCGGACGACCTCCTCGGCCCGCTCTTCGAAGATGTCGTCCTCGAGCGCGTCGAGCTTGTTGCCGATCTTGCGCAGCATCGGGAAGCAGTAGTCGAAGCTGTCGTCGACGAGCCGGTAGAGGAGGTAGCCGGAGCCACGCGAGAAGAGCTGTTCGCGCAGCTCCTCTTTGGCCCGGCAGCGCTCGAACAGGTACTCGACCGGCTGCAGGGGCAGGTTCGGGATCGTCACCAGGTAGTCGGGCCCGACGAAGAGATCGAGCTCGCCGGCGCCGAGGCGGCCGGCGTTGGGGTCGAAGACCGGCAGGTGGAGGACGATGAAGAGGTAGTCGTCGTAGACATCGATCTTCGGCCGCTGGTTGCGCGAGAGCACGTCCTCGAGGTCGAGGGCGTGGAAGTCGAAGTGCTCCTCCAGCCAGGTGCGCTCCAGCGAGCCCGGCCACTCGATGTTGACCCAGCGCAGGCCGGCGGCGTCGATCTGCTCGACGTTCGGCTTCTGCGGCTCAGGCGCAGCCGGCTGAGAGACGAGCTCGCCGCGCCGGCCCGGCCGCCGCAGCCGTGGTTTTGGAAGGTTCGGCATCGCCCAGGCCCATCGTCTCTTTGCGCAGCGTGGTCATTGCGGTGCCTAGGTTAGCCGCCTTGCACGCGGTAGAAGGAATCGGGGGTGCCTGGTAAGGTTCCCTGCACATAACGCCACATCAAGAGGAGCGGAGGGATCTGGCCCGATGAAGCTCCGGCAACCACCTCGGACCGCAAGGCCGAGACAGGTGCCAACTCCAGCAGGTTGCAGTCGAAGGCCTGGAAGATGTGGGGGATGTCCGACCCGGACCTCTGCCCCACAAACGGCGGAGGTTTTTTAGTTGAAGCGGAAAAGAGGATCGGATGTCTGTTGAGAGCTTGAAGTGCAAGGAGTGCGGGGCGACGTACGAGCTGGACGCCAGCTACGTCTGCGAAAACTGCTTCGGGCCGCTGGAGGTCTCCTATGACTTCGGCGGTTTCGACGCCGCCGAGATGAAGCGGCGGATCCAGGCGGGTTCGCAGGGGATCTGGCGCTATCGCGACTTCCTCCCCTTCAAGGGTCGGGCAAGCGATCCGCTGGAGCCGGGGCTGACGCCGCTGCTGCGCGCCGACCGCCTGGCCGAGCGGCTGGGGGTCGACGCCGAGATCTGGATCAAGAACGACGCGGCCAACCCGACCCACTCGTTCAAGGACCGGGTCGTCGCGGTTGCCGTCGCGAAAGCGAAGGAGCTCGGCTTCGAGACCGTCGCCTGCGCCTCGA
>JBQCIG010000117.1:0-2818 GCA_051953975.1 Solirubrobacterales bacterium | reverse complement strand
GGCCGGGGGGGGGGGCGGCGCGTCGGGGTGGGGGGTGGGGGGGGCGGGGGGGGGGGGGGCGGCGCCGGCGGGCGGGGCGGGCCCCCCCCCCCCCCCCCCCCCCCCCCCCCACCACGAACGGCATCTCGCCGCTCGCAGTTGTCGTCATTAGCTCTGGTGGATCAGTCGATCCGGAAGGCGGGGTGGTCGGGGGCGATGCGGCGGAGCTCGGCGTCGGATGAGTCGGGGCCGACGCCGTCGAAGAAGGCGCCGACCTCCCATTTCCACTTTTCGAGGTAGGCGCGGAGCAGGGGGACGCGTTCGTCCTCGGGCACCTCTTTGGCGGTGAACTCCTCGACGCGGCGGCCGAGGACGAGGCGGCCGCCGCCGCTGGCGCGCATGTTCCGCACCCACTGGGTGTTGCCGCGCGGCGCGACCAGGTAGCGGGCGCCTTCGAGCTCGAGCAGGTTGACCGGCGTCCGCCGCCACTCGCCGCTCTTGCGCCCCTTCACTTCGAGCACCCGCGAGCCGGCGACGCTGAGGCCGAGCCTGGTCGCTACGGCGACGATCCGGTTGAAGACGTTCTTGGTGAACCAACCCGGTTCCTGGAAGCGGGGCTGCTCGCTCACCGCCCGATTGTCGCACGGCTGCGATCGGGCCTGAGAGGGGGAGAGTTTCCTCTGCCAGCGCCTTGGTGACCCATGCCCGCAGCGCGACCATTAGATACCATATGGCCAGTGGCGCGCATCCAGACGCTGGTCCAACTGACGCAGGACCTGCTGCGACGGCTCGACGAGCGGGCCGCACGCGAGGGAAGGTCGCGCTCCGCCTTGATCCGCGATGCGATCGAGGCCTATCTCTACGACGAGGAACGCGACCGGATTACCCGCGAAATCGTCGAAGGCTACGAACGCTTTCCGCCCACCGAGGAGGAGATGGAAATCGCGGAAAAGGAAGCGCGGGAAGCAATCCGGGAAGAGCCATGGTGAACCGAGGCGACGTGTGCTGGACCGAGACGCCCGACGAGGGTCGCCGACCGGCTCTGATCTTGACCCGAAGCGAGGCGATCCCAGTCCTGCGAAAGGTCACCGTTGCCTTTCTGACCACCAGGATTCGCGACATTCCTACCGAGGTTCGACTCGGTGCCGAGGATGGGTTGCCGAAAGACTGTGTTGTCAGTCTCGAGAACCTCAGGCACATATCGCGCTCATTCCTCGGCGAGCCGATCACGACTCTCTCCGGCTCTCGCATGCACGAGGTCTGCCGCGCCCTTGCCATCGCGACGGGTTGCGACTGACTCGGTGCGGCGCCAGCCCTAGCCCAGCGGCCGGTACTCGCCGTCGTGGAAGACGAGGGGGTCGCCGGGGCGCGATTCGAGGTCGCGGACTTCGCCGGTGACGATCACGTGGTCGCCGGCGGCGAGGACGTCGCGGAGGTTGCAGGCGATGAAGATCAGGGCGTCGTCGACGGCGGGGATGCCGTCGCGGTCGCTCCAGGCGACGCCGGTCCACTTCTCGGCCACCGGCGCCTTGGTGGCGAAGGCGCGGGCGATCGGCTCCTGGCCGGCGTGGAGGACGCTGATGCCGAAGCTGTCGGCGGCCTGGACGGCGAGCAGGGTGCGGGAGCCGCGGTCGAGGCAGGCGAGCATCAGCATCGGCTCGATCGAGAGCGAGCAGACGGCGTTGGCGGTCGCCCCGGCCGGCCCGTCGGGGCCGGCGGCGCTGACGATCGTGACCCCCGTCGGGAGCCCGGCCATGGCGGCGCGGAAGCTGGCTGGATCGGGCGGCGGCATCGTCACGGAGCGGATCGGCTCAAGACAATATGATGCGCGCCGCATGCGTCCCGTGCTGATCATCGCCACGTTCGCCGTCATCGCCCTCGGCCTCTCGGCCTGCGGCTTCGGCCAGGAAGGGATCGCCCTCTCCAAGAACGACCCCAACTACGAAGGCGCCCAGCTCTTCGCCACCCACTGCTCCGGCTGCCACACGCTCGCCGCCGCCGGCACCCAGGGAACCGGCAACCGCGGCCAGCGCACCCAGGGCCCCAGCCTCAACCAGCGAACCGAGACGTATGAAGACGTCCTCTTCGCGATCCAGAACGGCGGCTTCTCCGGCGCGATCATGCCGCAGAACATCGTCGTCGGCGAAGAAGCCGAAGCCGTCGCCCATTTCGTCGCCAAGTACGCGGGCGAAGAAGCGGAAACTTCGCCTCGGCCAGGCGCCGAAGAAGAATCCCCCTGACGAGGTCCTTCCGTGCTTGACCTGAAGCTGATCCGCTCCGAGCCCGAGCGGGTCAAAGCCGCGCTCGCGCGCCGCGGCGCCGCCGAGCAGGTCGACGAGCTGCTGGCACTCGACGTCCGCCGCCGCGAGCTGCTGCCCGAGGTCGAGAGCGCCCAGGCCGAGCGCAAGGCGCTCTCGAAGCAGATCGGCGAGGCGAAAGGGAAGGGCGAAGAGGACCGGGCGCAGGAGCTGATGGCGACGGTGCAGGGGCTGAAGGAGCGGATCGAGGGCGGCAAAGAGGAGCTGGAGCGGGTCGACGCCAAGCTCGGTGAGCTGGCGCTGAGCCTCCCCAACGTCCCCGATCCCGACGCGCCGGAGGGGATGACCGAGGAGGACGCGGTCCTCGTGCGCGAGGTCGGCGAGCGGCCGAGCTTCGACTTCGAGCCGCGCGACCATCTCGAGATCGGCACCGAGCTGGGGCTGATCGACATGGAGGCCGGCGCCCGCCTCTCCGGCTCGCGCTTCGCCTACCTGAAAGGCGACCTGGTCCTGCTCGAGCTGGCGCTGGTCCGCTTCGCGATCGAGCTGGTCCGCGCCGAGGGCCACGAGCCGGTGGTGCC
>JBQCIG010000116.1:0-5950 GCA_051953975.1 Solirubrobacterales bacterium | reverse complement strand
AGAGACCGTATGTGTCTCCAGGACAAAGGCCTGTACCAGCTTGACCCAAAGCCTCTGTCGGAGGGGTCCCCGCTCCCTCCTCGACACGCATCGGCAGGACCGCTCGCCAGGGCTCAAATCGCGTGGTTCCTTTGTCCTCTATAGCCGGACAAAGGAACCATGGAACTCAGAGCTTCTCCGTCAGCTGTGTCTGCGGGAGCGGGATCGCTGGAGGGTCAGGTGCCCCTCCGACAGAGGCTTTGGGTCAAGCTGATTTAGCTCGTTGGTCCCTGCTGGCACATACGGTCTCTGGCGGAGGGGCACCTGACCCTCCTACCGAGCGAGGTCGGTCCCTAATCCGTTACTTCTTGAGGCCGACGATCAGCTTCGCGGTGGCAAGATCGCCGGAGGCTTCGGTGCCGATCGCCGCGTAGGTGGCTTTTTCCCTGAAAACTTCTTCGATTTGTTTGCGGCCGGGGTCGGCCGACGGTTCGATCGTGGAGGCGAGCTTGACCGCCGCGGGCACGTTGACGAAGGCGGTGATCGGCGTCCCGCCGAGGGCGCTGACCGCTTCCTTGTAGGGGGGAGAATCGGCCAGGGCCTTGCCGGATTCCGTCAGCACCGCTCTGGCGCCGGCGAGCCCGTAGCCGATCGCGATCCGATCGCCCTTGGAGATCACGACCAGCGGCTGGCGACCGAGTTCGGGGCTGTGCACCGAGAAGCCGCTCGCTTCACCGCCGATCGCCGTCACCCCGGGGGTGTGGCTGGCGCGCAGGAAGAGGCCGAGGTTGGAGACGGTGTTCTTCGCTTGCTGGGGGTCTTCGGTCTGCAGGACGAGGGAGCCGCCGAGGTTCCGCTCGCTGCTCCCTTCGACGAAGGCGCCGACGTCGCCGATCGAAGAGGCGATCGATTCGATGTCGACGCCGGCTTTCTTCAGGGTGCTCTTCAGCTTGTGCGGGGGGATGCCCTGGCTGGGGATCCCCTTTGCGTCGATGCGGTCGATCCCTTCGTTGAAGCGGCTGCCGAATTCAGGCGCGGCAAAAGCCGCGAGCGAACCGGCCGGCAGCGAGCCGAGCAGCTTCGAGGCGTCGCCGGATGGCGGGTTTTCGCTGAGGTTGCTGCTGAAATCGATTTCGATCCGGTTCGCCCCGGGAACCAGGCTGGCGACAGCGGTTGCTTCCTTCGGTTCGATTCCGACGCTGTCGAGGAAGAGTTCGGTTTCGGAGTCGATTTCGTTGCCGGCCTGTTCGATCAGGGTGCCGATGTCGACGTAGACGTCGGCGGCGCTGTTAGCCGGAACGTTCGCGGTGGCGCTCGTGAAGGCGTCTTCGCCGCCGAGGGATTCGCCTTCGGAGGCGTCCACCAGCGACTTGAAGATTTCTTCGTCTTCGGCGAAGACGAGCAGCCCGTCGAAGACCCCGATCGTCTGACCGCTGTCGGCGGTGACATAGAAATCGACGCCTTCGTATGAGCCCTTCTTGGCCGGTTCTTCTTCGTCTTCGGCCTTCTTTTCAACGAAGGCGCGGGCTTCTTCTTCGTCTTCGGTCTGCACCGCCGCTCCGTAGCCGTTGAAGTGTTCGCCTTCTTCGTATTCCTCGAAGAAGATCGCGGCCTTTTCGCCCAGCCACGGCTGGACTTCCTTTTCGAAGTCGACTTCGCCGCCTCCTTCGGCGGAGGCTTCCAGCTGCGAGACGATCAGCCCGCCGAGGTCGTTGATCCCCGCCAGGTTCTTCGCCAGCGCTTCGATGTTCTTCTTCACTTCGCCTTCCGGCTGCACCGTGACGTCGAGGTAGAGCGGCGTCTTCGGCGGCGCGATCGTGGCGGGGTCGGTGCCGCCGCTTTCGCCCCCGCCACCGCAGCCAGCGATCAGCAGGGCGAGGAGCGCGACGAGAGAGACCGGAATAGCGAGGCGAAGCTGCACGGAGCGGAGCATCCTAACGACCCGATTGGAGAACTTCACTCGACCGTGACCGTCTTCGCCAGGTTGCGGGGCTGGTCGACGTTGAGGCCGCGGCCGCGGGCGATGTCGTAGGCGAGCAGCTGCAGCGGCAGCACCGCGACGATCGGCTGCAGGATCCAGTCGGTGGCGGCCACCTCGATCGTCTCGTCGGCGACCTCGGCGACCCGCACGTCGCCGGCGGTGGAGATCGCGATCGTCTGGGCGCCGCGGGCGCGCACCTCCTCGACGTTGGAGAGGACCTTCGCCAGGACCGGGCTCTCGGTGGCCATGCAAACCACCGGCGTCGACTCGTCGAGCAGGGCGATCGGGCCGTGCTTCATCTCGCCGGCGGCGTAGGCGTCGGTCGGGATGTAGCTGATCTCCTTCAGCTTCAGCGCCCCCTCGAGGCAGACGGGGAGGCCGATGTGGCGGCCGAGGTAGAGGAAGAAGTTCTGCTTGCCGTGGGCGGCGGCGACGGCTTTGGCGCTCGCTTCGGTCACCGCCAGCGTCTCCTCCATCTTCGAGGGCAGCCCCTTCATCTCCCCGACCAGCTCGGCCAGCCGTTGCGGCGGCAGCGTCCCCCGCAGCTCGGCGATCCGCAGCCCGAGCAGGTACATCGCCGCCACCTGGGCGACGAAGGTCTTGGTCGCGGCTACGCCGATCTCCAGGCCGGCGCGGGTGTAGAGGACGGCATCGGCGTCGCGGGTCGCCTGGCTGCCCATGATGTTGGTGATCGCCAGCACCGTGGCGCCGGCCTCGCGCGCCAGCCGCATCGCCGCCAGCGTGTCGGCGGTCTCGCCGGACTGGGTGATGCCGATCACCAGGTCCTCGGGGCCGACCACGGGGTTGCGATAGCGGTACTCGGAGGCGACGTCCATCTCCACCGGCACCCGCGCCCACTCCTCGATCGCATAGCGACCGACGAGGCCGGCATGGTAGGAGGTGCCGCAGGCGACGATCACGATCCGCCGCACGTCGCGCAGGAACTCGTCGGAGAGGGCGACGTCGGAGAGGTCCACCCCCTCGCTGCCGGGCAGGCGGTCGGTGACCGTCTCGGCGACCGCGTCGGCCTGTTCGTGGATCTCCTTCAGCATGAAGGTCTCGTAGCCGCCCTTCTCGGCCGCATCGGCGTCCCAGCTCACCTCTTCGGCGGCGCGCTCGACCGGGTTGCCCTCGGCGTCGGTGACGCGCACGGCGCCGGCTTCGACTTCGACGATCTCGCCGTTTTCGATCGGCATCGCGGTGCGGGTGTCGGCGAGGAAGGCGGGGATGGCGGAGGCGAGGAAGGTCTCCCCCTCGCCAACCCCGGCGACCAGCGGACACTCCTTGCGGGCGCCGAGGAGGCGCTGCGGCTCGTCGGCGTGCATGGCGACGAAGGCATAATGGCCGCGCAGCTCGGCGAAGGCGGCCCGTACCGCCGCGGCGAGGTCGCCGTCGTAGTGACTGGCGATCAGGTGGGCGACGACCTCGGCGTCGGTTTCGGAGCTGAAGACCTGCCCCGCCTCCTGCAGGCGCCGGCGCAGCTCGGTGTGGTTCTCGACGATCCCGTTGAGGACGATGTGGACGCGGCCGGAGCTGTCGTCGTGGGGATGGGCGTTCTCCTTGGTGACGCGGCCGTGGGTGGCCCAGCGGGTATGGGCGATGCCGATCTCGGCTGGCGGCAGCGGCCCGGCGCTGTTTTCGGCCCGCGCCTCGACGGCGGCACGCAGGTTGGCGAGGTTGCCGACCGCGTGCACGCTCTCCACCTCGCCGTCGGCGAGCACGGAGAGGCCGGCCGAGTCGTAGCCCCGGTATTCGAGCTTTTCCAGCCCCGAAAGCAGCAGCTCCTCGCAGGGGCGGGCGCCCACGTATCCGACGATGCCGCACATGAAGGCGAGTAAGGGTAGAGGTAGGACGGAACGACCATCCTCCTGCAGGATCAGCAAAAGCCAGGCCTCGCTGCGTTGAGGCAAGAAAAAGCCTCTCGCTGAGGAGAGGCCAAGAAGCTTCGGCGGAGGCGCTAGCCCTCCGTTTTTTCGTCGAGTCTCAAGATGCCCTTCCTTTCCATCCCGTGATCTCTAACTACCACGTTATCGGCAGCGGCGACAGAAAATCAATAGTCAAAATCTGCAAAGCTTTACCAAGTCCAGTCGATTCTGACGACTTCCCCAATTTGCAGCCCAGGAACCTTCTCTTCGACGAAACAGCGGCCTTTCTTGCGCTTGGGCGAGAGCATGCGCGCGGGCTGAGCACCATGACGCATCTCCACATGCGAGGGAGGGCTGTCCGCTGGCCACGTAATGCGTAGCGTCCGGGGATGATCGGACTTTACACGGGCCTCTAGTTCCACTCCCTCGTGATCGCTTGGGAACCTGTTGCGGAAAACGCGCTCGGTACACCATTCGAGCATGTCTCCTTGGCTGTGCTCCTCGTCGAAGCAGAAAATCTCCTTGATGCCTCCGCGGACGGGGAAGTCATAGATCTTTTTTGCGGAGATCCAGGCAGCACTTCGGCTTCGCCGCCACCGCGCATCCGTGCTCTCAGTTTCACCGTCCCCACGGCTCCACTGGAAGTTGGTCGCAACGTCAATCCTCGTGATCCGAATTTGCTCGATTTGAGTCACGACTGCCCGATGCCGCTCTACAAGATCCCAATGGTTCGTCTGCCAGACAACCTCATACGGCCGATCGCTGATGGCGTCGTTAGCCAGTTGCTTAAGCGCGGCCAACTCCCCATGCTCAGCTCGGCGCTCCTCCCGATCCCTCAATAGGACGACTGCCGTGGCGGCAAGAAGAGCAAGAATCGCCCCATCGACGACCTCTTTGGAGGGATTGCCAAATATCTCAAGCGCAGCGACGCCAATACCGACGACGATGACTAGAACAGCGTCCGCGTTCTCCCAGCTAAAACGCGCGATCTTCTCGATTATCTGGCTGATCCGCCGCATGAGGGGCGGGAAACCTAGCTGTTCTTCAAACGCCCTGCGCTGAGCTCCGTCAGGCGAGCTCTTGCCGGACGATTCCCGCCAGGCGCTCGGAGACCGCATCGGCCTCCTCGGCGGTCGGCGCCTCGA
This sequence comes from Solirubrobacterales bacterium, assembly GCA_051953975.1. GTDB lineage: Bacteria > Actinomycetota > Thermoleophilia > Solirubrobacterales > 70-9 > VAYN01. The sequence goes on along the minus strand of JBQCIG010000116.1, from coordinate 980 downwards.
CCATCACCCGCACCAGCGGCTCGGTGCCAGAGGGGCGCAGGAGAACCCGGCCGCGGCCCTCGAGACCGGCGCCCTCGCGCTCGACCGCCTCCCAGACGGCGGCGGCGTCCTGGACCGCCCCGCGGTCGGCGACTTCGACGTTGACGAGGACCTGCGGCAGTTTCTCCATCGGCACCGCATCGGCGAGTTTGGCATCGCCCAGCTCGCGCATCGTCATCAGCGCGGCGGCGATGCCGTCGCCGGTGGAGACGACGTCGGTGGCGATGATGTGGCCGGACTGCTCGCCACCCAGCTTCCAGTCGCGGCGCAGCATCTCGTCGATCACGTAGCGGTCGCCCACCCCGGTGACGGCGACCTCGATCCCGGCCTCCTCCATCGCCCGGTGGAAGCCGAAGTTGCTCATCACGGTGACGACGACGCCGCCCTCCAGCTCGCCCCGTTGCTTCATCCCGCGCGCCGCCAGCGCGATCAGCTCGTCGCCGTCGTGGACCCGGCCGGAGCCGTCGACGGCGAGGACGCGGTCGCCGTCGCCGTCGAAGGCGAAGCCGATCTCCGCCCCGGAGGCGGCGACCCGCTCGGCCAGCGGCTCGAGGTGAGTGGAGCCGCAGCCGGCGTTGATGTTGCGGCCGTCGGGCTCGACCCCGATCGCCTCGACCTCGGCGCCGAGGCGCTCGAAGATCGCCGGCGCGGCACGGTAGGTGGCGCCGTTGGCGCAGTCGAGGACGACGCGGCGGCCCGAGAGGTCGAGCGGGAAGGCAGATTGCAGCTCGCGCAGGTAGTCCCCGAGGCCACCGTTCAGCTCGGTCACCCGGCCGGCGCGCTCGGCGGCCGGCGCCTCGTCGATCAGGGCCTCGATCCGGGCCTCGACCTCGTCGGCGAGCTTGGTGCCCCGGTGGCTGAAGAACTTGATCCCGTTGTCGCCGTAGGGGTTGTGGGAGGCGGAGACGACGGCGGCGAGGTCGAGCCCGAGGCGCTTGACC
>JBQCIG010000115.1:0-5581 GCA_051953975.1 Solirubrobacterales bacterium | reverse complement strand
CGCGCCTGCGTGCCTCGACCGTCACCCGGTGGCCCATCCGCAGCGCGTCGTCGTGGTCGCCGAGGTCAATCCCGACCATTACGCCCTTCTGGCGCACCTCCGCCACCTCGGGCATCGCCGCGACCTCGGCCAGCAGCTCGGCGAAGAGGGCGATCTTCGGCTGTAGCCGCTCGATCGTCCGCTCCTGTTCGAACACATCGAGGCTGGCCAGCGCCGCCGCGCAGGCGAGCGGGTTGCCGGTGTAGGTGTGGCCGTGGAAGAAGGTCTTGAACTCCTCGTAGGAACCGAGGAACCCCGCGTAGATCTCCTCGCTCGTCAGCGTCGCCGCCAGCGGCAGGTAGCCGCCGCTGATCCCCTTCGCCAGGCACATCAGGTCCGGCGCCACGCCTTCCTGCTCGCAGGCGAACATCGTCCCGGTGCGGCCGAAGCCGGTCGCCACCTCGTCGCAGATCAGCAGCACCCCGTGGCGGTCGCAGAGCTCGCGCGCCGCGCGCAGGTAGCCCTCGGGCTGGACGAGGATCCCTGCCGCGCCCTGGACCAACGGCTCGACCATTACCGCCGCCACCTCCTCGCCGTGAGCGGAGAGCACGCGCTCGAGGTCGGCGGCGTCGCCGGGCTCGGCGACGTACGTCTCGAAGAGCAGCGGCCGGTAGGTCGAGTGGAAGAGGTCGATGCCGCCGACCGAGACCGAGCCGATCGTGTCGCCGTGGTAGGCCTCGCGCAGGCGCACGAACTTGGTCCGGCGGGCGTGCTCGCCGCCGCGCTGCTGCTGGTACTGGAAGGCGATCTTCAGCGCGATCTCGGCCGCGGTCGAGCCGGAGTCCGAGTAGAAGACGCGGGAGAGGCCCTCGGGGGCGATCGCGACCAGGCGCGCGGCCAGCTCCGTCGCTCCCGGATGCGTCAGCCCCAGCATCGTCGTGTGGGCGACGCGGTCGAGCTGCTCGCGGACGGCGCGGTCGATCGCCGGGTGGCGGTGGCCGTGGACGTTGCACCACAGCGCCGCGGTCCCGTCCAGGTAGCGCCGACCCTCGGTGTCGAACAGGTAGGAGCCCTCGCCGCGTTCGATCACCAGCGGCTCTTCTTCGCTCCAGCCCTGCTGCTGGGTGAACGGGTGCCAGACGTGGTCGCGGTCGAGCTGCGCGTGGTCCGGCATGCGGCGGACGTTAGCCCCGCGTCCGGCGGGACCGCCCGGCGAAAAGTGCCGAGTTAGCGCGTTGCTAGCTTCGCCCCCATGAGGCGGATCAACATCGCGGCGCCGCAGTTCACCTACGACGGCGAGGACCCGGAGGGCTTCCGCAGCGGCATGGCCCGGCTCGGCAAGCTGCTCGGCGGCGCCGAGGAATCCGGCATCAGCGTCTACGAGCTGCCGCCGGGGCAGGCGATCTGCCCCTACCACTACGAGTGCGGGGAGGAGGAGTGGCTGCTGGTGCTGGAGGGCAACCCGACCCTGCGCACCCCCGAGGGCTCCGATCGGCTCGAGCCCTGGGATGTCGTCTTCTTCCCGAAGGGGCCCGCCGGCGCCCACGGCGTCCGCAACGAGACCGAGGAGACCGTGCGGGTGCTGATGTTCTCCACCGTCGTCGTCCCCACCGCCACCGTCTATCCCGACAGCGACAAGGTCGGGGTCTGGACCGGCGACCCCGAGGCCGACGTGATCGTCCGCCGTGCCAGCAAAGTCGACTACTTCGACGGCGAGGCGTAAGCCGCTAGCCGTGCTGCGCCCGCACGGCCAGCGCAGCGCGTGATATCGATCACACGAACAACTATTGCCCTTTTGAAATAGTTGCGCATGTGCAACTATTGTCTTGATGCATGCGACGGACGTGAAAAGGATTGCCGAGGCCTCCCGCGAGGAGGTCGGTCCGGCTGAGAAAGAGACCGCCGCCCGTCTGACGGCGCTGATGCACCACGTCTTCCTCTACGACCGCGGCAACCAGCTGCGGGTGATCGAGGAGACGGGTCTCTCGATGACCCAGTGCAAGGCGCTGCTGGAGCTGGGCGGGCTGGGGGAGTCCCCGCACGCCTGGCAGGTCAGCGACCTGGCCGAGCGCTTCGGCGTCTCCGTTCCCTCGATGAGCCGCGCGGTCGACGCGCTGGTCAAGGCGAAGCTGGCGAGCCGGGTCGAGGACCCGGAGGACCGCCGGGTGCGCCGGGTGAAGATCACCGCCAAGGGGAAGGACCTGGTCGCCGCCCTTGTCACCGTTCGCATGGCCGGCATCGAGGCCTTCGTGACCACCCTCACCGCGGCCCAGCGGCGCAAGCTGGACGCTGCGGTGGAGGCGCTGATGGACCGCGAGGACCTCGCCCAGACCTACGAGCACCTGAAGGGAAGTGAGCCCGCTTGACGCGATACAGCCACCTGATCACCGACCAGAACCGCAAGTGGTGGACGCTCGGCGCGATGTGCTTCGCGCTGTTCATGATCATGCTCGACAACACGGTCGTGAACGTCGCCCTGCCCTCGATCCAGAAGGACCTGGGCGCCTCGATCAGCGGCCTGGAGTGGACGATCAACGGCTACACGCTCTCCTTCGCGGTGCTGCTGGCGACCGGCGGCCGGCTCGGCGACATCTTCGGCCGGCGGCGGATGTTCCTCGGCGGCGTCGTCATCTTCGCCCTCTCCTCGGCGACCGCCGGCTTCGCACCTGACGAGACCTCGCTGGTCGCCAGCCGGATCGTGCAGGGCGTCGGCGCCGCGCTGATGATGCCGGGCACGCTCTCGATCATCACCGACGCCTTCCCCGCCCACGAGCGCGGCAAGGCGATGGGCACCTGGGCCGGCGTCTCGGCCCTGGCTCTGGCCGTCGGGCCGGTGCTGGGCGGCTTCCTCACCGAGCACGTCAGCTGGCGGGCGATCTTCTACATCAACATCCCGGTCGCGATCGGCGCCGTGCTGGCGACCACCTTCGCCGTGCGCGAGTCGCGCGACACCTCGGTCGGGCGCGACGTCGACTACGCCGGCGTCGCCGTCCTCACCGCGGGGCTGACCGCGCTCGTCCTCGCCCTGGTCGAGGGCAACAGCTGGGGCTGGGGCTCGCCGGAAATCGTCGGCCTGCTGGCTGGGGCCGCGGTGGCGCTGCCCGTGTTCGTCGCGGTTGAGAACCGGGTGAAGGCGCCGATGGTGCAGTTCGACCTGCTCAGCGACCGCGACTTCCTTGCCGCCGTCTGCGTGGCGTTGATCATCACCTTCGCGATGATGGGCGTCTTCTTCTTCCTCGCCCTCTACATGCAGGACATCCTCGGTTACACGCCGCTGGAAGCGGGAATCCGGTTCCTCCCCTCGACCCTGATGATCGTCGGCGTGGCGCCGGTGGCGGGGCGGCTGTCGGACCGCTTCGGGCCGCGCTGGCTGATCGCCGGCGGGCTGGTGCTGGTCGCCGCCTCGCTCTTCACTTTCAGCCGCATCGCGGTCGACTCCAGCTATCTCGACCTGCTGCCCGGGTTCATGCTGCTCGGCATCGGCATCGCGATGACGATGTCGCCGATGACTAGCGCGGCGATGAACGCGGTGCCGGTGCAGAAAGCCGGGATCGCCTCCGGGGTGCTCTCGATGTTCCGCATGGTCGGCGGCAGCCTCGGCGTCGCCGTCACCGGGGCGATCTTCCAGGGTCTGGTCAGCTCCAGGCTCGACTCGCTGCTGAGCGGCAGCGGGGTGACCGCCGCCCAGCGGGGCGCCGTCTCCGAACAGCTCGGCGGTGGCTCGGTCGGCCACATCCAGGGACTGGACGCGGCGCAGACCAAGCAGGTGATGGCGGCCGGCAGCGAAGCGTTCGTCTATGCGCTCGGCCACGCGATGACCGTCTCCGGCTTCGTCGCCCTGCTGGGGGCGACGATCGGTGCGACCGCGATCCGGGCCAAGGGCCGGACCCCGACGACGGTCGAGGCCGCCACCGCCGAGGCCAACCCCGGCGGCGAGGCGATCGCGGCCGAGGAGGCGGCAGCCGCCTAGCCGCCGCAGGACGGCGGGCTGCATAGGCTGCCGCCCGATGCTCGTCCTGCTTCCACCGTCGGAAGGCAAGGCCCGGCCCGAGGCGGGCGATCCGGTCGATCTCGGCTCGCTCGCCTTCGCCGAGGAGCTGGGCGAGAAACGCAAGGAGCTACTCGAGGCTCTCGATCCCGGGCTGCGGACGGCGCCCGCAGCGCCCGCAGCCGAGGTCTACACCGGCGTCCTCTTCCAGCGACTGCGATTGCCAGAACTGCCGGCAAAGGCGCAGCGCCAAGTCCTGATCGCGAGCTTCCTCTGGGGCATGGTCCGTCCCGAAGACCGCATCCCGCACTACCGCTTCTCACCGAAGACCCGCTTGGAGGGAATCGGGCCGCCGGCGACCTACTGGCGCCCGGCGCTTGAGGAGGCGCTGCCCGACGAGGCGGGAGAGCTGATCCTCGATATGCGCTCGGGTCCCTATGTTGCCGCTTGGAAGCCGAAACGCGCGATGCTCCTAAAGGTGCGTGCCTTCAGCGAGAGCAGCGGCACGCGTAAACCGGTCTCGCATATGGTGAAGGCAGTGCGCGGGGAAATCGCGCGGGCGCTGCTGGCGGCGGAGAAGGCGCCGTCTGATCCGGAGAGCGCCGCCTCGGTCGCCGAAGCCGTCGGCTTCAAGGTCGAGCTCAGCGACAGCAGCGTCGACGTGAGCGTCTGACTTCTGACTTTCGCTATCCGCCAGTCGAATCCAGCGGGGTAGCAAAGATTTCTTGACTAACAAGTAATATCCTGATAGGACCTTTTTGTTCCGCACGAGCGCCCCTCATCACACAAGGAGAGGAGGGCGCCATGAAGCTCCTCAGGATTCTCGTCTTTGCAGCACCCCTGGCTTCCTGCGCGGCCTTACTGCCCGCTAGCGCTTCGGCGGCCGAATTGGCCTGCGGTGTGTCGATGTGCGCGGCCGGAACGACGCTCAAAGCCGAATCGGAGGGCAAAGCCGTTCTCGACGCACCCTTCGGCAACGTCGAATGCAACTCGACGCTCGAAGGCCACACCGAAAATGCAGGCAGCGCGACCGAAACAGTCAATGTCTCTATCACGAGCCTGACCTTCAGCTCCTGCAACAGTGGCAACACGGTGAACGTGATCAAATCCGGCAGATTCGAAATCCATACAGAAGGTGCTGAAAACAATAACAACGGCACGCTTACATCCAGTGGCGCGGAAATCGAAGTGACTCATCTTGGGGTCCAATGCATCTACACCACCAGCAGCACCACGATCGGCACCGTCACAGGTTCGGAAACCACCGGTGGCAACGCGACACTGGACATCGCCGGGACGCTCCCCCGAACCGGTGGCAGCGGCGGAGCCTTTTGCGGCTCGTCTGCTCCGTGGACAGGGTCCTACAAAGTCACCAGCCCGTCGACTCTGAACGTCGACGGCTTCAGCCTGCAGGAGGGGCTTGGCGGCGGAAGCAATGCTGCCCCCAACGTATCTGATTGTTTCCAAGGCGGGCCGGTCAACTGCGCTACTGGTAACCAGACCGAGGAACAGACCGACCTCGTCCTAGGGGGTCGCGGCCCCGCCCTGCACCTCACCCGCACCTATAACTCCAAGGCCGCTGCCGAAGCCAAAGAAGCCGGCCCTTGGGGCTAC
>JBQCIG010000114.1:0-2689 GCA_051953975.1 Solirubrobacterales bacterium | reverse complement strand
ATCGGCGACGACCCGACCGCGGCGCTGAGCGCGCCGCGGCGCTCGAAGAAGCTGCCGCACGTCCTCAACTACGCCGAGGTGCAGAAGCTGCTGGCGGCGCCGAAGGGAAGCGAGCCGACGACGCTGCGCGACCGAGCGCTGCTGGAGGTGATGTACGCGTGCGGGCTGCGGGCCTCGGAGACGATCGGGCTCGAGCTGGGCGACGTCGACCTGCGCGAGGGGCTCCTGCGCGCCCGCGGCAAGGGCTCGAAGGAGCGACTGGTGCCATTGGGCCGTCAGGCGATTGCGGCGATCAACGCCTACCTGCGCGGCGGCCGGCCCAAGCTGGTCGGCGAGCGCCACGAGCCGAAGTTGTTCGTCAACTTCCGCGGCGGCCCGCTCACCCGCCAGGGTCTCTACAAGATCGTCCAGCGCCACGCCCGCGACGCCGGCCTCGCCGGGAAGATGAGCCCGCACACGCTGCGCCACAGCTTCGCCACCCATCTCCTTGCCGGCGGCTGCGACCTGCGCGCCGTCCAGGAGATGCTCGGCCACGCCGACATCTCGACCACTCAGATGTACACGCACCTCTCCGGCGACCGTCTCAAGGAGGTCTACTTCTCCGCCCACCCGCGAGCCAGCGAGGATTGATCGAGTAGAACTCAAGGCATGCCCGAGCTGCCCGAGGTGGAGACCGTCGTCAGGCAGTTGGAGCCGGAGGTTGAAGGGCGCGGGGTTGAGCGCCTGGAAGTCCTGGACCCGCGCTGGTCGCGCCCGCTGTCGCCGCAGGAGCTGGGGAACGCGGTTAGTGGGGGCATGATCGAGCGTCTCGGGCGCCGCGGCAAGTACATCCTCATGGGCCTCGACGGCGAACGGACGCTGGTCATGCACCTGCGGATGACCGGCAACCTGATCCTGCGGGAGGGGGAGGAGATGCTCGACCCCTCGGAGGGGCGGCGCCTGTACGAGAGCGAGCGCCCGACCGAGGAACGGCACCTGCGCGCCCGCTTCGTCCTCGATGACGGGCGCGAGCTCTGGTTCACCGACCCGCGCCGTTTCGGCGAGGCCTTCCTGCTCCCGGATGACCGGCTCGAAGGGCGCTTCGCGAAGCTCGGGGTGGAGCCTTTCTCCCCGGAGTTCACGCCGCAAGCGCTGGGGGAGATGGCGGCCGGCCGCACCGCCCCGCTGAAGTCCTTCCTGCTCGACCAGTCGGGCGTCGCCGGGGTCGGCAACATCTACGCCGATGAGGCGCTCTTCCGGGCCGAGCTGCACCCGCTCTCGCCCGCGGGGTCGATGAAGCCCGAGCACCTGGAGGCGCTGCGGGACGCGGTCGTCGCCGCCTTGGAGGCCGGGATCGACGCCGGCGGCTCCTCGATCGACGACTACCGCGACGCCCGCGGCGAGCGGGGAACGATGCAGGACGAGTTCCTCGTCCTCACCCGCGAGGGCGAGGACTGCCACCGTTGCGGCGGGACGATCGTCCGCATCGTCGTCGGCGGCCGCTCGACCTATTTCTGCCCGGGCTGCCAGGTGCGGCTACGAAGGCGTCCGAAACGGCGCCGTGCCCCCCGCCGGGTCGCATAGTTCCGTCCGGTCCGTCAGTCATCTTTGGTTTCGTGGCCGGATCTACGGTCAAGACTGAGGCGGTTGTTTTGCGCAGCATTCGCTACGGCGAGGCCGATCGCATCCTCCACCTCTACTCGCAGAGCCGCGGCAGAATCGGGGCGATCGCTAAGGGGGCGCGCAAGCCCCGGTCCCGCTTCGGCGGTCGGCTGGAGCCGTTCTTCCGCCTCGACCTCGTCCTCCACGAGGGCCGCGGCGACCTGATGACGGTGACCGGCGCCACCACCGTCGACGGCTACCCTCGCCTGCGCTCCTCCGGGGCCGCTCTCACCGCCGGCGCCCGCGCCTGCGACGCGGTGCTGCGCCTGCTCGACGCGGCCGAGCCGAATCCCCCTGCCTACAACCTCCTCTGCCGCTACCTCTCGCTGCTCGACGATCCCAGCGAGCCCCGCGCCGTCGAGCTGGCCACCGCCCTCTCCTTTCGGATGAAGCTGGCGCTGGTCGCCGGTTTCGCCCCCGAGCTGGCATCTTGCGCGCGCTGCGGAGACGCTGAGCACCTGGTCGGCTTCTCCGGCGCCGCGGGCGGCGTGGTCTGCGGCGGTTGCGAAGCGGGTTCCTTTCCGCTCGGCGAGGAAGCTCATCGCTTCATGGTGGACGGGCTCGCGAAGCCGCTGAGCGAGGCGCCTGAGGCGGCGCCGCCCGCACTTCGCCAAGTCGAACGGGCAGTCGTGGAGACCCTGGAGCACCACGCGCACGTGCAGCTTCGACCCGCGGCCTGAGAGCCATAGGATCGGCCTATGAGCGCGGAGCGAGCAAGCGTCCATATCTGTCTCTTCGCGCCGCGAGCGAAGCGGGAAACTGTGTAAGTGGAGGCGACGGCGACGCTCGAGGATCGGGTCAGGGCCTGGGAGGCCGAGTTCCTCGCCGAGTCGGGAACTCCGTCCTACCCGGCGCGGCGCCGGGTCGAGGAGGCCGACAGCCCGTTGCGGACCCCGTTTCAGCGCGACCGCGACCGCATCGTCCACTCGAAGGCCTTCCGCCGGCTCAAGCACAAGACGCAGGTCTTCCTCAACCCCGACGGCGACCACTTCGTCACCCGGCTCACCCACACGCTGCAGGTCACCCAGGTCGCCCGGTCGCTGGCCCG
>JBQCIG010000113.1:0-8094 GCA_051953975.1 Solirubrobacterales bacterium | reverse complement strand
CGCGGCGGCGATCTCCTCCCCGCTCGGCGCCGGCTCGCCGGCGAGCACCGCCTCGCGGGCGGCGTCGATCGCTTCCCGCGCGGCGGCGACGGCGAGGGGGTGGGTCGCCGCTGAGAGCTCCGAGGCGAGCCGCTCCACCGAGGGAAGCCCGCGGAGGCGCTCGCTCGCGTCGCTGGGTCGATCGGTTTCCATCGCTCTGCTTACGGTTACCCTCGTTGTCGATGGCGATCGCCGGGGACCGCCCAAAGCTGACGGAACTTTCCCACGGGGCCGGCTGTGCCTGCAAGATTGGCGCCGCCGAGCTGCGCCAGCTGCGCTCGGCGCTGCCGGTCTCGGCGGACCCGAAGCTGCTGGTCGGCCTCGACCCGGCCGACGACGCCGCCGTCTACGAGCTGAGCGAGGAGCTGGCGCTGGTGCAGACGCTCGACTTCTTCACCCCGATCGTCGACGACCCGCGGGACTTCGGCCGCATCGCCGCCGCCAACGCCCTCTCCGACGTCTACGCGATGGGGGCGCGGCCGGTGCTGGCGCTCAACATCGTCGCCTTCTCGCTGCAGGAGCTGGGGGGCGAGGTGCTGGCCGAGATCCTCGCCGGCGGCGCCGAGATCGCCGCCGAGGCCGGGGTCGCGATCGGTGGCGGCCACTCGATCGACGACCCCGAGCCGAAGTACGGGATGACGGTCAGCGGCGTCGTCCACCCCGACCAGCTGCTGACCGCCGCCGGCGCCCGGGCGGGCGACGAGCTCTACCTGACCAAGCCGGTGGGGGGCGGGCTGATCACCACCGCCGCCAAGCGCGGCATCGCCGAGCCGGCCTGGATCGAGGCCGCGGTCGCGGCGATGAGCGCTCTCAACGCCGAGGCCGCCGCCGCGGCCCGCGCTTGCGGCGCCCATGCCCTCACCGACGTCACCGGCTTCGGCCTGCTCGGGCACCTGCACGAGATGTGCGAGGCCAGCGGCCCCGCCGCCGAGCTCGACGCCGCCGCCGTCCCCGCCCTCCCGGGCGCCCTCGAGCTCGCCGCCTCCGGCCGCGCCGAGGCCGGCGGCAGCCGCCGCAACGCCGAGGACGCCGAGCGCTTCACGACCTGGAGCGACGTCGTGCCTCGCGAGCGCCGGGCGCTGCTCGTCGACGCGATGACCTCCGGCGGCCTGCTGGCGGCGGTGCCGCGCGGGGCGGAGATGGCGGGGGAGAAGATCGGGGCCCTGGTCGAGGGTGAGCCTGGCCGTATCTCCGTCGGCTGAGCGGCGGGCGCGCCTGGTGCCGGCGGCGCTCGTCGCCGCGGTCGCGCTGAGCGCGGCGCTGCGCTTCTCCACCCTCGGCGTCCAGAGCTACCACCACGACGAGATCATCACCGTCGCCCGGGTCCTGCCGGGCGGGTTCCTCCACATGCTCCACCGGGTGCGGGAAAGCGAGTCGAACCCGCCGCTTTATTACGTCGCCGCCTGGGTCTGGTCGAAGCTGTTCGGGACCGGCGAATGGGGAATGCGCTCGCTCTCGGCGCTGCTGGGGACCGCGACGATCCCGGTCGCCTTCCTCGCTGGCCGCGAGGCCCTGGACGAGCGGGCGGGGCTGATCGCCGCCGCGATCGCGGCCGTCAACCCGATGCTGATCTGGTACTCGCAGGAGGCTCGCTCCTACGCGATGCTGGTCTTCTTCGGCGCCCTCTCGCTGCTCTTCTTCCTGCGCGCGCTGCGCAGCGAGGGCACCCGCGGCCTCGCCGGCTGGGCGCTGGCGTCCGCCGCCGCCCTCTGCAGCCATTACTTCGCCGGCTTCCAGGTCGCGATCGAGGGGGCTTGGCTCCTCCTCGCCCTCGGCCCGCGCCGCCAGGTCCTCGCCGCCGTGGGAGCGACCGCCGCGGTTGGGCTCGCCCTGCTGCCGCTGCTCCTCTCCCAGATCAACGGCACCCACCTCGGCTGGATCGGCTCGATGTCGCTGCCGTTCCGCCTCTTCGAAACCGGCGCCAGCTTCCTCGCCGGGGAGACGGGTCACGTGATCGCCGAGGCGCCGCGCCATCGCTTCGCGCTCTTGCCGGCGGCGGTGCTCGCCGCCGCGCTGGCGCTGCTGGCCTGGCGCGGCTCCCGGGAGGAGCGGCGGGCGGCGGTGGCGCCGCTCGCGCTCGGCCTCGGGATCGTGGCCGCGGCGACGCTGGCGGCGCTCGCGGGCAAGGACTACGTGATCGAGCGCAACCTCCTGCCGGCGCTGCTGCCACTGGCCCTGGTGCTGGCGATCGGCCTCTCGGTCCGTCGCGGCCGCCTCGCCGGCCTGCTGCTGACCGGCGTGCTGTGCGTCTACTGGCTCGGCTTCGGGATCTACGTGGCGCTGACTCCGAACCTGCAGCGCCCCGACTTCCGCGCCGTCGCCGAACGCCTCGGACCTCCGCATGGGCCGCGGGAGATCGTCGGCTGGGAGCTCGGCGCCACCGCCATGCGCTTCTACCTCCCGGACCGCTCCGAGCGGGTCTTCGGCCGGCTCCCGGTGCGGGAGATCGACGCCGTCAGCAAGCCGCTCGCCAGGCACCTGAGCGCGGCGATCCCGCCCGGCTTCCACGAGGTGGAAAGGGCGCGGCTCTCCCGACTCACCCTCACCCGCTACCGCTCCCGGCGCCTCCGCGTCGTCCCCTACTACGAGCTGCGCCGCCTTCCCCTCGGCTTCGGCAGCAACGGTGTCGTCGCCGACGGCCTGCCCTCGCTCGGCCACGGCGGGGATTGATTGTCCGCCGCCTGACCGCGCCTGTGTTCAACCCCGTGGGGCGGGAACCAGGCGAGTATGGATCAGCTCTGCCGAGGTCGGCCGGAGCCGGCGCCGATGCTGGGCGGGGTCCTCGTCTATATCGGCGAGCACTACGTCCTCGACTTGTTCGCCGGCCTGGCGCTGGCGTCCTTCCTTTACGGCGCCGGGCGACTGTGTCAGCGGTATGACAAGGCGCTCGCCAGAGCTTTGATGGCGCGGTAGAACCAGTTGGCGAGGTCGCAGATCGGGGGGACGTGGCGAGGTAGCGCAGCTTCGAGCGCGCGGCAAGGGACGCCACGTCTCCCCGCCCCGTCTCTGCTGTCAGAGAAACGACGCTTCGTAGGGAGGGCCAGCGGGTAGGCAGTCTCCGTGCCCGATATGCAGGGGAAAGTAGTCGTGGTCACCGGGGCCGGCGCCGGGATCGGGCGGGCGATCGCGCGGCGGTTCGGGCAGGGCGGCTGCAAGGTGGCGCTGCTCTCGCGGGGCGAGGAAGCGCTGGAGGGGGCGAAGCGGGAAGTCGAGGCGGCGGGGGGGACGGCGCTGGCGATCCCCACCGACGTCGCCGACGCGGAGGCGGTCGAAGCGGCGGCGGAGCGGGTCGAGCGCGAGCTGGGGCCGATCGACGTCTGGGTCAACGACGCGATGACGACGGTCTTCGCCTTCTTCGAGGAGATCGAGCCGGAGGAGTACCGGCGCGCCACCGACGTCACCTACCACGGCACCGTCTGGGGAACCCGGGCGGCGTTGAAGCGGATGCTGCCGCGGGACCGGGGGACGATCGTCCTGGTCGGCTCCGCCCTCGCCTATCAGGGCATCCCTCTGCAGGCTCCCTACTGCGGGGCCAAGCACGCGATCAAGGGCTTCTTCGACTCGGTGCGGACGGAGCTCCGCCACAAAGGCTCGAACGTCCACGTGACGATGGTCCAGCTGCCGGGGGTGAACACGCCGCAGTTCAACCACTGCCGGGCGAAGACGCCGGGGCATCCGCAGCCGGTCGCCCCCGTCTACCAGCCGGAGATCCCCGCCGACGCGGTCTACTGGGCCACGCAGCACCGGCGGCGGCAGGCCTACGTCGGCATCTCCACCGTCTATACCGTGCTCGGCAGCAAACTCGCCCCCTGGATCGCCGAGCGCTACCTGGCCAAGACCGCGGTCTCCGGGCAGCAGACCGAAGACCCGCCCGAGCCGAATAACAAAGAGGGGAACCTGATGGAGCCGCAGCCGGGCGATCCCGGCGTCCATGGGCGCTTCGACGAAAAAGCGCACGCCCGCAGCCCGCAATGGTGGGCGAGCAAGCACCGCGGGCTGCTGGCGGGAGCCGCGGCCGCCGCGCTCACCGGCGCCGCCGGGCTGCTAGCGGCCCGAGCCGAACGGTGACGAGACCGGCCACCTTTCCCTACGCGTTGCGCGACTACGCGCTGCTCGCCGACGGCGAGCGCGGCGTCCTCGTCGGCCCCCGCGGCGACTTCGCCTGGATGTGCTTCCCGCGCTGGCACGACGACGCCGTCTTCTGCTCGTTGATCGGTGGCGCCAGCAGCTACACCATCGCGCCGCGGGGGCGCTTCGTCTGGGGCGGCTACTACGAGGCGGACACTCTGATCTGGCGCAGCCGCTGGATCACCGAGGAGGGGATCGTCGAGTGCCGCGAGGCGCTGGCGCTGCCGGCGCAGCCCGACCGGGCGGTCGTCCTGCGGCAGCTCGTCGCGGTCGAGGGGCCCGCTCGGGTCCAGGTCGCCCTCGCCGCCGGTGCCGGCTTCGACCGCCACGGGATGGCGCGGCTGCGCCAGGGCGAGGACGGCGCCTGGACCGCCGAGCTGGGGGAGGAGCGGATGCGCTGGGTCGGCGCCGAGCGGGCGAAGCCGACGGAGGGCAATGCGCACGAGCGGGCGCTGACGCTGGAGGTCGAGCTCGAGCCTGGGGAGGAACACGATTTCGTCCTCGTCTTCCAGCACGGCGAGGCGCCGCCGCTGCCCCACCCACCGCAACGACTCTGGGATGCGACCGAGCAGGCGTGGAAGGAGCGCCTGCCGCAAATGGACGGCTGCCTCGCGAGCCGCGATGCCCGCCACGCCTACGTGGTGATGAGCGGCCTCACCAGCTCCAGCGGGGCGATGGTCGCGGCCGCGACCACCTCGCTGCCCGAGCGCGCCGACCAGGGGCGCAACTACGACTACCGCTTCGCCTGGATCCGCGACCAGGCCTACGCCGGCCAGGCGGTCGCCGCCGCCGGGCCGCACCCGCTGCTGGACGACGCGGTGCGCTTCACCGTCGCCCATCTGCTCGAGGACGGGCCGGATCTGATGCCGGCCTACACGGTCGACGGCAAGCCGGTACCGGCAGAAAAGCGACTCGACCTGCCCGGCTACCCGGGGGGCGACGACATCGTCGGCAACCGGGTGCGCGACCAGTTCCAGCTGGATGTCTTCGGCGAGAGCCTGATGCTGTTGAGCGCCACCGCCGGCCACGACCGCCTCGACGCCGACGGCTGGCGGGCGGTGGAGGTGGCGGTGGCGGCGATCGAGGGGCGGTGGGGCGAGCCCGATGCCGGGATCTGGGAGCTCGAACCCGCGGTCTGGACCCACAGCCGGCTGATCTGCGCCGCCGGCCTGAAAGCGATCGCCGCCCACTCGCCCGGACGCGAGCAGGCGGCGTCCTGGCTTGCGCTCGCCGACCGCCTGCTCGCCGAGGCGGCGCGGACCTGCGTCGCCCCCGGCGGCCACTGGCAACGCTCCACCGAAGACCGCCGCCTCGACGCCTCGCTCCTGCTCGGTGCGATCCGCGGCGCCGTCGCCGCCGACGACCCGCGCTCGCTGGCGACGCTGGAGGCGATCGCGGCCGAGCTGACCGAGGACGGCTACTGCTTCCGCTTCCAGCCCGACGGCCTGCCGCTCGGCCAGGCCGAGGGCGCCTTCCTCCTCTGCGGCTTCTGGCTCGCCCTCGCCTACGCCCAGCAGGGCGACATGCCCCGCGCGATGGCCTGGTTCGAGCGCAACCGCGCCGCCTGTGGCACCCCCGGCCTCTTCTCGGAGGAGTTCGACGTCCGCCAACGCCAGCTCCGCGGCAACCTCCCCCAAGCCTTCGTCCACGCGTTGCTCTTGGAGTGCGCGGCGAAGCTGGCTGGTGGAACCTGAGCATCGTTTCCAGCATTTGGGTTCCTATAGGGACCAAAAGTCTGGAAACGATGAAGCTGGGTCCAGGTGCTAGGTCGCCTTCCAGCGCATGCCCTGGCAGTTGGGGCAGACGGGGAGGTTGGTGGTCTTGCCCTCGGGGATGGTGATCTTCTCGTCGCAGTTGCGGCAGCGGTAGGAGCCGCCGACCACGGTCTCGCCGGAGATGTAGTCGACCTGCTTGTCGTAGGTCTCCTTCACGACTTGCCCTCGAGGACGACGTCGGGGAAGCGCTGCTCGGGCTTCGGCTGGGGGGCGGCAGCCGGCCCCTGTGCCATCGCCAGCTTGATCACCTGGGCGGTGTGCATCGCCCGGCGGTCGGTCATCTGTTCGATCTGGGTCTTGCAGGAGAAGCCGTCGGCGATCAGGATCGTCTCCTCCGGCGCTTCGCGGACCGTCGGCATCAGCCGCTGCTCGCCGATTTCGCGGGAGATCCCGTCGTGCTCTTTCTCGAAGCCGAAGGAGCCGGCGAGGCCGCAGCAGCCGGAGTCGAGCACTTCGAAGTCGAGGCCGAGCCGTTCGTAGAGCTCTTTCTCGGCTTCCATCCCCATCACCGCTTCCTGGTGGCAGTGGCCGTGGACGAGCGCGCGCGCCTGCAGATGCGGTGCCTGCCAGTCCTTGGCGTGCAGCTGCAGCAGCTCAGCCAGGGTCAGCGTCTGCAGTGAGAGCCGCTTCGCGTCCTCGTCGTGGGGCATCAGCCCCGGCAGCTCGTCGCGGAAGGACGCCACGCAGCTCGGCTCGATCCCGACCACCGGCACGCCCTCGCGGATGTGGGGGGCGAGGGTGTCGAGCATCCGCCGCCAGAACAGCTTCGCGGTGTCGAGCATCCCGTAGTCGTAGAGCGGGCGCCCGCAGCAGAGCTCGCGCTCGGGGACGACGACCCGGAAGCCGGCGTCCTCGATCACCTCGCAGGCGGCCTTCATCGTCTCGGGATGGAGGAAGTTGTTGAAGGTGTCGGGGAAGAGGACGACCGGGTTCCCCTGCGGGTTGACGGCGCCGCGTTCCCGGAACCACTCCTTGAAGGTCTGCGGCGCGAAGCGCGGCAGCTCGCGCTCGGGGCTGATGCCGCCCGCCCGCTTGACCAGCCGCGAGATCCCCGGCGCGTGGGTCAGCCAGTTCGCCAGCCTCGGCATCCGCGCCGCGGCGCGGGCGTGGAACATGATCAGCCCCATCGTGTAGGCGGGCAGCGGGCGCAGCCGCCGCTTGTAGTGGTGGGAGAGGAACTCGGCCTTGTAGGTGGCCATGTCGACGCTGACCGGGCAGTCGCCTTTGCAGCCCTTGCAGGAGAGGCAGAGGTCGAGCGCTTCTTTGACGTCTTCGGAGCGAAAGCCGTCGCGGATCGTGTCGCCCTCGAGCATCTCGTAGAGGATCCGGGCGCGGCCGCGGGTCGTGTGCTCCTCGTCTTTGGTCACCGAGAAGCTCGGGCACATCGTCCCCGTCTGCGCGTTGCGGCACTTGCCGGCGCCGACGCAGCGCAGCGCCGCGTGGGCGAAGCTGCCGCCGTCCTCGCCGAAGGCGAAGTGGGTCTTCACCTGCGGCGGCGAGTAGCCGGTCCCCAGCTTCATGTTGGAGGCGATCGGATAGGGGTCGACGACCTTGTGCGGGTTCATCCGGTTGCCGGGGTCCCAGATCCGCTTGAACTCCTCGAAGGCGCCGACCAGCTCCGGCCCGTACATCTTCGGCAGCAGCTCCGCCCGCGACTGGCCGTCGCCGTGCTCGCCCGAGAGCGAGCCGCCGAACTCGATCACCAGCTCGGCGGCTTCGTCGAGGAAGGTGCGCCACTCGCGCACGCCGCCGGCGCTGGTCAGGTCGAAGGTGATCCGGCAGTGGACGCAGCCGTCGCCGAAGTGCCCGTAGAGGGCGGTGCGGTATTCGTGCTTATCGAGCAGGTCGCGGAAGCGGCGCAGGTAGTCGCCGAGCCGCTCCGGCGGCACCGCCGCGTCCTCCCAGCCCTCCCAGCTGTCGCGCTCGCCGGGGATGTAGGCGGTGGCGCCGAGGCCGGCCTCGCGCACCTCCCAGAGCCGTTCCTCTTCAGCTTCATCGTCGAACAGCCGCATCGTCGGGGAGTGGCTGTCCTTGCGCAGGCGCGCCATGCACTCTTCGGCCCGTTCGTCGCTCTCTTCCTTCGTCTCGCCGCCGAACTCGACCAGGAGCCAGCCGTCGCCGTCGGGGAGCAGCGGGATCTCGCCGGTGTGCT
>JBQCIG010000112.1:0-7841 GCA_051953975.1 Solirubrobacterales bacterium | reverse complement strand
ACAACGACGAGATCCCGTTCGGCACCGCCCCGGAAAACAAGCAGCCGGTGACCGGCACCACCCCCAACGGCGACATGCCCTTCACCGAACTCCAGCTCGCCAAAATCCCTTACGTGGTCGGATACTCCGTCGGCCCCGACGAAACCAACTACTACGAGATGGCCGCGGCGCTCTACATCCAGCCCGGCGGCTCAACCGAATCCGAAAGCACGAAGGTCAACGTCGGTCCGGTCGGCCGCAGGAGCGTGATCATCAACTACAGCGTCCCCCGGGCGATAGAACCGAAAAACTTCGGCCATCGCATCGTGCTGGTCCAAGGCGAAACCTACAGACCCGCGAGCCCCCCGACCCCGCTGGCGATCGCCGAACCGGGCAACCGGAGCAAAGACGCCGTCGCGTTCAGCGGGGTGACGATGGTGAGGGGCGAAACCTACACCGCCGCCTACCTGATGGGATACGACGCCGCGAAAAAGAAGGTCATCCCGACGAGCGTCGCGGCGACCGTGACCTTCCGAGTCGCCTCCTCCTGAGCGACTAGGGGACTCCGCGACAGGCGAGCCGGCAAGCGGGGATGGTCACCTTCCGTGCCAACGAATCGGCGCCGTCGCTGTACGTCGCCGTCGAAGGCGAAGGCGAAGGCGGCTGGCTCGCCTACCTGCTGCCCGACGCGAAGGGGGCCCCGCCCTCGTTCGACCTCTCCGAAGCGCTGGGGGAGTACAAAGGGTCGTTCCTCTTCGCGTCGCGGAGTCCCAACCTGGAAAGAGGCGGCGCCGCCGCCCTCGCCAGCGCCGTCGAAGGCCTCCTGAAGGGCATGCGTCGATGCCTCTGGCTGCTGCGGCCCGACGAAGTGAGTGCGGCCACGACGCTCGGCTTCGGCTTCGATGCGGCCGGCAAGCGGCTGCGGACGGGCACCCTCATCCCGCTCGGCGCGGAAACCGGAGGGGCCAACCTCTCGCTTGAAATCGTCAGCGGCGACGCGATCCAGGCCAAAGGCGACGCGCTCGAACTGCTGACAGGCGCCTCGGGCAGCGCGCCGATCATCTGGAAGGGGTCGGGGGAACTGAAAGGGAGCCCGGTCGGGGCGGCGACGATCCCCTGCACCGGCGCGCAGCGCGGCTGCGTGACGCTCGAACAAGAAATCGAGAGCGCCAAGCTGCGCAAGGGTCTCAACTGGGGCTTCCAGATCGTAATCGCCGAAGAGGAAAGCCAGACCGGCTACCTGACCGGCTGGTACCCGCTCGCCGCCGGGCAGGAAGGAGAAATCCCCTTCGCGATCTCGATCGACCCGACCGACCCCTTCAACGACAGCGCCCCGGACCGCACCGCGTTCGCCTTTCAGGCCTCGCTCGGCCAGCCCACCGTCCTCGCCTCCGGCTACCGCACCAGCCTCGGCTGGCCGGTGACGCTGGAACCGGTCACGTCGCCGGAGAAAGGGGAAGCTGCGCGCCTGTGGCTGCACCGCAGCCCCCGGGACGCCGGTCTCGACCGCAACTTCGTCGCCGGCCCGGTCGGCGACTTCGTCCTCGGCGTCACCGCGCCCGCGAACTCGGCCGCCTCACCCAATCTCCTCTGCGGGCTGGCGGGGACCGAGACGATCGCCTTCTCAGCCAGCGACACGCTGCGCTTCAGCGGGCGCACACCGGCCTTCGCGGCGGCCTACCCCTACCAGGACGCCTCGCCGGTCCTGCCGCCGGTCGACCCCCAGGCGAAGCGCCTCGGCGACCAGTTCCTCACCTCGTGGGCCTCAATCCGCGCGCGGGGACCCGCCGGCAACCACTACTGCGCCCAGCCCAAGGGGGCGTCGCTGTACGGGAAACCGACGTCCAGAGATGCCGGGGTGCTCCTCTTCACCGAACCGGGCACGACGATCGGCAAGAAAGCAGCCTTCCCCCTCCTCCCCTACGCCCTGGTCAAAGGCGAAGGCGGCCTGACCCTCCCGGCCAGCGTGTACCCGGACGTGGAGACGAAAGTCGTCAGCGTCGAACGGCGGCGCCAAGTGGCGGCGGGTAGCCGCGGCCTCGCCGCCGGGCCGCCGGGCGCCACCGCCCTCGCCCAGCGCGACGGCGGCGCGACCGCGCCGGCGACGACCCCGGCCGGCCTCGTCGTGCAGGTCGAGCAGGCGACCGGCAAATACACCGAAGTCGCGCTTGCCCAGCGCGTCACCCCCGCCCCCGCGGTGGAGATGAAGCTGACCGAACCGAGCACGCCGATCCAGGAAGCGCTGCAGACCAGCCAGCTCTTCCTCGTCGTCGCCAACGGCGACAGCCTCGGCACCCTGGTCGAAGGGGCCGACGAGGACTCCGGCGGCGGTTGCTTCTACAACACGATGAGGATCGAGGACTGGGCGCTGCGCGCCAACGTGCGCAACAGCACCACCTACGGCGACTACAGGAACATCATGATCATCAAGGGCCGCCGCGGCAAGCTCTCCGAGCTGGTCGCAAAGCCGGATCTGTGGACGCAGTCCCAGCTCGCGATCCCCTCCGGTGAACAGGGCGAAACGGCCGAGATCGCCGCCCTCAGCCGCTGGCTCCAGGACTACATCGCCGCCTCGAACTCGCGCAGCTCCAGCTATTTCAGGGCGTTCGAAGACCTGGTCGAAGACGAATCCTGGACCGGGGTGCTGGTGCTGAAGGCCGACATCGCGGAAGTCCCGAGCGAGCTGACGGGGATGCTCGGCGGCATCGACACCGAAAACTTCAACGCCCACCACTTCGGCTTCACGATCACCAAGGTCGACCCGGCGACCGTGACCATGTCGGGCAACAGCGCCACCTTCGGCCTGATCCACTACGTGGACCCCGCCTTCGACCCCGGCCAGTCGCCCGCCCAGCCCGTCCAGCCGACCTCCCGCCCCTGGGACTTCCGGGTGCTGACCCTGAACGTGCTGTTCGAAAACGCCGCCGTGGCGCGATTCGAAAGCGAGGCGCAGCTCTGCCTGCAGCAGCTCTTCGCCGAAGAAGTGAGCAAGATGAGCGGCGAGGAAGCCAACCCCTACAGCGCCCTGATGTTGAAGGGCTCGCTGCAGAAGTCGGGCCGATCCACCTCCTACGCGCTCGAAGCCAAGGGGGACTCCTTCTTCCACCTCGAAGGCGCCGCGCTCAAACAGGTGGAGCTGCTGCAGGCGGCCTTCTCCACCACCGGCAGGGTGCCGCAGAGCGGCGGCAACACCCTGGTCTCCGCGCGCTTCGACCTGCGCGGCTTCCTCGACTTCCAGCCCCTGCAGACCTCCGAGGGGGAACCCTTCGACCTGCTCTCGTTCGGCCGGGAGGAAGGCGAGTCCCTTCGCGGGCTCTACTTCTCGGGGCTCGGGGTGACGATGGACTTCGTCCAGACACCCAGCGGCCAGCGCCAAGCGCCCACCTTCGGCTTCGACGTCAGCAAGATCGCCTTCGACCAGTCGCAGAGCCCGGCCCGGGAGAAAAGCCTGGTCAGGACCCTGTCGCTGAAGGTCGACAGCCTCCTCACCGGCAGCGGGACGGGCACGCCGGGCAGCCTCGGCTACCTCGACGTGGCGACCCCGCTCCAGTTGCCGGGGGTCAGCGGTAACTGGTACGGCCTACGGCTGCGCGTCGACTTCGGCACCCCCGGCACCCTCGCCGGCAACATCGGACTCACCTCCTACCTGCTCCTCGCCTGGAGCCCTGCAGCCGACGGCGCCACGGGCAACGTCGGGCTCGGCCTGCTGCTGCCCGGCGCCGGCCCCGGCAGCAACCTGCTGCGGCTGCAGAGCGTGCTGGAGCTGGCGGTGGGCCCGGTCGGCCTCACCCGCGTCAAGGGGAAAGGCCAGGAGACCTTCATGCTCGTGCTCAACGAGATCGCGCTGAAGTTCCTCGGGATCCTCAAGCTGCCGCCCAACGGCGCCACCACCTTCTACCTGTTCGGCTCGCCGACCGGAACCGGCCCACTCGGCTGGTTCGCGCTCTACCAGCAGGAAGTTTCGAAGCAGTTGCTGGAGATCGAGGTCTGATGGCGGCCCTCGACAACGCCACCGAGAAGTTCCAGCAGGCGGCCAACTCGCAGAGCGCGGATCCAGCTACGGGACTGCAGGTGATCACGACGCTGAGCGCCTCTGGCGAGGAGCTGCGGATCCTCATCGACGTCGCCGAGGGGTCCGGCCACGACACGACGACGATCAACATCTTAAAGCGCCTGATCGACTACGGCTTCCGGGCGCCGGTCACCATCTACTGCGGCGGATCGGCAAAGCTGGAATCCCTGCTCCCCGGCTACAGGGCCGGCATGAAGACATTGACATACAGGGGGGTCCCGCTCACCTTCGTAGGGAAGCCTGCGGCGGGGACGCCCGCGCGACTGCTGATCTGCGGCGGTTCCGACACCAACCTCGCCGGCTACGAAAAGCGCTACCGGGACCTGAAGTGCGCGTACTACCTCCAGCTCCAGCCCTGGGGGTGGAAGTCCCCGGACTACCTCCTCGCCCCGGGCGAGGCCAAGAAGCCGACGGTCGAGGATCTGAACAACCAGGAGAAGCTGGGCAAGCGCACGTTCGCCTTCTCGGCCTATGCCCAGCCACAGCCACAGCGGGAACAGGCGGTCTGGGACGAATACAAAGCCAACCAGAAGGTCACCTCTGTCGTGACGTTGGCCGAACAGTTGGACCAGCGCAAAGACCAGATGTGGACGCTGCCCGCATACGGCGTGAAACGCTGGGAATGCTTTCTCAACCTGGCGCTCGCCGCCGCGAAGGCGCAGACCCTGATGCAGTCGAAAGGGCTGCAGGTCAAACCCGTCGTGCTGCTCTCGTTCGGCCCCCTGCTCGAGGACGGGCGGATGGACGAGGACGACGAGGGCCAACCGGGGGCGCTGCTCACCCAGGCGCTGGCGGGGACCTGGAGCAAGCTCAATGGCGTCCCGCTGCTGAAGCAATACATCGAATCCAACCTGAGAGACCGATGTCGGGTCCTCTATGGCGACAAGCGAGGCGAATTCGTAAATACGCTCACGCACCTGCCGGCAAACGGGATCCTCGTTCTCTCGATGGGGATGGCGCCCCAGGAGGTGTTCAACTACCTCTACGCCTCGGCGACGCTGCCACCCGCCTTCGAGGGTCGGGGCACGCTCAACCTGATGCTCAACCTCGGCCGTCCCTACCTTTGCCGCACCTTCTCCTCCAGCGGTACCTCACCCCACCACCTCGCCGACTACCCGGGACTCAACCTCGACGACGACCCGCCGCCGGTCGGGATCGAGATGCGCAGGCTGGCGTCCTGCATCGACAGCTCCCTCATCCAATACCAGGATCCGGACACCGTGAAGTCGCCGTGGCCGTCGCGCAGGCTCGGCCAGGGGCTGATCACGATGCTCACGGACCCCGCCACCAAGGAGTACTTCGCGGCGCTGAAAGACGTCTACGGCAACAGGGCCCACGACCGCCTGCTCAAGGCCCTGCGCTACTGCGCCGGCAAGCCGGGGTTCCTGCCATGAGCACGCTGGCCCCCGAGGCCGCGCCCACCGGCCCGCTGAACGAACTGTACGAGTCCCTCTCGCCCTACCATGGCAAGGACCTCGACCTCGCCAAGGACCTGAAGGAGGGCCGGATCAGGACCTTCTTCGGCAAGTCCGGCGACGGGGCCACCTTCGTGATCACGTCGGCGGAAGTGTCCTTCCCCGAACCGTACGAAACGGTCACCGTCAAGGGCACATTCACCGGGCTCGGCCTCGGCAAGCTCGAAGCGACGGTCACCTTCACCCTCGCCGAAGACAAGAAGACCGTGGAAGCGGACCTCGCGCTGAGCGGCAACGAGCGCTTCGGCTGGTCCGGCGCCCAGTGGCTGACCGTGGCCGGTCCCCAGATCTCGATGCAGATCTCCGAATCTGAAATCGTCCCCACCGTCGGCACCTTCGGCCTCGACCTCGGCGCCGGCTCGCCGGTGGCGCGGCTGAGCCTGCAGGTCCCGGGGCCGAGCGAGAAAACCTGGCTGCTCACGGGGACCTTCCCGTCGCGCGGGACGCTGTCCCAGCTCTTCCAGCTGGTCGGCGGGGTGAACCTCGCCGCCGCCCTGCCGAGCTTCCTCGAGAAGCTGGAGGTCAAGAGCGTCTCCGCGGTCTACGACCGCAAAGCCCAGGCGCTGCAGAGCATCGCGGCCGAGCTGGAAGCGGAAACCACATGGAGCCCGATGCCCGAAGTCCCCTCCTCGAGCGGAGCGCTGAGCCTGAAATCGATCGGCGTGGGGATCACGGTCTACGAGCCGGCCAAGTCCCAGACCCTCGCCTGGACGGTGGCCGGCGAGCTCGAAATCGGCGGCGGCCTCGTCGACGTCATCATCTCCCACCCCGAGGCGCGGATCACGGCGGCGCTGCGGAGCGGGAACACGATCGACCTCTCGGAGTTCATCTCGCGCTTCGTCGGCCACAACATCGAACTCGGCGCCAAGGTGATCAGCTTCGACCTCGAACGCCAGCTCGAAGCCCCCGGCGAATACCTGCTCTCGGCGAAGCTGGACACGAAGTGGACCGTCCCCACCCACGGCCTCGCGAAGATCGAGATCACCGGCCTCGCCTTTGAAGTGAGCGGAGCCGAAGGGGGACCCACCGCCCAGCTCAGCGGCGTGGTGGTGATCGGCGAAAAAGAACCGGTGACGCTGGCGATCGGCGCTGGCTACAAGGAGGAGTCGGGTTGGACGTTCTCGGGGACCGAGACCGCCGGGAGGATCCCCCTGGTCCAGCTGATCACCGCCTACCTGCCCCGAGGCTGGCAGCCAGACCACGCCACGGTCGCGCTGGACGTCAAGGACCTGGCCGTCTCGGTGACGCCGAAAACCGGTGCTTACAGCCTCTCGGGGACGGTGGGCGGCCACTGGAACATCCTCGGCGGGTTCGAGCTCGAGGCGACCGCCAGCATCGAATCGGATGGCAAAAACCCCTCCGGCACGCTCGAAGCGGTGCTCGAAGAAGCATTCGGGGCGAAGAACATCGGCCTCCACGTCAAGTACTCCTTCGGCAAGGAGCAGGGCACCACCTACGAGCTCGAATGGAAGGGGCTCACGGGCACCTACACGATCCCCCCGGATCCCGAGCAAGAAGACGCGAAGCTGACGATCGAAGTCAAGGGCTGGAACCTCGGCCGGCTGGTGGAGGAGCTGGTCTCGCTCGCCACCGGGGCCCGCTTCAGCCTCGCCTCGCCCTGGGACCTGCTCGACGACGTGCCGCTCGACTGCACCCTCATCTTCACGCTGCCGCCGAAGGATTCCGGGCGCAAGGGGACGATCTCCTTCTCCTATCCGCTCAGCATCGACATCGGGATCGCGGCGCTGCGGGAAATCACCATCACCTACGACGAGCAGACGAAGAAGGTGAACGTCAAGCTCGAGGGCCGCTTCCCCTGGAAGGACGAGGACGGAGAGCCGCTGAAATGGGACGCGACCGACCCCGCCTCCACCCCCGCCCCACCCGGGTCCGGCAACAAGTACCTGGAGCTGCGCACCCTCGGCCTCGGTCAGCACGTCGCGCTCAAAAAGCGGCCGCAGAAAGAAAACGTCAAAGAAATCGTCGAAGCCGTCGGCAAGCTGGCGAAGCCCGAAGGGGACAAGCTGCCGACCGACACCTCCGCCATCGAATATTCGGAAGCGAGCGCCTGGCTGATCGCCACCAACCTGGGGATCCTCAAGCTCGACTCCCCCGAAGGCGATGCCGCCTACTTCCTCGACGCGCAGCTGCTGTTCCAGGATCCCGACCTCTATGGGCTGCACCTGCGGCTCTCCGGCCCCCCGGCGACGATCTTTGCCGGCCACGAGCTCAACGACTCCAACCGCAAGATCACCGACGCGGTGGGCGGCTACCAGACCGAACTGAAAAATCCCTCAACTGTGCGCCAGTTCGAC
>JBQCIG010000111.1:0-4162 GCA_051953975.1 Solirubrobacterales bacterium | reverse complement strand
TGATCGCCGACGCCGACGGCAATCCCTTACGCCTCACCGGCACCGCCCAGGACGTGACCGAGGTGCGCGCCGCCGCCGAGGTCCTGCACCAGACCGCCACCGACCTCGGCCGCCGCGCCGCCGAGCTGCACCAGCTTCCCGACACGCCGACCAAGAGCGCGGAGGAGCTCTCGAAGGTCCTCACCGCCCGCCAGATCGAGATCCTCCGCCTCGTCGCCGACGGCCTCAACAACGCCGACATCTCCAGCCGCCTCTACCTCAGCGAGAGCACCGTCAAATGGCACATCCGCAAGATCCTGCGGGCGCTGGGCGTGTCGAACCGCGCGCAGGCCGTGGCCCGGTACCTGTCGGTCTCCTCGACCCCTTGACGGAGGAGATGGGGCAGGCTGGACTCGAACCAGCGACCGACGGATTATGAGTCCGCTGCTCTGACCAAACTGAGCTACTGCCCCGCTGGGAACGTAGCCTAGGCGCTGAAGAGTTGGGCGAGGGAGCGGCCGACGTCGGCGGGCTCCTCTTCACCTTTGGCCGCGGCCGCGGCGCCCTCGGCGAGGGCCTTGGCGGCGTCGGCGATCTGGTGGTCGCGGCCGCCGCGGATCGTGCCCGTCTTCTTCGCTTCGGCGAGGTCGGACTCCATCAGGCCCGCCAACTCGGCGAGGCGCCGCAGGCCGACGACCCCGGCGGTGCCGCGCAGCGCGTGGGCTTCGGCCCGCATCGTCTCGAAGTCGGAGCTGCCGGTGGCGAGGCCGGCGGAGATCACATCGCAGCGCCGCTTCGCCTCTGCGGCGAAAGACTGCAGCAGCTCATCCTCGGTGGCGGCTTTGTCGTTCATCCTGAGATCGCCTTTTCGACTGCTTCGTGCATCAACTTGAGCCCGAAGGCCCCCTCGACCGCGTCGCGGACGACGCCGTGGCGGTCGATCGTAAACAGCCAGGGCTCGCTTGGGAGGTGAAAGGCCCGCACTTGCGGGCGCACGCCCCTGCCGGGATCGTTGTCGTTGTAGATCTCCATGTGGATGAAGGCCGCCTTGTCTCCGTATTCATGCTTTGCCTGCTCGGCCACGTCGACGACTGGCCCGCAGACCCGACTCTGGCAGAACTGGGGGCTCGCAAACAAGAGGACTATCGGTTCTCTGCCCAGCGCTTCCGCGTAATCCACCTTGTTTTGGGTGTCCGGGGGTATCCGAGTCGTGATCTTCGACAGCGCTCCCCCGACGTCCTGCGCGGTCGGCGTGTGGATTTTCGGCGCTTTCTGCCCGGGCCTCGGAACCCTCTTGAATTCGCCCACTACCGCGTCCCGCAGCAGCGCCCCCTTCAGCTTCCCGCCTTCCCTCAGGATCGCCGCGACCAGCCACTCCCCTTTCCCGGGGAAGTCGAGCTGGGTCGAGTAGATGACGCTAGCGGCTTCGGGGTCTTCGCTCGTCGTCTTCGACCGGAAGGCAGGCTTGGTGGCGAGCGATTCGATTGCGGCGGGAAAGGGACCGACCGCGGGCTGGTCGAGCGGAGGCTGCGGAGCTTTCGTCGCCTGGCTGCGGTTGCCGGATTTCGATTTCGCCTTCGGCTCGACCGGCGGCACTTTGGCGTAGTAGAGGGCGACTTCGGCGTCGGGGACCTCTCCCTTTTCGCGGTCGGAGACACTGAAGGGATAGCGATTTGCGCCCGGATAGAAGACTTCGGCGGCAGGGGTCACGAGGAGTTCGGTCCGGCCGTCGGCGGCCTTCAGGACCTGGCGCAACGTCCTGCCTTCGACCGCTGGAAACTCTGATTTGGGTGGCGCCGGGCGGCTTTCGGCGGTTTCCGCCGCGGTCGAGGTGGATTCGGAGCCGGAACCGCCACAGCCGGTCAGCGGGGTCGCGCCCGCGAGCAGGCAGAGCAGCGCTGGGGCGAGGCGGGGGGCGCGCATCGGCGGCATGTTATGGAGAGATAGGGTCCGCGGGGTTCGCGACGGAAGGAGACGGAGATGGCAGATCGAGCGGCGCTGGTGACCGGAGCATCGAGCGGGATCGGGCTGGCAATCGCAAAGGTGCTCGGCGAAGAGGGCTACGCCCTGACCGTCGCCGCCCGCCGTCCGGAGAAGCTCGAGGAAGCCGCCGAAGGGCTGCGCGGCGAAGGCTTCGAGGTCAAGCCGATTCCCGCGAACATGACCGAGGAGGACCACGTCGTCGCGATCTTCGCCGCCCACCGGCAGAAGTACGGCCGCCTCGACGTCCTCGTCAACAACGCCGGCGTCGGCATCGGGGCGCCGATGGAGCAGATCCAGACCAAGCACCTCGACATGCAGCTCGGGGTCAACCTGCGGGCGCTGATCCTCGGCACCCGCGAGGGGCTGCCGATGCTGCGCGAGGCCGGCGCCGAGCACGGCAAGGCGCTGATCGTCAACACCGCCTCGATCGCCGGCAAGGGCGGCCAGGCATGGCTCTCGATCTACGCCGCGACCAAGGCGGCGGTGATCAACTTCACCCAGTCGACCCACCGCGAGGCCGGCGCCGCCGGGATCCAGTGCACGGCGCTGGCGCCGGGCTTCGTCGAGACGCCGATGACCGAGTTCGTCCAGGGCCAGATCCCCCCCGAGGAGATGATCAGGCCCTCCGACCTCGGCGAGGCGGTCCGCTTCCTCCTCCGTACCTCCCGCAACTGCCACGTGCCGGAGATCGTCTTCAGCCGCCCCGGTGAGGGGCTTGACACGCCCTGACAGCGGCCCGGGCGCTGCTGAGCGCCTGCGTGTTCTGGTCGCCGCCTTCGGCGACGCCGGCCACGTCTTCCCGGCGATCGCCCTCGGCAGGGCATTGGCCGGGCGCGGCCACGAGGTGGTGATCGAGACCTGGGAGGAGCGGCGCTCGGCGGTGGAAGGCGAGGGCCTCGGCTTCGCCGCGGCCGAGGAATACCGGATGTTCCCGCCACCGGACCCGGACTCCGAGGAAGGGCAGCACGCGGCCGAGGCGGCGCGGGCGCTGCTGCCGTTGCTCGAGGACTTCCGCCCCCACGCGGTGGTCAGCGACATCCTCACCCTCGCCCCGACCCTGGCCGCCGAGCGCGCGGATATCCCGCTGGCGACGCTGATTCCCCACATCTACCCCGTCGTCGAGCCGGGGCAGCCCTTCTTCGCGATCGGCCTGCGCCCGCCGCGCACGCGCCTGGGGCGGGCGGTCTGGAGCTATGGGCATCAGCGGGCGCTGACGGTGGGGTTGGAGCAGGGGCGCCGTGACCTCAACATCCAGCGTCAGCGCCTCGGGCTGTCCCCGATCGATCGCTTCCACGGCGGCATCAGCCCCGACCTCGCCCTCGTCGCCACCTATCCCCAGCTCGAGTACCCGCGGCGCTGGCCGGCAGGCGTGGAGATCACCGGGCCGATGACCTTCGAGCTGCCATATCCGGACATCGAGCTGCCGCCGGGCGATGATCCGCTCGTCCTCGTCGCACCCAGCACCGCCCACGACTCCGACAACCACCTGGTGCGGACTGCCCTCGCCGCCCTCGCCGCGGAGCCGGTGCGGGTGGTGGCGACGACCAACCGCGTCGCCCCCCAGCAGCCAATCGAAGTTCCAGCCAACGCCGTCCTGGTCGAATGGCTCAGCTACAGCCAGCTGATGCCGGCCGCCTCCCTGGTCATCTCCCACGGCGGCCACGGCACCGTCGCCCGCGCCCTCGGCGCCGGCACCCCCGTCCTCGTCTGCCCGATCATCGGCGACATGAGCGAGACGGCGATGCGGGTCGCCTGGACCGGCGCCGGCCTCTCCCTTCCGTGGCGCCTCTGCCACCCGGCGCCTTTGCGCTGGTCGGTCCAGCGGCTGCTGAACGAGCCCAAGTTCACGGCGAAGGCCCAGGAGATAGCCGCCTGGAGCCGAGCGAGCGACGGGTCGGCACGAGGTGCCGAGCTGGTCGAGCGCCTGGCGCTAAAGACGCTCGCCACCGCCTAAAAACTCCGGGGGTGGGACTCGAACCCACAACCCTTCGGTTAACAGCCGAATGCTCTGCCGATTGAGCTACCCCGGACCGCAGCCGCCCAGGACCTCCGGGCGCCGGAGGAACTTTAGCGGTCCACCCTGGCTCTCCGTCCCCGCATTTCCGTGGGGCGGAGCTCGGTCGTGGAGGGGGCCGACATGCCTCCGGAGGAATGTTCGGCGATATGCAATCTCGCTCTTGCGCGGCGAAGCCGCGCTCTT
>JBQCIG010000110.1:0-11528 GCA_051953975.1 Solirubrobacterales bacterium | reverse complement strand
GACGTGGTCGACTCGTGCGAACGGTTGCAGGTCGAGGTTGACGGAGGCCTCGTTAAACCCCGTCACAAACCAATACGTGCGGACCATGAGTTCGCCCTCGCCGCTTAGTTAGAAGCTAAGTGATGTGAGAGTCGGCCCTCCCTCGCCCGCGGGGAGGGGTTCCGGCTTCAACAGCGGGCTCACCCAGGCGGCCCGCCCCGACCGCCCGGGAAAATCAAAGGGGCTTTGTCTCCCGCAGTGCCCGCCGGCGCGGACCCCCGGGAGACGAGAACCAAGCGCCGGCTAAACCTGTAGACACCCTCGCACCGCGTCCGCGGATCCGAGTTCGAATCTCGGCGCCTCCATCGACAGGAAGAGCCCCGCCGGGGCTTCTTCCGACCCGGTATACAGCTCCGAATGAGCCACGGTCACCTCGCCCCCGCCCACACGCACGACCACGGTCACGGCCACAGCCACGGGCTGATCGACCCGAGCATCAAACGGTCGCGGGCGGGGTTGCGGGCGGTCGGGCTCTCGCTGCTGGTCCTGGGGTTGGCGGCGCTGGCGCAGCTGGCGATCTACGTCCTCAGCGGCAGCGTCGCCCTGCTCGCCGACCTGATCCACAACTTCGGCGACGCGGCGACGGCGATCCCGCTCGGGATCGCGTTCCTCTTGCGCTCCGAGCGGGCCGAGCGCGTGGCGGGGCTGTTCGTTGTCTTCGCGATCTTCGTCTCCGCCTGCGTGGCCGGGATCGAGGCGGTCTCGCGGCTGATCCATCCGCACAACCCCACTCACCTGCTGGCGCTGGCGCTGGCGGGGCTGATCGGCTTCGGCGGCAACTGGCTCGCGGCGATAATCCGCACCCGCGCCGGCAGGAGCCTCGACAGCCCGGCTCTGATCGCCGACGGCAACCATGCCCGCGCCGACTCCTACGTCAGCCTCGCGGTCGTCGCCAGCGCGCTCGTCGTCGCCGTCGGCTTCCCGGTCGCCGACCCCTTGATCGGCCTCGGGATCACCGCCGTGATCGTCAAGATCACCTGGGATTCGTGGCGGACGGTGCGGGGCGGGCATCGCCATTCGCACTGAGGGCGGGTGACGCGGAGCACAACAAATCCCCTTGGGCGGGGTTTATTCGTTAACCGCGGAGTCTGGCCGCGCGCCCGCTTTGCCAATTCCTCCGGCTTCACATCCCCTCCTCCACTGGGACCCGGCCGCCGCCGATCCCGCGCAGCGACGAATCCACCCGTTGCTGCGCGGCGCCGTCCTGCACCGGGACCAGTGGCGCTGCCGCTACTGCGGGGGCGAGGCGACCGAGGTCGACCACGTCGATCCGCGGGCTCGCGGCGGGGCGACGACCCCCGCCAACCTGGTCGCCGCCTGCAGGCCGTGCAACAAGGCGAAGGGCATCCGCACCCCGGCGGAGTGGCGGCGGGACCAGACACTGACGAGGCTGATGGCGAGGCCGCGCCCCTGCCGCAGTCGCAGGCATCGAAGCGCGAGCAGGAAGTCGCGCTTTAAGCATCCCCGCTGAACTTGAGCCGAACTCTATGGAGCTTGGGCGCCCCTGAGCATTTGCTTCAGGGATGGCAGAGACGCCCGATCCGCAGCGTGGCTTTGGCAGGGCCTTGAGGAAGATCCGAACCGAGGCCGACCTCACACAGGCGGAGCTGGCGCGGCGGACGGAGCTCCATCCCAGCCAGATCTCCGATTACGAGAAAGGCAAGGGCAATCCTCGCTGGGCCACCGCGAGGCGGATCGCCGCCGCCTTGCAAGTCGACCTCTCCGAGCTCGCGGCCCAGGCCGAGTACTTCGAGGAGCGCCTTGAGGAGGACTCGGCTAGGAGCTGGGCCGCGGCCGACCCTAGCTAGGGTGGCGCCATGGGCCGCTATGTCGCCTTCCTGCGCGGGATGAACCTCGGTGGGCGCCGGATCAAGAACGAGGAGTTGCGGCGGCACTTCGAGGAGATGGGCTTCGAGGACGTCGCCACCTTCCGCGCCAGCGGCAACGTCGTCTTCACTGGTCCGAAGCGGGAGGCGGAGGGCAAGCTGGCCCAACGGGTCGAAGCGG
Organism: Solirubrobacterales bacterium; assembly: GCA_051953975.1. Taxonomy (GTDB): domain Bacteria; phylum Actinomycetota; class Thermoleophilia; order Solirubrobacterales; family 70-9; genus VAYN01. Next base: position 9,482 of record JBQCIG010000110.1, on the reverse strand, counting down.
AGCTGGACGCTCGGCTCGGCTATGACGTGCCGGTCTTCCTACGCAGTATCGAAGAGGTGGCAGCGATCGCCGCGCAGCGGCCCTTCGATCCCAAGCGGGTCGAGAAGTCGAAAGGCAAGCTCCAGGTCTCGCTGCTGGCGAAGAAGCCAAGTGCGGCGGCGAGGAGGAAGGTGCTAGCGCTCGCCACCGAGGAGGACCTGCTGGCGATTGAGGGGCGGGAGCTCTACTGGCTCCCCAGCGGTGGCCTGCTCGAGTCCGACCTCGACCTGAAGGCGATCGCCGCGCTCCTCGGCACCGACACCCGCCGCACGATGGGGACGATCGAGCAGATCGCCGCCAAGTACGGCTAGCGCGCCGGCCATTTGTTCCGCATGGCGGTGCAAATGACCGGCGCGCTCAGGCCCACGGCCTGCCATTACCTTGGACGGTGCAATGGCGATCGCGACCGCAACCTCGCTCGACGTCTACGTCGGCGGCAAGCTGCTCTTCGAAGACGTCTCCTTCAAGCTGGAGCTGCGCGAACGGATGACGCTCTCCGGCCGCAACGGCGCCGGCAAGTCGACGCTGCTGCGGGTGCTGGCCGGCGAGCTGGCTCCCGACGGCGGCTCGCTGTCCGTGCAGCGCGGCGCCCGCGTCGCCCTCCACGACCAGCGCCCGCCGCGCCAGTCACAGACGAAGCTCGGCGAGTACGTCTTCTCCGGTCGCACCGAGATGCTCGAGACCGAGGCCGAGCTGGCGCGGTTGGAGGGGGAGATGGCAGCCAGCGGGGACGAGGAGACGATGCGCCGCTACGCCGCCGCCCAGCAGCGGCTCGAAGCCGGCGGCGGCTACCGCTGGCGCGACGACGTGCTCGCGGTCCTGCGCGGGCTCGGCTTCGACGCCGAGCACGCCGAGCGGCCGCTCGCGACCTTCTCCGGCGGTGAGCTGACCCGCGCCTCGCTGGCCCGCGCCCTCGCCACCCGTCCCGACCTACTGCTCCTCGACGAGCCGACCAACCACCTCGACATCCCCTCGCTGGAGTGGCTGGAGCGCTACCTGGTCGAGCTCGACGCCGCGGTCGTCCTCGTCGCCCACGACCGCTGGTTCCTCGAGGCGGTTGGCACCTCGGTCCTGGAGCTGGAGGCCCAGCGGGCCCGCTTCTTCGCCGGGCCCTGGCACGCCTGGCGCGAAGAACAGGCCAAGCGCGAGATCGCCCTCGGCAAGGCGATCGAGCGCCAGCAGGCGGAGATCGCGCGGATGGAGCGCTTTGTCGAGCGCTTCCGCTACAAGGCGACGAAGGCGCGCCAGGCGCAGTCGCGGGTGAAGATGATCGAGAAAGCGAAGCGCGAAGGCCCGGTCGCCGAACGCCGCGACAAACGTCACCTGCGCTTCCAGTTCAAGCCACCCTCGCGCCCGGGGCGGGTGGTGCTGAAACTGGTCAACGGGACGATCGAGGTGCCGGGGCGGACGCTGCTCGCCGAGGCCAACCTCGAAATCGAGCGCGGCGAGCACGTGGTCCTCGTCGGCGCCAACGGGACCGGCAAGACGACCCTGATCGAGACCCTCGCCGGGCGGCGCGAGCCGGCCACGGGCAGCGTCCGCACGGGGCACAACGTCAAGCTCGGCTACCTCTCCCAGCACGCTGACACCGCCGCCGGCGCGGGCACGGTGCTGGACGCGGCCAAGCGCGAGACTGGCCTGACCGAGAACCAGGCGCGGGCGCTGCTCGGCGGCTTCCTCTTCTCCGGGGAGGAGGTCGAAAAGCAGCTATCCGACATCTCCGGCGGCGAGCAGCGACGGCTCTCGCTGGCGATCCTCGTCGCCTCTGGGGCCAACGTGCTGATCCTCGACGAGCCGACCAACCACCTCGACATCGAGAGCCGCGAGGCGCTCGAGGACGCGCTGACCGAGTTCGAGGGGGCGGTGCTGCTCGTCTCCCACGATCGGGCGCTGCTGGAGGCGGTCGGCAGCCGCACCCTGGTCAGCGAGGGAGGCCGGCTGGAGAGCCACCCGAGCGGCTGGGCCGAGTACCAGCGGCGGCGCGACGAAGAAGCCGAGGCGGCGGCCGCGGCGGCGGTCAAGGCGAAGGGCGGCGGCGGCAGGAAGTACAGCGCCACCAAGCCGGCGCAGAAAGCGGCGCGCAAGGCGGCAAAGCTGGAACAGCGGATCGAGCGGGCCGAGGCGGCGCTGCGCGAGCTCGAGGACGAGCTGGCCGACCCCGCCGCCTGGTCGAGCCCGACTCGGGTCGAGCGGGCGAGCAAGCGCCATGCCGAGGCGAAGGCCGAGGTCGAGCAGCTGTATGCGGAGTGGGAGGCGGCTCAGGCGGCGGCCGAGGCCTGAACCACACGAGTCCCCTTGGCCGGCGCCAGGGTGATGTTGCGGACCTGGGCCCGTTCGGGCTTCGCGTCAACCGGCCGCAGCTCGGCTCGGGTGACGAACTCGCGCAGGATCGTCCGCATCTCGAACTCGGCGAAGGCGGCGCCGACGCAGCGGCGGATGCCGCCGCCGAAGGGGATCCAGGCGTAGTTGTCGGCCTTGCCGTCGAGGAAGCGCTCGGGCCGGAACTCCTCCGGCTCGGGGTAGAGGTCGGCGCGGAAGTGGAGGCCGGCGATCGCCGGGACGACGAAGCTGCCGGCGGGGAGCTCGTAGCCGCCGACGCTCGCCGGCGCGGTCAGCTTGCGGGCGACGTCGATGATCACCGGGCGGATCCGCAGGGTCTCGCGCACGGTCGCGTCGAGGTAGGCGTCCTCGCCGGCGGCGATCGACTCGCGCAGCCGCGCCAGCACCCGCGGCGTCCGCAGCAGCCGCTCCATCGCCCAGGCGAGCGCGGTGGCGGTGGTCTCGTGGCCGGCGCCGATCACGGTCAGCAGCTCGTCGCGCAGTTCCGCGTCGGACATCGGCGAGCCGTCGTCGTGGCGGGCCTGGAGCAGCAGCGAGAGGACGTCGGTGCGCTCCTCGCTTCCGGCTTCGGCGCGGCGCAGGGCGATCTCTTCGTAGACGAAATCGTCGAGGCGCGAGCGGGCCGCGAGGAAACGGCGCCAGGGGCTGCCGGGGCCGAGGTCGCGGCGCAGGAACGGGTAGCGGGTGATCGTCGTCACCCGGTCGGAGAAGGCGTCGATCAGCCCGCTCGCCCGGTCGACCCGGGCCTCGTCGTGGATGCCAAAGACCGCGCGCAGGATCACCGAGAGGGTGATCCGCTGCGTGCTGGGGCGCAGCGGGAACGGCTCCCCGACCGGCCAGCTCGCCATCTCCTGCCGGGTGACCTCGAGCATCAGCTCGCCGTAGCGGCGGACCCGGTCGCCGTGGAAGGGCGGCAGCAGCAGCTTGCGCTGGCGCAGGTGAGGCTCGTCGTCGAGGGTGAGGACCGAGTTCGGCCCCAGCGCCGGCTCCAGCACGGTCGCGTTCGCTTCGCCGGCGTGGAAGACGGCGGGTGAGCCGGTGAAGACCTCTTTCACCAGCTCTGGGCTGGCGACGTAGACGATCTTCCCGAAGAAGGGAAAGTGGACGGTGAAGACGTCGCCGTAGCGCTCGTGGTGGCGGGGGAGGAACCCGAGCGGGTCGCGCAGGTAACGGACCGCCTGCACGAACGACGGCGCCCGCGATCCTGGCGGCAGCGTGGTCATCTCAGAAGACGATCGTGCGGTCGCCGTCGAGGAGGACGCGGTCGTCGAGGTGGGCCATCACCGCCCGGGCCAGGACCAGGCGCTCGACGTCGCGGCCGAGGCGGATCATGTCGGCGACCTCGTCGCGGTGGTCGACCCTCGTCACGTCCTGGGCGATGATCGGGCCGGCGTCGAGCTCGGCGGTCACGTAGTGGGCGGTGGCGCCGATCAGCTTCACCCCGCGCTCGTAGGCGCGGTGGTAGGGGTCGGCGCCGACGAAGGCCGGCAGGAAGCTGTGGTGGATGTTGATCGCCGGCGCGCCGAGCTGCTGCAGGAAGTCCTCGGAGAGGATCTGCATGTAGCGGGCGAGGACGAGCAGGTCGATCCCCTCCAGCAGGTCGAGGATCTGGCGCTCGGCCTCCGCCTTCGTCGCCGGTTCGACCGGGACATGATGGAAGGGCAGCCCGACCGCTTCGGCCTGCCCGGCGTGGTCGGGATGGTTGGAGATGACCGTCACCAGCTCGCCGCCGAGGTCGCCGTTGCGCCAGCGCCAGAGCAGGTCGGAGAGGCAGTGGTCCTCGCGGCTGACCATGATCGCCACCCGCTTCGACCGGCTCGTCTCGTGGAGCTCCCAGTCCATCTCGAACGGCTCGCCAATCTCCCGCCCGAAGCGCAGCTCCAGCGCCTCGCGCTCTCCGTCGGGGACGTGGTCGAAGACCATCCGCATGAAGAAGCGGCCCTCGGCGCTGGAGTGCTGGTCGACGTCGACGATGTTGAGTCCCGACTCGGCGAGGAAGCCGCTGACGCGGGCGATCAGCCCCGGGCGGTCGGGGCAGGCGAGCAGCAGCCTTGAGGAGGGCGTCTCTCCCATCCGTCGATGATCGCGGATAGGCTAGCCTCGATGCGGATTGCCGCCGTTCCCGACGGACCGATCGAGCGGCTGGGGCTGCTCCTGGGCAAGCTGCCGACGCCGATCGGCGAGGCGATGTACTCGATGCCGATCGCGCGCTCGCTGCAGGTGGCGCAGCGGACCGGGATCCTGGGGGCGCTGGCCGAGGGACCGCGGGAGCCGGGCGAGCTGGCCGAGCACCTCGGCTTGCAGAAGACCGGCACCGAACGGGTGCTGGACGTGATCGCCTCGCTCGGGCACGTCAAGCAGCGACCCGACGGCCGCTACGAGATGACCGCCAGTGGCCGCCCCTGGCTCGACCCGCGCTCCGACACCTACCTCGGCGACTTCCTCGCCGACACCGCCCACTACTGGGACTGGTACGCGGGGCTGGAGGACCTGGTCCGCGACGGCCGCCACGTCGAGCTGCACGGGAAAGGGTCGGACGATCCCTACTGGCGCTCCTACATCCGCGGCCAGTACCAGGTGGCGCGCCTCTCCAGCGCCGAAGTCGCGAAGGCGATCCCGCTCGTGCGCGGCGCCCACGCGGTGCTGGATGTGGCCGGCGCCCACGGCGAGTACTCGATGGCGCTCTGCCGCCGGCACGAGGGGCTGCGGGCGACGATCGTCGACCTGCCGGGCAGTGCCAAGGTCGGCGAGGAGATCGTCGCCGAAGCGGGGATGGGCGACCGCGTCCGCTACCTCGTCGGCGACATGTTCGAGGTCGACTTCGACGGCCACTACGACGGGGCGCTGACCTTCAACATCATCCACCACCTCTCGCCCGAGCAGATCCGGGCGCTGTTCGCGCGCATCCGCGCGGTGCTGCGGCCAGGCTCGCCGCTCTGCGTGCTCGACCTCTACGACCGGCCGCACGGGCAGCGGGCGAACCTCGCCTCGATCCTCGGCCTCTTCTTCCATCTCACCTCCGGGGCCGACACCTACACGACCGAGGAGGTCTCGCGCTGGCTGGGGGGGAGCGGGTACGGTGGCGTCGAGGTGAAATCGTTCCGGACGCTGCCGGACTTGCGACTCTTGATTGCGAAAGCGGTTTAGGAGGGATTGGCGAAACTCGCAGCGCGAGTAGCCATGCGGGTTTGCAAGATCGGTGATTTCACGGATACCTCGCTTCCGGGCCTGATCTACCCCACCCCTCGCATACGGTCGGGGGAAGGGAGTAGCACCCGTTAACTGCTCGGCTCGGTTGGATAGACCTTGTGGTCGGGGTCCCACCAAATCACGTGGAAGGTGCGGCCGACCCGGAAGCCCCAGAGCCGCCTGGTGCTTCCGAGGCGAAAGCGGAAGATTTCGTCCCCAAACGTCTCAGGAAGTTTCTGGCGCTCGGCGTCTTTCTTTGCCCTCCGAGTGATGCTTTTCAGTTCCTGCGAGTGGTGCTTCGGACGGCCGTTAAACCTCATGTTGTCGATTTCCCGCCAGGTGGATCGGCCGATGTCGCAGAGGAAGTCGGCAAGTTTGGCCGCATCTTTTGCACCCGGCTTGAACTGCCACGCTTCTTTCGTTGCGCGGTCGGCGTGGTAAAAGCAGAAAAGGGGCGTCTGGTCTAGCGAAGCGTCGGGCGGCCTTGCCTTTGCTTTGCGACCAGACGCACGCGCGGCTGCGCCGCTATGAACCTTGACCTGGCGAGCCACTGCGCTCAGGAATCAGCCAGAGCGTCCCAATCGATCTCGTCTACTGGCCTGGCTTCCACGTTGGCATCAAGCCAGGTGTAGTAGGCCCGCATGGCTTCCGGCTTGATCTGCTTGACGGAGCGCTGCGTCGGACGCAGACCGGCTCGCGCTTCCTTCCACGGGTCCTCGCTATGGGTGAGGACGCTCAACTGGTGGCCGGTCAACTGGCCGTAGCCGCTGAGAACGGCATCAACGACTTCCTTCTCGGAATCGGTGAGCCTGGCCCCGCTGCCTTTCGGCCAGCGGCCAATGGAGTACTTGCCGCGATGCACCTTGTAAAGCTCCGGGACCACCGGTCCGTTGGACCACGCTTGAATCTGAGCGTCGAAAAGGGGTTTCTCCTCCCACACAAGATTCCACGCCTGCGAGTAGTAGGCGAGCTTCTGGAGTTTCCACGTGGAGATGCTCCCCGTTTTATGGAGGATGTACGAAGCTACGTCATGGACGGAGGCCATTGACTCTCCTGAGGCTAGTCGCGGAATGGTCAGTTCCAAAATACAGCGTAGCGCTTGAGCCAGATGGGGCCTCACATGATGCTAAGTGCAGGCAGTCGCTCATCTCTCCCCCCTGTCGCAGTGACAGGGAGAACCTATCGAAAATCTCAGATCGGGTCAACTTTGCTTGATAGCGCTAGTTTTCCGCTTTCCAGAGCGGTTTTACGTCCGATCTGGCATATAGCCTGAGCGGGCAAACTTCAAGAAGAAGCCCCCCGCGACGTTGGCGCGTCCGAGGGGCAGACCAAACGAGGTGTAGCTCGCTTGGCATCACCGAACTTAGCAGGGGGCGCGGCTTCTGCCGCTGCTCTGGAAGGACTCCTTGACTCGCCCGAGATAGGGCGGCTGATTCGGGAACTGGAAGCGACCCGCTGGACGGGGCGGCCGGGGTATCCGATCCGGACCATGATCGGGCTGGCGCTGGCCAAGAGTCTCTACGCGCTGCCGACGTGGACGCGGGTCGTCGCCCTGGTCGCCGACCACTGGCGCTTGCAGCGCGTCCTCGGCTGTGAGGGCGACCCGCCGAGCAAGTGGGCCGCGTATCGCTTCGCCGAAAAGCTGCGTGACAACGGCGAGAAGGTGGAGTGCTGCATCGACTCCGTGGTCGAAGGGCTGAAAGCCAAGCTGCCGACTTACGGCACCGATCTGGCCATCGACGCAAGCGATATGCCCGCCTACGCCAATGGGCACCGCTACACCCCGAAAGGCAAGCTGCGCGAGCGCTACGCCGATCCCGATGCGACGTGGGGCCATCGCTCGGCGGTGTCGGTCCGCAAAGGCGGCGGCTTCTACGGCTACAAGCTCCAGCTCGCCTGCTGCACCAAGACCGGCCTTCCGGTCGCTTGGCAGGTCGAGACTGCGAAAGAGAACGAGGGGATGTTCTCGGCACCGCTGATCGACACGGCGAAGCGGCGCGGCCTGATGGTCAACACCGTGGCGATGGATCGCGGCTACGACAACAACCGCGTTCATGGCGAGTGCGCCGAGCGGGACTGCCTGCCGGTGATCCCGTTGAAGCAGACGCCGGGAGTGAAGCGCGGTGACCACCTGCCGCCCTCCTGCGAGCACGGCCCCTGGAAGTTCGCCGGGTCGGATCGAAGGCGCGGCGCATCCAAGTGGCGATGCCCGACCGGGGAATGCTCCCCGGCTTCGACGTGGATCAAGGCCGATCGCCTGCACCCGCTGATCCCCCACGGGACGGACCGCTGGCACAAGCTCTACCGCGGGCGGAGCGCAGTCGAGCGGGAGTTCGGACGGCTCAAGCACGAATGGGGGTTGAAGCCCCTGCGGGTCCGTGGCCTTGAGCGCGTCCGACTCCACGCCGACCTCACGGTCTTGACGAAGCTGGCCTGCGCGCTCTCTTGCGTTCGCTGCCATCCCCGCACGTAGCCTCTAATCCCGGCGCTTCGCGACTGCCTCCAGGCGGGGGGTGATGACAAGGACGAACTCGCGCAGAAACTCGGCGATCCGTTCTTCGGTGGAGCTGCAATCGCCTGGGGCGTTCACGGCGTCATAGGCACATAGCCGGTTAGCGGCTCCCTCTGCAATCTCCCGGGGGTTTTCACGTTCACTCAGAACCTCCCATGTTTCTTGAACTTTCCTCAAGCGTTCCGATAGCCTCCGGCCGGTCAAGTCCACCAAAAAGGCAGAAAGGGGGGAACGCGTGCCGACCTATGTGCATGCTCCAGGGGTGCCGAACATCTACCACTGGTGCACGAACTGTTCGGACTACCCGAGCAACCCACAGGGCGCTACCACTGTGCGCCCGGTAGGCCAACTTTGCGACCAATGCAAAGAGAAGGAGGCTGCCGGAAACTGCAGCTCCTGATCAGGTCCGAGGCGCGAGGGGTTGCAGCCCTCGCGCCTCATTCCTCTTTACTTCCCGATCCCGTAGAGCAGGTCGCGGACCTGCACCCCGACACCCGCAGCCAGCCACAACATGTGGTCGAGACGCGGGAGTTGATGGCCGTTCTCCATCCGAGACACGGCGGCTCGGTCCATGAAGGCCTCGGCCGCAAGGCGATCCTGAGTCATCCCCGCCTGCCGCCGAGCCGCATGGAGGTTGCGGCCGAACTGCTTTGCGGCCTCCATCTACGCCGCCTCTTCAAGTAGCTCGTAGGCGCGGGTAGCCGCCCGGGTCGGCAGCACCGCCCCGCCGTGGCGGAAGAGCAGCCCCGCGTTGGTCAACTCGTGGATTGCCCGTTCGACCCGGTCGCGGTGGGCGAAGTCGTCGCCTCCGGCGAGTTCACGGATCAGATCCGAGACGCGCAGGGTCGCGGGCTGAGACTCCATGATGTGGCAATAGGCCGCCCGCTCATCGCGGGTGTCTTGAGCGTCGTTGGACGCTGGCTTACTCTGGTCGTGCATCAGGACTAGACCTCCTGGTGTCACGGCCGGGGGCTGTTTGCGCAGTCGCCCGGCCACTTTTTGATTTGGACCGGGCGAACCTAAGATGCCTCAGCGATGAAGGTCAAGACTTTCGCCAATCGTTTCGCCAAGGCCTCTTAGGGGGCCGGGGAGGGGCGGCCACTCCAGACACCGCTCGATTATGGATCGCGGTTGAGTGTCTGCACAGGCCGCCCCTCCCCGGCCTGCGATCGCAAGATTGCATCCAGTCACCCGGGACCAGCCGCCTCCTCACGCCTGAGCTTGTGCAGAGATGCACAAGCGTTGTCTGCTCTGTGATGGTGGCCACACATGGGAGCGGCGCGGAGCTTCACGGTTTCGCGCTTGCTCACAAAACGCAAACAATTCACCCTGATTTTGCTCATCCTGCTTGCTTTTCCGGCCGCGGCGTACGCGGCAGGGGTAGGGGGCGCGCTCGGCGGCA
>JBQCIG010000109.1:0-6515 GCA_051953975.1 Solirubrobacterales bacterium | reverse complement strand
CTCGGCGGGGTGGAAGCCGGAGGGGGGATCTCCTTCGGGACCCCACGTCGCTCGGAACTCTCCGTCGGCATCCACGCGTTCGAGACGGAGGCCTTCGTCGTCACCGCCGACATCTACGACGATCCCGACCGAGCTCGTCGTCGTCCAGGACCTCGGGGAAATCCCGCAGATAGTCGATAGCCTGACGGGGCTGCCGATGAACCTCGACGCCGAGTAGCGCGGTGCCGGAAGTCGAGCTCCGGGCCGACTTCGACCGCGACGGCCGGCTCACGGGGACCGCGGCGGAGTACGCCGCCCGGGCCACCGCGCCGGGTGCGATCGTCGGCCCCAACCTGGACCGCGACGGCCGCAGCCTGCCCACCACGGCGCGGGTCCTGCGTCCCTTGCAGCTCGACTTCTCCCTCCCCACCAAGCAGGGCAGCGACAACGACCCGATCGCCCTGCAGATCGTGGTCTCGGCGCCGGCGGCCGCCAAATTCACCACCCTGAGGCTGCTGGTCGAAGGGGAAAACGCGAACGCGGTCGACCTCGTCGACGGACGCTCCCGCCTCGTCACGCCGCAGGCGACGGCGCCGGGCCGGGTCGAGTTCGGGCTGCCGACCGAAGCCGGACGGCACCAGTTCTCCCTCGAGGCCTCGCGTCCCCCCGGCTCGCCGCTCGGCAAAAGCGACGCCGCGCTGACGCTCAGCGTCGTCGGCCGCGACGCCGCCGGCACCGATACGACGGTCGACAGCGCCCGCCTGCGGCTCGCGGGCTTCATCGTCTGCGGCGACCTGGCGCCGGCGGAAGTCATCTACCTCGCCGTGCTCGGCGACAACGCCCCAGCGCTGAGCGACGTCCGCGAAGGGTTGGCCTCGACGCGCCCCGCGGTGCCGATCCGCGAAGTCGGGCCCGCCGACAACAAAGGGGACGGCTGGCTCCAGGACCAGTTCCAGGTCGGCCACATCGTCGCCCCGGGGCGCTCGATGCGGGCCGTCCTCCACCTGCCGCGGCTGCGGACCAACGCCCAGGTCGGCTCCAGCCCGCACAACCTCGCCGAACTGGTGCGAACCCACTTTCCCTCCACCGACCTGGGGCTGATCGACGATTTCTGGCAGCGGACGGTGCCCCTGATCCACGCAGGCGGGACGGCGCAACTCACCTTCCCCCAGACCTACTTCGTGTTCCGGGCGGCCCACATGACCACCCAGACGCACGAATTCCTGCTCGACTCGATCCGCCGGCTCTGCGCGGCGGCGGCGAGCCTGGGGATCACGCCCGCCCCGCCCGAATGCGGCGAACTGCCGCCGGCGACGACGCTGCCGACGATCCGGGCCCAGGTCCCGGTCGCCCTGGCCCGGCTCGAATCCCTGGTCGCACGGCTGCTCGCAAAAGCGGCGACGAATCAGCGCAGCGGGATCGAAGCGATGCGCAATCGCGCCCGGCAGCGGGTGCAGGCAGTCGAACGGGTGCTGGGGCTGAGCGGTCAGCCCGGCAGCGAAGTGTTCGAACTGGAAATCGAAGGGACCGTTTACCGCCTCGAAGGCGGCAACCTGCTCAAAATCGCGGAAGAAGTGGAGCGCATGCACGACTCGCTCGTCTATGGGGGGAACATCGAGGCCTCGCCGCCGACGAGCGCCAACCCCTTCGGAAAGGTGGTGATCGGAGAAGGGGAAAACCGGCTGATGGACCCGCCGCTGCGGGACTTCCTCGAGGCCGGGAGGGCGGTGCAGCCGCTGTTCCAGATCGACACCGCCTGGCTCGGCGTCGGCCACGTCGATGAGCTGATCTCCTTCCTTCCCGACAAGGAAGGGGGCTCCGGGCAGGTGGTGATGCGGGCCTCGCCCGAGGTGGCCTTCGCCTTGATGGAAGGGGCGAGCGCCCTGTACCGCTCGGGGCTCCCCTGGTACGACCTGGACGCCGGCGGCTCCTGGCGGCCGCTGACGCTGCAGCGCCACCGCATGAACAGGGGCACCCACCCGGTCACCCGGCTGTTCCGGGGCAAGCTCTGGCTCCACTACCACCCCCACCCGCACGCTTCGTCTGGTGGCGGCGGATCGGGAGGCAGCGGCGGGTACGGGGCCGGTGGCGGCGGGTCGAGCTCGAGGTATGACCCGGAACTGTCGGAAGTGCTGCTGCCGCCGCAGATCTACCAGCGGATGGTCGACTGGTACGGCGGCCTGCTCGGCGAATCGCTCGCGCCCTACTACCCCGAAGGGGAAGAAGACACGAACTACTACCCGGCGGCGCTGTCCGCCTGGGAGCTCAGCTTCTTCGAGGGGGAAACGAACGAGGAAATCGCCAAAGAAAAGTTGAAAGGGCTGGACGAAGTCCTGCACCAGGAGCTGCCCGGTTTCCCGATCCGCCGCGTACCGGTCCTCTTCGACCGGGTCGAAAAACTCGTCGACCGCTCGACCGCCGCCTTCGTCCCCGACCTCGCCAACCTCCAGCACGTCAACGGGACGGTGCTGATCCCGAACCCGTTCGGCCCGCGCATGAGCCCTGACGACGCCGCACAGGTGATCGCCGAAGTGCTCCGCAACGAAGGATTCGGGAGCATCGCCGGCCGTGTCTCGGTGCGGTACTTCCAAAAACAGGGCCTCGACGTGACCCAGGTGTGGCTGAACCCGGCGCTCCAGGGCGCCACCTCGGTGCCGTTCCACACGCTTGCCGAAATCGCCCGCGAGTTCGCCGACGGTTTCGTCGGGGCAAGCCAGGAAGAAATCGAAGAAAAAATCCGCCGCGCCAACCGCTCCGCCTTCGATTCCTCGGGCGAACTGCGCAGCGGCTGGCGCAAGCTCACGATCCCGGAACGGACCGTGGATTTATTCCAGGCCTACACGCACGCCCTGCTCGACGCCCAGGGACTGCGGCCCGCCTGGATCGACTCCTGGTACTACCACATCCGCATGGGCGAGATCCACTGTGGGACGAACGTGCTGCGGGCGCAGCCCCAGACTCGCGTGCAGTGGTGGACCCGGCTGCCGCAGCCGCAACAAGGCACCCCCTGACGCTCGGGGGCGCAGGGATGCTCAGGACGCTGCCGCTTGCGGCTCCCAGCGGAAGCGGCGGCTGGCGACGCGGATCCCGACCAGCGCCCAGATCGCCAGGGCGGCGACGTTGCCGAGGTCGAGGCCGGTGCCGCTCGCGCCGGGTGCCAGGGTGGTCTGCAGGCCGAGTGCCAGGTGGGAGAGGGGGAAGGCCTTGCCGATCGATTCCAGCCAGGAGGGGAGCTGTTCGACCGGGATCCAGACGCCGGAGACGAAGGAGAGGATGACGACCGAGAAGGGGGCGATCGTCGAGGCCGCGTCGGGGGTGGGGGTGAAGGAGCTGAGGGCGATGCCGAGCGAGCAGAGGGTCGCGGTGCCGAGCAGCAGGTAGAGGACGAAGGCAGGGAAGGTCGAGGCCGGGATCGGGATGCCGTAGGCGGTGGCGCCGATCGCCAGCAGCACCGCGGCCATCGCCAGCGCCTGGGCCTCGGCGCGGATGATCTGCGCGGCGATGAAGGTCCAGGGCGGCATCGGGGTGCCGCGGTAGCGCTTCAGCTGCCCGTTCTCCCGCTGCGTCGTCAGCGAGACGGCGAGCGTGGTGAAGGTCGAGAGCGCGGCGGCGTAGGCGATGATCCCGGCGGTGAAGTAGGCCTCGGCGCTGAGCTTGAGGTCGCCCGGCAGGGTCGCCGCCTTGCCCCCTCCCGCGTTGAAGATCGAGTTGAAGAGGACGAGGAGGATGATCGGGAAGGCCATCGTGAAGATCACGGTCCGCGGCGTACGCAGGGCGACGAGGATCGCCATCCGCGCCTGCGCGAGGACGATAGCCCGGCTGCTCATCGCGCAGGCTCCCGGGTCAGCTCGAGGAAGACGTCCTCCAGGCTCGGGCGGCGGACCTCGAGCTCGCGCAGCTCGATCCCGCGCTCCTCGGCAAGGGCGAGCAGCCGGTAGAGGTCCCGCTGGGGGCGCTCGCTCTGGACCTCGACCAGGTCTCCGGCGGTGGAGACGGCGCCGGAGACGGCGCCGCGCACGTCCTCGATCGCGAGCCCGCCGTCCAGCGCGAAGCCGATCACGGTGCTGCGGCCGATCGCCTCGGCGATCTCCTCGGTGCGGCCCTGGGCGACGATCTGGCCCTCGCGCAGGATCGCCACCCGGTCGGCGAGATGCTGGGCCTCGTCCATGTAATGGGTGGTGAGGAAGACCGTCTTGCCGAGCGCCTTCAGTCCCTCGATCATGTTCCAGGCGTCGCGGCGGGCACTCGGGTCGAAGCCGGTGGTCGGCTCGTCGAGGAAGATCAGGTCGGGGTCGCCGACGATCCCGAGGGCGACGTCGGCGCGCCGTTTCTGGCCGCCGGAAAGGGTGCCGATGCGGGCGTCGCGTTTGCCGGCAAGGCCGACCAGCTCGATCGTCTCGGTGACCGGGCGCGGCGAGCGATAGAAGCGGGCGAAGAGGGAGACCGCCTCCTGCACGGTCCAGAGCGGGTCCAGCTCGCACTCTTGGAGGACGAGGCCGACCCGCTCGCGCCAGGCCCGCGTCGGCTGGCTCGGGTCGGCACCGAGGACGATGACCTCGCCGCCGCTGCGCTCGCGGTAGCCCTCGAGGATCTCGATCGTCGTCGTCTTACCGGCGCCGTTGGGGCCGAGGAAGCCGAAGACCTCGCCCGCCGCGACCTCGAAGTCGATCCCGGCGACCGCCTCGTGCTCGCCGTAGGACTTGCGCAGCCCCTTGACGCTGATCGCGACTTCGCTCACCGCCTGCACGGTACCCGCTGGCTTTTCGCAGAGGTAGTTTGCTAAACTAATTACCAGAGCTAATCAAATGGTCACGCAAGCCGACATCCCCCTCAGCGAGCGCGCCGCGCAGCTGCGCACGGCGATCGTCCGCACCGCCCGGCGGCTGCGCCAGGAGGCGGCGGCGGAGACCACCGGTCTTACCCCGACCTCGATCGCGGCGCTGGCGACGATCGAGCGCCACGGGCCGATGACCCCGAGCGAGATCGCCGACATCGAGCGGGTCAAGCGGCCGACGATCACCCGCACCCTCGGCTGCCTCGAACGGGAGGGCCTGATCGACCGCACCCCCGATCCGGCCGACGGCCGCAGCGCCCTGGTCGAGATCAACAGCGCCGGCCGCGAGCGGCTGCGGCGCCTGCGCAGCCGCAAGAACGCCTACCTGGCGCGCCGCATGCGCGACCTCTCCGCCGAGGAAGTGGAGACGCTGGAGCGGGCGGCCGAGATCCTCGAGCGGATGCGGGAAGGCGAGCAGCTTTGACGGCTGCGATCCGCCACTCGTTCAACTCGCTGGAGGTCCCCAACTACCGCCGCTACTTCACCGGCCAGCTGATCTCCCTCTCCGGGACCTGGATGCAGACGGTGGCGGCCCTGTGGGTTGTCCTCAGCCTCACCGGCAGCGGTGTCGCCGTCGGCCTCACCACCGCGCTGCAGTTCCTGCCGATGCTGCTGATCGGCGCCTGGGGCGGCCTCCTCGCCGATCGGTTCCCGAAGCGGCGGCTGCTGATGACGACGCAGGCGCTGATGGCGATCCCCGCCGTCGGCCTCTTCGCCGTCACCGCCACCGGCGTCGTCGCGTCCTGGATGGTCTTCCTCGCGGTCTTCGCGATGGGCGCGGTCAACGCGATCGACAACCCGACCCGGCAGAGCTTCGTGATCGAGATGGTGGGGCCCGACCGGGTGGTCAACGCGGTCAGCCTCAACAGCGTCATCGTCCAGGCGGCGCGGATCGTCGGTCCGGCGCTGGCGGGCATCCTGATCGCGACCGTCGGCGTCGTCCCCTGCTTCGCGCTGAATGCGCTCACCTTCGCGGCGATGATCCTGGCGCTGTGGCGGATGGACCCGGCGCGGCTGCACGCGCCGCCGCCCGCCAAGGCCGAACCGGGGGCGATCCGCGCCGGCCTGCGCTACGTGCTGCGCACCCCGGAGCTGCTGGTGCCGCTGGCGCTGATGGCGCTGGTCGGGACGCTCGGCTTCAACTTCCAGGTGGTGCTGCCGCTGCTCGCCAAGTTCAGCTTCGACGCCGGCGCTGCGACCTACGCAACCCTGGTCGCGGCGATGGCGGTCGGCTCAATCGTCGGCGCCCTCGTCAACGGTCACCACGGCCGCACCGGCCCGCGGCTGATCGCCGGCGGGGCGCTGGCCTTCGGCGTCGCGGCGCTGCTCTCGGCGGCGATGCCGAGCCTCGCCTTCGAGGTGCCGACGCTGATGCTGCTCGGCGCCGCCTCGGTCACCTTTGCGGCGACGATCAACTCGACCCTGCAGCTGGCGGTCTCGCCGGAGATGCGCGGCCGGGTGATGGCGCTCTACTCGGTCGTCTTCCTCGGCTCGACCCCGATCGGCGGGCCCCTCGCCGGCTGGCTCGCCCAGGCCTACGACCCCCGCGTCGCCCTCCTCCTAGCCGGCGTCTCCGGCCTAAGCGCCGCCTGGGCCGCCCGCGTCTCCTTCAAGCGCCTCCAGATTCACACCCGCGAACACGCCCTCGCCTAGTTCCGTGGGTGCATTGTGCGGCGAGAGGGGGCAAAAGAAACCACGAAAA
>JBQCIG010000108.1:0-7846 GCA_051953975.1 Solirubrobacterales bacterium | reverse complement strand
GGGTGCCCCTCACCAGACACTCAACCCCGAGCCATAGCGAGGGGTGTCTGGGGAGGGGCACCCGACCCCTCCCCAACCAACCGCCTCTACGCCTGCGCGGGCTCCGGCTCGGCCTCAGCCTCGAAAGCAGTGCCCTCGAGCGTCTCCCGCTCGATATCCCGCTCCCGCACCAACCAAAGCGCAAACACGCTCCCGGCAAAGGAGAGGATCGCGCCTAGCACGAGGATCTCGTTGAGCCCATGCAGGAAGCCCTGTTCGGCCGCGCCCCGCGCCGTCTCCTGAACCTGCTGCGGCAGCGCGGAGACCGCCTGCCCGAGGTGGCCCGAGGACGTCGCTTCGACCAGCCCGCGCGCCTGCGAGCCATCGAGCGCGCCGCCCGCCACCTGTTGCGCCTTCGAAGCGCCGGCGCCGAGGAAGATCGCGCCCCAGGCAGCGATCCCGACCGCGATCCCGACCTGGCGGAAGGTGTCGTTGATCCCCGCCGCCATCCCGCTCTGCTCCTTCGGCACCACGCTCAGCGCCACATCGGCGATCACCGGGTTCAGCAGCCCGACGCCGACGCCGCTGACGAGGAAGCCGGCCAAGAGCGCGGTCCATTCCGAGCTCAGCTCCAGGCCGCTCATCAGCAGCAGGCCGACCCCGGTCAGCGCCAGCCCGGCCGCCATCAGGTAGCGGGCCTTGACCTTCGCCAGCGCCGCTCCCGCCAGCGGCGCGACGATGAACGAGGCGACCGTGATCGGCAGGTAGCGTAGGCCCGCTTCGATCGGCGAGTAGCCGAGGAAGCTCTGCAGGTACAGCGTCAGGTAGAGGAACAGCGCGAACATCGAGCCGGAGACGGCGAAGGCCGCCAGCTGCACGCCGGCGAAGGCGCGCCGGCGGAAGAAGCCGAGCGGCAGCATCGGCTCGGCCACCCGCCGCTCGATCGCGAAGAACGCCGCCAGCAATGCCGCCGCGCCGGCGAACAGGGCGACGATCAGGGCGCTGCCCCAGCCCTCGTCGTTGCCGCGCAGCAGCGCCAGCACCAGCAGGAAGAGCGCGGCGGAGAAGGTGACGAGGCCGCCCCAGTCGATCCGGGTCGCGTTGGGGTCGCGCGACTCGCGCACCTTCCAGTAGGTGACGGCGATCGCGGCCGCGCCGATCGGCACATTGAGCAGGAAGACCGACTCCCAGCCGAGCCCGTCGGTGAGCAGGCCGCCGACCAGCGGGCCGATCGCCACCGCGATCCCGATCGTCGCCCCGTAGATCCCCATCGCCATCCCCCGTTCGGGGCCGCTGGGGAACTCCTGGGCGACCAGCGCCAGCGAGACCGCGAACATCACCGCGCCGCCGACGCCCTGGAGGCCGCGGGCGAGGTTGAGGAAGGTCGGGTCGGGTGCCAGCGCGCAGAGCAGCGAGGCGAGCGAGAAGACCGCCAGGCCGAAGGCGAACACGCGCCGCCGCCCGAGCCGGTCGGCGAGCGAGCCAGCGGTGAGGACCAGCGCCGCCAGCGAGAGCGTGTAGGCGTCGATCACCCACTGCAGGTCGGTGAAGTTGCCGCCGAGGTCGCGCTGGATCGCCGGCAGCGCCGTGTTGACCACGGTGATGTCGAGCAGGAGCATGAAGGTGGCGACGCAGACCGCGCCGAGCGTCCACCACTTGCGGTTGGTTGCTGAGTCCATTGAGGACCTCCAGACCGTCGGGTACAATTCGTAAGGAAGCCTTGTCAGGCGGCCTGACCAGGGCACCTTATCAGGCTTCCTGACGAAATGACTCCCGCCTCGAAAAAGAACCCAACCTTCGCGGGGAACCCAACCCTCGCGGGGAAATCTGCCCGCATCCCCCTCTCCGGTCTCTTCGGCGTCGCCCTCGACGCCGTCCTCGCCGATTTCCGCGAGGAGCTGGAGCAGACCGAGTTCGGCGACATCCGTCCCACCCACGGCTGCGTCTTCCGCTTCGTCAAGGAAGACGGGATGCGGCTGACGACGCTGGCGGACCTGGCGGGGATGACCAAGCAGTCGGTGGGGGAGATCGTCGACGACCTGGTCGCGCGCGGCTACGTCAAGCGCATCCCCGACCCCGGCGACCGCCGCGCCAAGCTGATCTGCCTGACCGAGCGCGGCGAAGAAGCCCAGGCGCGGGGGTTCGCCCTCTTCGCCGAGGTCGAAAGGCGCTGGATCCGGCGCTACGGCGCCGAGCGGGTGGAGCAGATGCGCGAGCTGCTGGAAGAGATTGCCGCCAACGAGGCGCCGGCGGCGGTACCGGAGCTGGCCCGCCCCGAGCTGGCGCACGTCTAGGCCGGGTGTTGGCCCCAAGCGCGCGGTCGGCCTTGTACGGATGGCACGGTTTTCGGGCGGCGCCACGATGGGCACATGCGTAGCCATCTGAGCCCGCTCGACGCCACCCTCCTCGAGATCGAGGAAGCGGACGAGACCACCCACATGCACATCGGCTGGGCGATGACCTTTGATCCCCTGCCGGAGGGCAGGCGTCCCTCGCTGGAGAAGCTGCGCGACCAGGTCCGAGCCCGGCTCGGCGAGGTGTCCCTCCTGCGCCGGCGCCTCTCGATGCCGCGGGTCGGCAAGCTCGCGCTGCCGGTCTGGCTGCCGGATCCCGATTTCGACATTGGCCGGCAGATCCGCCGCGCCACCTTGCCCGAGCCCGGGGGGGAGCGGGAATTGATGGAGTGGCTCGGCGACCACTTCTCGCGCCGGCTCGACCGTAGCCGCCCGCTCTGGGAAACGACCCTTCTGGAGGGACTGGAGGGCGGCCGTTGGGCGCTGGTCTGCAAGATCCACCACTGCCTGATCGACGGCGTCAGCGGGGCGACCGTGGCGGCGGCGCTGCTCGACGTCGAGCCCGAGCCGGAGGAGGGTGTGGCGCCGCTGGCGGAGCTGATCTCCCGGATCGGGAAAGAGCCGAGGCGAGGCGTGCTGATGCGCCTGAGGGGGGCGGTCGGCGAGGAGGTGGGTGGCGGCATCGACGCCGCGCTTCCCCCGGGCAGGGTGAGGTGGGTCCTCGCGCAGTCGCAGGCGATGGCCGACTTGCTGGTGCGCGACGAGTCGGCTCCGGCTCCACGGACCAGCCTGAGCCGGGAGATCGGAGCGAGCCGGCGGCTGGCGACGGTGGAAGTGCCGCTGGGGGACGTGAAGCGGGTGACGCAGGAGCTGGGTGGGACCGTGAACGACGTCGTCGTAGCGGCGGTCGCCGGCGGCCTGCGGGCGCTCTTCGAGTCGCGCGGGGAGGAGGTCGACCGCGTTCACGCGTTGGTGCCGTTCAGCCTGCGGCAGGCGAGCGAATCCCTGGGCGGGGGCGGCAAGCTCTCCTCGCTCTTCCTCGACCTTGCCGTCGCCGAGCCCGACCCGCTGCTCCGCTACCGCAAGATCTCCGCTGCCGTGAGCGAGCAGAGGAGCCGCGGCACCGCGTCTCCGCCGGGCCCCGCGGCCAGTCTCGCCGGCCTGGCGCCGTCACTGGTCCAGAGCGTCATCGCCCGTCTTGCCTTCACGCCCGACCTCTTCGACGTCACGATCACCAACATCGCCGTCTCCCTGACCACCCTCTACGCCCTCGGCGTCCCGATCCGCCGGGTCATCCCCCTGATCCCGATCTTTCCCGGCCACCCCGTCGGGGTTGCCATCGTCAGCTACGACGGCAAGATGACCTTCGGATTGAACGCCGACCGCGACGGCGTACCCGATCTCGAGGCGATGCAGGCCGGAATCGAGGCTTCGCTGGCAGAGCTTCAGTTGGCGTCGGCCACCATCTGATCCGCCGACGGCTCCTTTTCTGCCCGGTTCTCCATCTCGTCGGCGTCGCCGACCGCCCAGCCGACCCGCTCCAGCAACTGGTCGGCGAAGTGCTCGGACTCGAGACTGGAGCGGGCGACCCGCTCCCGGTAGACGACCTCACCGGAGCCCTGCGGTGCATCGGCAACCACGAGTATCTGCGGCATCTTCATCCTCCTCGTCTCGTTTTCGCGCCGAGTATCGACTCCGAACCTTCAGCCGAGGTCAACCTTCGGTAAAGATCGCCAGCAGGTCGTGCCCGGGTCCCGCTCCCGGCGCCCTTGACCCGCTAGATTCCCGTTCCGGGCCGCTTCTAACCGGCCCTTCCCGAGCCATCTCGGGGGCGTAGCTCAGTTGGTTAGAGCGCCGGCCTGTCACGCCGGAGGTCGCGGGTTCGAGTCCCGTCGCTCCCGCTTCTTCTCGCGCGCTCGCCGGGTGCCGGTCATTTGTTCCGCTATACGGTGCAAATGACGGGAGCGCCGTCGGGGAGCGATGAGTTTCTCTACTCCCGCCGGTCTTAACTCCTAAAGGCCAATCCCTCATAAGGAGGACTGAGATGACCGAGACGACCGCGAGCGGGACCAACGTCGCCCAGGTGGCGACGGTGATGGTGCCGGTCGCCGACCAGGACAAGGCGATCGAGTTCTACGTCGAGAAGCTGGGATTCGAGAAGCGCAGCGACACGCCGTTCGGCGACGGCAACCGGTGGGTCGAAGTGGCGCCGGCGGGCGCGGCGACGACGGTGGCGCTGGTGCAGCCGATGGAGGGCCAGGAGACCGGGATCGAGTCCCGGGTGGCCTTCGAAACCACCGACATCGAGGCCGACCACGCCGCTCTGCGGGAGCGGGGGGTCGACGCCGACGCGGAGGTGATGCGGATGGGCGGGCCGGTGCCGCCGATGTTCTTCTTCCGCGACCAGGACGGCAACCGGCTGCTGATCGTCGAGCGCGGCTGAGAGCTAACCTCGGCTCCGATGTCTGAGGCGGCGCTCCTGGAGGCGGCGAAGGCGGGCGAGGAGTCCGCCTTCGAGCCGCTGGTCGAGCCCTACCGGCGCGAGCTGCACGCGCACTGCTACCGCATGCTCGGCTCGGTCCACGACGCCGAGGACGCCCTGCAGGAGACCATGCTCCGCGCCTGGAAAGGGCTCGGCCGCTTCGAGGGGCGCAGCTCGCTGCGCGCCTGGCTCTACCGGATCGCCACCAACGCCTCCCTCGACGCGATCGAAAAGCGGCCGAAGCGGGTGCTGCCGATCGACTTCCCGCCGTCGGACCCCAGCGCCGGCCCCGGCGAACCGCTGCTGGAGTCGGTCTGGATCGAGCCCTATCCCGACGAGACGATGGGGGTCGAGGACGGCTTCGCCTCGCCCGAGGCGCGCTACGAACTGCGCGAGAGCGTCGAGCTCGCCTTCATCGCCGCCCTCCAGCACCTGCCGGCCAATCAGCGGGCGGTGCTGATCCTGCGCGAGGTGCTCGGCTTCTCCGCCGCCGAGACCGCCGAGGCGCTGGAGACCAGCGCCGCCTCGGTCAACAGCGCCCTGCAGCGGGCCCGCGCCTCGCTCGAGCGCAACCTGCCCGAGCGCAGCCAGCAGGAGACGCTGCGCACGCTCGGCGACGAGGAGATCCGCGAGCTGGTTGAGAGCTACCTCGAGGCCTGGGAACGGCAGGACGTCGAAGCGGTCGTCTCGATGCTGAGCGAGGAGGCGGCCTTCACGATGCCGCCGCTGCGCAGCTGGTTCCGCGGCCGCGAGGCGATCCGCACCTTCCTCGTCGGCTCACCGCTCTCGGGCATCTGGCGCTGGCGGGCGCTGCGCGTCCGCGCCAGCGGCCAGGAGGCGCTCGCCTTCTACAGCTGGGACGAAGGGAGCGGCGACTACCAACGCTTCGCCCTCAACGTCCTCACCCTCCAGGGTCGCGAGATCTCCTCCGTCGACGCCTTCATCACCCGCGTCCCCGAAAGCCCCGAGCGCGAGGTCATCGCCCGCATGCCCGAGCACGCCTTCGACCCGGCCGCGCTCGACGTCGCCTTCGAGCGCCTCGGCCTGCCCGAGTCGCTGCCCGCCTGAGCGGCGCCCAAAAGCACCTTGCGAAGCCGGCCGGTGCCGGATTAGGATCGAACGGTGCCCCTTCGGGGGCACGGGTCATGAGGAGAACCGCCACACCGGGTATCCCAGCACTCGCGCTCGCCGCGACTGCGTTGCTCGCCGCGCTTGCGATCTCCTGCACGCGCCCAGGGAGGGCCGAGGCCTTCCCCTTCTTCTGTCCCTTCCCGTTCCCCGGCGGCCCCGAATACCCGACCGACAACAACCCCGCGCCGCCGGACGGGGTGAACCCCTGCAAAGGGAAAGCCGACGACGTCGCCCCGCCCGCGCCCCCACCCGGTTCCTCCGAGGACGTCTTCTTCGACGCCGACATCCCCGACGACGCGATCGAACCGACCGACGAATTCGAACCGCCGCCCGAATACGGTCCGGAAATCGAAGTCGGCCCCGAGCAGGACGAATTCCCGGCCACGCCCGAGCCGGAAGAGGTCGTCGAGCCGGAAAGGCTCCTCTACCGCATGCTGTTCCACGTCACCAACCCGTTCGGCAGCAAAAACCCGGGCGGCGAGGAACCAGCCGTCGCCTACACGATCGACTTCGGACTGCCCGCCCGGCTGCAGATATCGCCGGGGATTGTCGCCGGCCCGGTCGAGCCCGTCGGGAGCTCAACCGACCAGCAGTTCACCGTAACCAATGTCAGCAATGACACCGCGGTCACGGTCAACGCGGTCCTGCTCGGGGGCGCCGGCGCCAGCAGCTTCACGGCCCAGGGCTGCATCAACGTCACCTTGCAGCCACACTCGAGCTGCACGATCACGCTCGCTTTCCATCCAGCCGCCGCCGGCGAATCGCCGGTCACCCTCACGGTCACCGGCAACGACGGCTCGAAGGTGCAGGCGAAGGGCACCGAGACCGCGGTGAGCAACGGCAGCGGCGGAGGCGGCGGCGGAGAAAAGCCTCCCTGCGATTGCTCGAAAGTCAGCGGCTTCGCCAACGACTTCCGCGTCTTCCCGGATAGCACGCGGCTCAGCTTCAAGCTCAACACGGCGATTCTCTGCACCGCCGGCTCGGGCCTCGGCTGCAAGGGCAAGGCGAGTCTGCTCGCGCCGAAGGGAATGATGTTCGTCACGCCGCCGCCCAAAGGGGCGAAGGTCCCGGTGCGCGAGAAGAAGATGCAGCTCTCCTGCCACGGCCCCTGCGGCAAGCAGACCACGAAGGACGAGACCTTCACCCTGCTCGGCATCAACATCAGGAACCCCAAGCTGCTGCCGAGCGGACGCGGCAAAGAGCCACCGCTGGACCTGGTGCTGCAGACCAACTGCATCAGCCCAAGCGGCCTTCTGCGCCCGCCCGACCGCAAGGTCCTCAAGATCAACTTTAAGCCCAACGGCAACGTCGACTACAAGCACTCCGACCTGAACGGGGACGGCAAGTTCGACCGCGGCGAGCTGAAGTAGAGCAGTTGCTTTAGCTTGCGTTCGTGACCGAGGGCCGGCGGGGATTCGTCAAGTTCTTCGGCCAGGGCAGCAACCGCTCGCCGCGGGACCGCAGCGTCTTCGACGCGGTGAAGACCTCGGGCAGCCACCGCATCTGCACCTATCCGAAGGAGCGCCGGCCGCGGGCGGTGCGCGACGGCGACGCGATGTTCATGGGACAGCTAGTGAGCGGGCCGAACGACATCGTCGTCTACGGCCGGGCGATCGCGAGGGCATACGTGGAGGGAAGGGACGACGCGAGCGCGGAGGACGTCGCCCGGCGGCCATGGCTGACCCGCTGGCCGCACTTCATCCGCGTCCACAGTGCCGAGTTCCTCGACGGCACCCTGGGCGACGGCGTCTCCTTAGGCGAGCTGATGGACGAGCTCGGCGCCTACGCCTTCGGTCCGACCGCCGAGAACGCCGACGGCGGCGAGGGCAACGTCGACCCGCGCATGTCGATCCGCCAGGCCGCCGTGATCCGCCTCACCGAAGCCGGCCTCAGCTGGCTGGACGAGGAGCTGGAGCGCGCCTTCGAGCAGTGCGGCAAGCTGCCGGGACGGCAGCTTGCC
>JBQCIG010000107.1:0-5582 GCA_051953975.1 Solirubrobacterales bacterium | reverse complement strand
GATCGTGTCTTTCTTGATTTTCGCCCCCGTCACCGCGTTCTTCTTGATTTTCGCGGTGGTCACGGCGTTCTTCTTCAGCTGCTTGGTGCCGACGCTGTTCTTGCCGAGCTGGCCGGCGGCGAGCGCCGTGGCGCCGCCGAGGACGAGAAAGACGGCGATCGTCGACATGACGTTTGCGTACGTCAGCCGTGCACGTACTTTTTTCACTGGGATCTCCCTTAATAGGTTCCGGCCACTTGAGGTCCGTGCCGGAAACAGTTGCCCTCCATACCTTTTCAGAAACAAAGGACGCCGGTGTAGGGAAATCAGCCCTCGCGCTCGACCCGCTCCGCCTCCTCGGCCAGACGCTCGACCACGCGGGCGAAGGCCTCGACGCCCTCGTTGACTTTGCCGTAGCCGCCGGCGGTGTAGCGGGCGTATACGCCCTCCAAGATGATCGCCAGCTTCCAGTAGCCGAGGGCGACGTAGAAGTTCAGCTGGGAGAGGTCGCGCCCGCTGCGCTCGGCGTAGCGGGAGATCAGCTCCGCGCGGGTCGGGAAGCCTGGCGCCAGGTTGGCGGGCATGCCGAGGGCGAGGGCGTGCTCGCCACGGGTGGGCCAATAGACCATCAGCAGGCCGACGTCGGCGAGCGGGTCGCCGAGGGTGCAGAGCTCCCAGTCGACCACCGCGGCCACCTCGCCCGCCTCGGTGAGGATCATGTTGTCGAGCCGGTAGTCGCCGTGGACGATCGTCGCCGGCCCCTGCTCGGGGATTCGCGCCGAGAGCGCCTCGTGGACGCGGTCGATCGGCTCCAGCTCGCGCGTCTTCGACTTCTCCCACTGCCCCTGCCAGCGGTGCAGCTGGCGGGCGACGTAGTCCTCCTTGCGGCCGAGGTCGCCGAGGCCGACCGCGTCGGGGTCGATCGCGTGGATCTGGACCAGGGTGTCGGCGACCCGCTCGCCGATCGCCCGGCGGTCGTCCTCATCGGGGAAGATCTCGGCCTCCGCCAGGCCGCGCAGGATCGGGCCCTCGACGAACTTCATCACGTAGAAGGGGGCGCCGTTGATGCTCTCGTCCTCGCAGAGGCCGACCACCGGCGCCACCGGCACCTCGGTCCCCCCCAGCGCCGAGACGACCTTGTGCTCGCGCCCCATGTCGTGCGCCGAGCCGAGCCGCTTGCCGAGCGGCGGCCGCCGCAGCGCCCAGCTCTGGCCGGCGGCATCGGTGACGCGATAGGTCAGGTTCGAGTGGCCGCCGGCGATCCGCTCGAAGCGCAGCGGAAAGTCAACGCCGGCGACGTTGGCGCCGAACCACGCTTCCAGCGGTTTCGAGTCGATTCCGTCGGGAGCCTGAACGGTGCCGTCCGCGTCGGTAGCCTCGTCAGCCATAGGGGCGCAAGCATATTCACGATCCAAACGACGGCTGAGCCCGTCCCTCGCCAACCGGCTCCGGATCGGGTTCGCGATCGGCTTTGCCGTGCTCACGGCGATGGCGGTGATCGGCGTCGCCCGCTTCATCCAGCAGCGGCAGGACTTCGAGAACTCGATCGCCCGCTCCTACCAGGCGGAGATGGTGGCGCGGGTGCGGATCGCCCAGGGGACCGGCGGGCAGGCGGCGCGGCGGGTGGTGGCGCGGCAGATCCGCCACCGCAGCGAACTGCGCGACCAGATCTCCGGCGACACCCGCGACACCGCCCTGCTCGTCGCCGCCGGGCTGATCGCCGGCTTGACCGGCGCCCTGCTCCTCTTCAGCGGCCTGATCTCCTCGATGCGCCGTCCGCTCGAGGAGCTGGTCGGCGCCGCCGGCCGCCTCGCCGCCGGCGACCGCAGCGCCCGGGTCGAGATCGGCGGC
This sequence comes from Solirubrobacterales bacterium, assembly GCA_051953975.1. Taxonomy (GTDB): domain Bacteria; phylum Actinomycetota; class Thermoleophilia; order Solirubrobacterales; family 70-9; genus VAYN01. Next base: position 3,752 of record JBQCIG010000107.1, on the reverse strand, counting down.
CTCTCCGAGACGGCCACCCTCGGCGCCGCCTTCAACGAGATGGCCCGCGAGCTGGAGATCGAGGAGGGCCGCCGCGACGAACTCGACCGCCTCAAAGACGACTTCGTCCTCACCGCCTCGCACGAGCTGCGCAGCCCGCTGACCTCGGTGCAGGGCTTCGCCGAGCTGCTGATGCTCGAACGCGACTCGCTCACCCCGAAGCAGGTGGAGACGGTCGAGGTCATCCTCGATAACTGCCGCCACCTGGTGCGGCTGCTCAACGACCTGCTCGACCTCGCCCGCAGCGACGCCGGGCGCCTCGCCATCCGTCCACAGCCGACCGAGGTGGCGCCGCTGGTCGAAGACGTGGTGCGTACGATGCGCGCCCAGACCGAGGCCGCCGGCCAGCCCCTCCGCGAAGACGTCCAGCCCGGTCTGCCCCAGATCAACGTCGAGCCCGCCCGAATACGCCAAATACTGGTGAATCTGATTACGAATGCGCATGAGTACTCACCCGAAGGTGCGTCCATCGAGGTATCGGCGCGTACTGTCGCTGCCGAGGTTGAGATTGCGGTGAGCGACAACGGACCAGGCATCCCCGCCGACCAGGTCGAGCGGATCTTCGAGCGCTTCACCCGCGGCGACGCGGGGCTGACCCAGCGCGTCGGTGGCACCGGCCTGGGGCTGGCGATCTCGAAATCGCTGGTCGAGGCGCACGGTGGCACGATCGCGGTGGAGTCGACGCCCGGCGTCGGCTCGATCTTTCGCCTCCGCCTGCCGATCGCGACCGCGCCCAGCAGCGACGGCGGCGGCGCTAGCCGCGCCACCGCGGAGGCGAGCTGATGGCGACGATCCTGGTCGCGGACGACTCGGAGACGATCCTGCTGCTGATGCGGACGCGGCTGGAGATGGCCGGCTACACGGTGGAAACCGCCAGCGACGGCCAAGAGGTGCTCGACCGCGTCGCCGACGGCGGCGATCCCGACCTGCTCCTGCTCGACGCGATGATGCCGCGCAAGTCCGGCATCGACGCCCTGCGAGAGATCCGTGCGGGCGGCAGCGAGGTGCCGGCGCTGATCGTCAGCGCCCACCAGAACCCGGGCGACGCCGACGCCCCCACCGACCTCGCGATCGACGGCTACGTCACCAAGCCGATCGACTTCGACCGCCTGCTGGAGACAATCGCCGAGTTGACCACCTAGCCGACTTTCGACACACCCCGCTGTGTCGAAAGTCGGATGCGTCAGCTCTTGGCGATCTCGAGCCGGATCTCCTTGCCCTTGAGCTTGGTGCCGTCGAGGAACTCGACGGCGCGCTCGGCCTGGTCGGGATCGACCTCGACGAAGGAGAAGCGGTGCAGGACGCGGACGTCGTGGACGGCCTCGTCGGGAAGGACGGCGCCCTCGCGCAGCGCCCAGCGCAGGGCCTCCTCGTCGATGCCGCTGCGCTCGCCGCGGTTGACAAAGAGCTTGGTGGTCGCCGCCTTGCCGTCGCCGTTTGCCTTGGCCTCGGCGGCCGGGCGGCGCTCGCCTTCGCGCCGCTCCCCCCGCTCGCGCCGGCGCCGCGGCCGCGGCGCGTGCTCGAGCCGCTCCTCCGGCGTCTCCCACTCGCCGATCGAGGTGTTGACGTCGCGCTCGATGCGGGCGATCTCGTCGCGCTGGTCCGGGGTGACGAAGGTGATCGCGCGGCCGGTGCGGCCGACCCGGCCGGTGCGGCCGATCCGGTGCACGTAGATCTCCGAGGAGTTCGGCACGTCGTAGTTGATGACGTGGGTGACGTGCTCGACGTCGAGCCCGCGGGCGGCGATGTCGGTCGCCACCAGCAGCCGCACGCGGTGATCCTTGAAGGCGATCATCACCCCGTCGCGGCTGCCCTGGCTGAGGTCGCCGTGCAGGGCCTTGACGTCGAGCCCGCGGTCCTTCAGCGTCTTCTCCAGTTTCGAGGCGCCGATTTTGGTCCGGGTGAAGATGATCGCTTGCTCGGGTTCTTCGACCTTCAGCAGCTCGACCAGCCGCGAGGCCTTCTCCTTGGCTGGCACCTCGACGTAGGCCTGCTGGATCGCGTCGACCGTCAGCGTCTTTGGCGTGATCCGGATCGTCGTCGGGTCGTACATGTAGCCCTCGGCGAGCTTCTTGATCGGCGGCGGCATCGTCGCCGAGAAGAGCGCCGTCTGGCGCCCGCTCGGGCACATCCGCAGGATCTTCTCGACGTCCTCGATGAAGCCCAGGTCGAGCATCTCGTCGGCCTCGTCGAGGACGACGTAGCGGGCCGCGGTCAGGACCAGCGAGCGCCGCGACATCAGGTCCATCATCCGCCCCACGGTGGCGACGACGACATGGGCGCCGGAGCGCAGCTGCGACTGCTGCGAGCGAATCGGGGCGCCGCCGAAGACGGCGACGATCTCGATCGGCAGGTGCTCGGCGTAGGCGCGCAGCGCCTGCGTCACCTGGATGCAGAGCTCGCGGGTCGGGGTGAGGACGATCGCCTGCACCTCGTCGTTGTCGGGGTCGAGGTACTGCAGCAGCGGCAGCCCGAAGGCGGCCGTCTTGCCGGTCCCGGTCTGCGCCTGGCCGATCACGTCGTGGCCGGCGAGCAGCTCCGGGATCGCCTGCTCCTGGATCGGCGTCGGCTCCTCGAAGCCGAGCTCGTCCAGCGCCTGCTGAATGTCAGGCGAGAGGCCTAGGTCTTTGAATGCGGTCACTTAGAGGGGTCCAAGAGGAGCTTGCCGCTGGTGCGGCGGGCGATCAGGTCTTCGTGCGCCCGCGCCGCTTCGGAGAGCGGGTAGACCTCACCGATCGTAACCGTCAGCTCGCCGGCGGCGATCGCGCTCAGCAGATCGCCGATCATCGGCGCCAGCAGGTCTTGCCGCGTCAGCAGGTGGGCGAGCCAGAAGCCGATCACCGCCTTCGAGCCGCGCAGCAGCGAGGCGGTGGAGATCTGGCGCTGCTCTCGCGAGGCGATCCCGAAGACGACCATCCGCCCCAGCGGCGCCAGCACGCCGAGCTCGGCGTCGAAGGCCTCGCCGCCGCTCATGTGCAGGATGGCGTCGACGCGCTTGCCGTCGTTGGCCTCGCGGATCGCGGCGCCGAGGTCCTCGGCGCGAGAGTCGACGACGGCATCGGCGCCGAGCCCGGCCACCAGCTCGCGCTTCTCCTCGCTGGAGGCAAGCCCGATCACCCGCGCGCCGGCCCGTTTGGCGATCTGCACCGCCAGGGTGCCGGTGCCGCCGGCGGCGGCCTCGACCACAATCGTCTCCCCCGGCTCGATCCGGGCGCAGCGGTGGACCAGCGCCATCGCGGTCAGCCCCTGCAGCAGCCCGCCCGCCGCCTGGTCGTAGTCGACCCCGTCCGGGATCTCGATCAGCTGTGACTGGGGCGCCGCCACCTTCTCGGCATAGCCGCCGCTGCCGAGCAGGACGACGACCCGGCGGCCGTCGTTCAGCTGCCCGCTCGCCTCGGCGCCCGGGATCAGCGGCAGGGTCTGCTCGGCGAGGTAGTCGTTGCGGGAAGCGTGGGTGTCGGCGAAGTTGATGCCGCTGCGCTTGACGTTGAGGACGACCTCGCCCAGTTTCGGGTCGGGGTCGGGCAGCTCGACGTACCGCAACACCTCGGGGCCGCCGAATTCCTCTATCTGGATCGCCTTCATCGGACGCGGAGTCTCGCAGGGCGCGCGCCAGGGCGCGGTCTCGTGGTTCCTTTTTCCGGCTAAACACGACAAAGGAACCACCGAAAGACCATTTGGCACCCCCCCCCCCACATCGCCCCCCCCCACAC
>JBQCIG010000106.1:0-3348 GCA_051953975.1 Solirubrobacterales bacterium | reverse complement strand
GGCGCTTCGGGAGCGGTGCCGGGGACGCTTTCCGGCGCGGGTGCTTCTACTTCTACTTCTGCTTCCACCGCCCCGCCTTCTTCTTCGCCTTCGGCGGGCGCTTCTTCTTCCAGATCGGTTTCTTCGCCGCCGGGTTCGAAGTCAGGGGGCGGGAGCGGAACTTCGATAGGCGCCCCGGTTCCTTCGCCTTCGCTGTCAGCTACGCCGGCCACCGCAAATCCGGGGAAGGTGGCGCCGAGGACGAGCATCGCGCACAGCACCACCGCCAGCAGCCGCCGGCCAGGAGAAGGACCCGATCGCATCTCCGGGGAGATCGAGGTCAGATTCTGGATCAGGTTTGCCATCGGATTCCTCCTCGCGTCAGGGCTGGGGGTTGTCAGTTCATGGGATCGGCTACGCAGCGGAAGCTCTTGGCCCCCCCTACGTCTTCGGTGAGACCAACGGCACCGTTTTCTTCTTTGATGTAGAGGACTTCGACCGCGCCTGGCTTGCTACTGGAGGGATAGACTTCGCTGGTCAGCTCGCCTCCTGGTGCGAGTTGAATCTGCGGCTGAGCCAGCGCCGCCATCAGCTCTTGGTGGGTCGGTAGCCGCCGGCCTGCCCTTTCGCGATTGTCGGTCAGCGCACAGTCGAGTACGGCACTTCCGTAGGACTCTGGAGGCCGTGCCTGGACCTCCACGCACACGTCTCCAACCGGGATCGTCGGTGCGAATGCCTGCGGGCAACTGTCGAGGAAACGGGCCGCAGGCTGACCGGCGAGACGAGCGGCGTTCTGCGCACGCGGAACCGCTCTCAGGCTCGACTCCTTCACGACCCGGCCGCCGATCGAGTTCGCCTTGAACTGCCTGCCCGTCAGGCTGTGCTTCTGGATGTCGTGGCCGGTGATCTTGGAGACGGCATAGGCGCCGGTGCCCCCGAGGGCGAGGAACAGGGCCAGCGTCGCGACGACGTTTCCGTAGGTGAGTCGGTCCTGCAGTGCTCTCAGCATGGGATTTTCTCCTCGGCTCTTGGTGGGCGACCTCTACCTAGCATGGCCGTCCCCTCACCCGAACGGTCAGCTCGTGGCTGGTGCCCGGCTCAAGCGGAAAGCCCGCCTCGGCCGGCAGGTAGACGCGGAGGTGATAGCTGGCCTTGCCACAGGTTCGCCTGAAAAAGTAGACCTTGCTCCAGGTGCCGTCCGTCGCGTCGCTTCGGATCGTTCGGAAGGTCTGCCATTCGTGGGGGGAGGGCTCGTACTGCAGCTCGACCAGCTTCCCCTGCGCCGGGAGCGGGCGGCCTCGTACCCGCCCGCTGAACGTGACGGACTCGCCGTTAAGGATGTGGTCGGGCGCGACGGAGAAAGTCGAGGTCGCCTTGACCAGGAGGGTCGCGCGGTCTTCAACCGGGAGAATCGTCGCGGTGCCTTCGTAGACGAAGCGGAACTGCCGCGAGGACCGCGCCTCCACCGGGTAGACGAAGCTCCCGTCGGCGTCGGTCGTTACCGCGCCCTCCAGCTCCTCGGTACCCGCGACGGGTTCCTTGCCTTCCATCCGCTGGGTGTAGACGAGGACCTTCGCTCCCGAGAGCGGGTGGCCGGCGCTGTTGACGAGCCGGCCGCCGACGCGCACCCTGCGTCCGAAGGAGACCTTGACACGCGGCTCGAGGACGGTCCGGCGCACCTTGCCCTTCTTCCCCTTGCGGGTGACGATGCGCTTGTCGACCACTCCCGCCTTCATCGCGGTCGTCGTCCGCAGCGGCAGGCGCAGGCGCATCGGCTGTCCGTCGAGCCGATGATCGGTCGCGCCGATGTTGTTCGCCAGGTCGCTGGCGCTGGCACGCAGTTCGTATTCGCCCGCCGGCAGGGCGGCGTCGTTCACCCGCGTCACGAGATGGTCGCCTTCCTTGGCGGTCGGCAGCACCTGCCAGGTCCCCGATCCCGCGCGGCTGATTTCAATCTCGCCGCCGCCGACGCCGGAGACGCGGTCGGTGGCGAGGACGGACACCCGCGTCGGGTCGTCAGCGCTTGGCGCCTCGAAACCGAGCTGAGGAGGTTCCGGGTCGAAGCGCAGCTTCACCGGCTGGGAGGCATTCGCCGACTGCTGATTGCCGGCAGCGTCCTCCCGCCAGAGGCGCAGTTCCCATTCGCCTGGCGATGGGACCTTCACGTCGTCGATCGCGGCGATCCCTTCACCGCTGCTATCTGCCGTGGAGCATTCGCTCCCGCCGCCGTTGCAAAGGCGATAGTGGGCTGCCGTGATCGGCGCTCGATCCGGTTCGGCAGGGTTGATCCAGGAGAGATCGAAATCATTGGCGTTTCGCCAGCCTTCCCCGCCGCCGACGTCGACCGCGATCGCACCCGGCGCGGTGTTGTCGATCCGCGCCGTGACGGCAGCCGATTCGCCACGGTTGCCAGCGGCATCTTCAGCTACGACCGCCAGCGGCTGCGAGCCTTCGGGCGCTTCTGAGGTATCGACTTCGATCCTGCCCGAACCGTCCGGACAAGGAATGCGCTGCGAGTAGTCGCATGATCGCGCTTCGGTGCCGCGCAAGCCTCCACTGATGATGGCGGACGCACTTTTGACGCCGACGTTGTCGGAGGCTTCATAGTTGACGCGCTGTTTTCCACGCACCCACTTCCCCTGCGCGAGGGGTTCATCCTGGACGATCCCGGCCGAAGGCGCTGAGCCGTCAACGACCGTCGCTTCGGCGGCAAGGGTGCCGATGTAGTTCTGGCCGCGGGCCGAACAGTATTCGCGTGAGGAGGTGCCGACGCAGACGACCCGTTGGACGATCCGGCTCGCCCCGCCGAGGTCATAGGCTCGCAGGCGCGGCCAACTCGACTTCTGAGCGATTTCGGGGTTCGGGCAATGACGGTTGGCGCGCACGTTCTTGATCGAGATCGGGGCCGCGCCGGGGCGTTCGGCGTAGAGCTGGAGGGCATAGCGGCAGTCGCGGCGATGCGCGACGCCGGACCAGCGCAGCCGCGAGATGGCGGTCCCGAGAGGCGCGCTGAGAACGAAGCCCGACTGCGCCCCGCGCGGCACCCTGCCGGTGCCCGGCACGTTGACCGTGACCAGCCCGCGCAGCCCCGGCCCGAGCGGATTGCAGGCCCGCCTCCACTTCATCCCGCGGGTGGCGAAGTCTTCGAAGGCCGAGCTGACATAGCCCGCTTCGTCTGCCTGGCAGATGGAGATCGTGTATTCGCCTGCCGCTGCCGTGCCGGGGCTGGCGAGCGCGATGATCAGCGCGGCGAGGATGCCGGCGAGGCTCGCGACGCCGCGGAGGCTGGTCGTCGGCAGTCGCATCTCAGGGACCTCCAAACTGCGGCCCGGAGGTCGCCGGGGCGGGAGCGGGTTCAGGTGCTGGGGC
>JBQCIG010000105.1:0-9620 GCA_051953975.1 Solirubrobacterales bacterium | reverse complement strand
TTTCCCCCCCCCCCCCCCCCCCCCATACGGGTGGGGTCTTTTCCTTGTGGTTGTGGGGGGGGGGGTGGGGGGCCCCCCCCCCCCCCGGTTTGGGCCCCCCCCCCCCCCCCCCCGGCCTCCCCCGCGATCTCGGCCCTTATGCGACGGGCTGAGGCGTCGGGGTCGACTGGCAACAGGCATACGGTGCCGTCCTCCGGCAGGTTCGAGGCGTCTATCCCTGCATTGGCGCAGACGAAGCCGTGGTGGGTTTCCGTGATCAGGATCCCGCGCTCGGCCCGCAGCACCGCGCGGCTCTCGCTGAGGATCAGCTCGACGAGTGCCGCCTCCTTACCCAGCTGTTTTGCGAGCTCTTGTGCGCGTTCGGACGGCTCCACCTCCGCCAGCCGCCGCACCCGTCCCTCTGCCTTCGAGACGATCTTCTGGGAGATGACGACTATGTCACCGGGGGCGAGTTCCGCCCGCGCGGCGATCAGCTCGCCGACCTTGTCGCCCTCGCGCATCTCGGGCAGCCCCTCGACCGGGATCACCCGAAGCTCGCCGCTCATATCCCCAGCGCCCTCGCCGTCCGCCGCGCCCGCTTCGGTCGCTTCTCCAGCTCGCGGGTGAGGGCGATCACGTCGGCGGGGGTGTCGAGGTCGAGTTCGATCGAGGGCAGCTCCTCGATCCCGAACGGGACCCCCGCCGCCCGCGCCGCCTCGACGTGGCGGTCGCGACTGCCCTCGCCGAAGGCGGGGACGATCGCGCCGGGCGGGCTGAGCAGGAGTGCGTTGGTGCCGGTGCCGTGGCGGTCGGGGACGATGCCGACGTAGCTGCCGGGGACTCCGGTCAGCAGGCGGTCGAGCTCGCGCGGGTCGAGCAGCGGGCAGTCGCCGGCGAGCAGCACGACCCGCTCGGCGCCTTCGACCTCGGCCCGGGCGATCCCGGCCCGCGCCGCCTCGTCGTGGCCGGCGTGCTCGGGGGGGGGGACGACCACGGCGCCCGCCACGGCGGCGAGCTCCTGGGCAATCGGGTCGCCCGTCACGACGATCACCCGCTCGACCGCGCGCGCCCCGCCGATCGCCTCCAGCACGTCCGCGACCATCGCCGCCGCCAGCTCGCGGCGGCGCTCGCCGTCGATCCCCGCGGCCAGGCGCTGCTTGGCCGCGCCGAAGCGCTTCACCGGGAGTACCGCCGTGGCGTTCAAGGGGAAGCGAGCGTAGATGATCGGTCCCACGCCCAGGCACGCCTGGATGACACGCCTGGCAGCTGCGCATCTCTGCGTCCTCGGACTTGCCTTTGCCAACCGGCAAAGGCTGCGTCCTGCGTCCTTGATCTGCTTGGCCAGGCGCGCCCCCAGACGCACCTGGGCGTGCAACCGATCATCTCGCGGCGTAGTCGAGCACGATCCGAGCCAGCCGCACCCGGCCGGCGGCGCCCTCCATCAGGGTCGGCGCGGCGAGGGTCGGGATCTCGGCCGGGGGCGGGTCCGGGTCGCCCTCGTCGACGACCATCGCGTCGATCAGTCCCGTGTAGAGGGAGGCGACGCCAGCGGCGGTGGTCGGTCGGCCGAGCCCTTCCATGAAGCGGTCGGTCGGGCCCTTGACGACTTGGCCGGCGACGTAGGGGCTGACGGCGACGACCGGGGCGGGGGACGTCGCGATCGCCTCCCGCATCCCCGGCACGGCGAGGATCGGGCCGATGCTGATCACCGGGTTGGAGGGGCCGATCACGATCGCCTCCGCCTCGGCGATCGCGGCGAGCGCCTCCGGGGTCGGCTCGGCCGTCTCGATCCCCTCCAGCTCCACGCCGAGCACGTCGGGCTGGCCGCCGTCGAGGATCAGGTACTCCTGCAGCGCCCGCGTCCCGCCGGGGGTGAGGATCCGGGTGCGGACCGGCGTGTCGGCCATCGGCAGCACCCGTGCCTCGACCCCGAGGCCGCGGGCGATCTGCGCCTGGGCGTCGGTGGGGCGGCCGCCGTCGTCGAGGAACTGGCGCCGGTAGAGGCAGGCGGCGAGGTCGCGGTCGGAGAGGCCGAACCAGCTCGGGGCGCCGAGCTGCTTGAGGCGGTTGAAGACGGCGAAGTCGTCGTCTTTGATCCCCCAGCCGCGCTCTTCGTCGATCTCGCCGCTGAGCCAGTAGGTGACAAGGTCGGGGTCGGGGGAGACGTGGACGCCGAGCGCCTCGACGTCGTCGCCGGTGTTGGCGATCACCGCCAGGTCGGAGCCGACCTCCTCCTGCATTCCGGCCGCGAGTTTGGCGCCGCCGGTGCCGCCGGCGAGGAGCGCGACCCTCATCCGGGCACCCGCTGCGGATGGCGGCGCGCGCTCACGCCCAGTGGTCGCCCTCGGGCAGGTTGGTGAGGCGGATGCCGGCGTGGGTCTTGTAGCGGCTGTTGACCGCGATCAGCATCGGGGTCAGCTGCTCGACGATCCGCGCCGTCTCCAGGGCGCCGGCGTTGACCGCGCGCAGGCCGGGGATCAGCTCGATCAGCCGCGCCACCCGGGCCTTGTCGGCCTTCTTGTCGCCGCAGACGAGGATGTCCTCGCCGAGCTCGATGTCGAGATCGCCGAGGACGGGAGCGCTGATCGTGTGCAGGGCGGAGACCACCGTCACCCCCTCCGGGACCATCTCCTGCGCCTGCTGGGCGGCCGAGCCCTGCCAGACGCCGAGCGAGCGGGTCGCCTTGCCGCTGACCGCGGCGGCGAGGGGGACGGTGCAGTCGACGAGGATCTGGCCGGGGCGCAGCGCCTCGCGCAGGTTGTTGAGGTTCTCCGACTGGGCGCGGAAGGGGACGGTGAGGAAGACGATCTCCCCCTTGGTCGCGGCCTCGGCATTGGGGAGGCCGCTGACCTCGGCGCCAGGGACCGCCTCGCGCACCTTCGCCGCCGCCTCCTCGGCCCGCTCGGCGGAGCGGGAGCCGAGCACGACCGGCGCGCCGGCCTTGGCCCAGCGGCGCGCGAGGCCAGCGCCGAGGGCGCCGGTGCCGCCGATGATCGGGATCGGTTTCGCCGGGGTCACGGATGTGCGCTGCGCTTCGTCGCGGGCAAGGCCGCGCAGTCTATGCTCCCGCCGGTATGAGGCTCGAGGGACGCAAGGCGTTGGTCACCGGCGGGGCGAGCGGCATCGGCGCCGCGATCGCCGCCCGACTCGCGGCCGAGGGAGCTGAGGTCTGGGTCGGCGACCTCAATCTGCCCGGCGCCGAGCAGGTCGCCGGCGAGATCGCTGGCCACGCGGTCGAGCTCGACGTCACCGATCTCGAGGCGGCCCGCGCTGCCGTCGCCGCCGTCGGCGAACCCGACGTCCTCGTCAACAACGCCGGCATGGACAACTTCGGCTTCTTCGTCTACGTCAGCCAGGAGCAGTGGCGGCAGGTGCTCGACGTCAACCTGGGCGGGGTCATGAACTGGAACCTCGCGGCGCTGCCTGGGATGCAGGAGCGCGGCTACGGCCGCATCGTCAACATCGCCTCCGAGGCTGGGCGCGTCGGCTCCAAGGGCTCGGCCGCCTACTCCGCCGCCAAGGCCGGCGTGATCGGCTTCACCAAGGCGATCGCCCGCGAGAGCGCCCGCTACGGCGTGATCGCGAACGCGATCGCTCCCGGTCCGATCGAGACCCCTCTCCTGATGGGCGCCAAGGAGTTCGGCGAGATCGGCGAGAAAGTGATCGAGACGATGCGCTCCGCCACCCAGCTGGGCCGCCTGGGCCAGCCCGAGGAGGTAGCCGCCGCAGCCGCCTTCCTAGCTTCGGACGACGCCTCATATGTCACCGGCGAGACGCTGGGCGTAAGCGGCGGCCTAGGCATGGTCTAAGCCCGCAAGCTCCCCGAAACAGGCGGGGAAGGGGGGAGGGTCAGGAGCGGTTGGTGACTTGAAGCCCCTATGGGGGCCACAACTCACCAATCACCGGTCAATCCAGAGGTTTGGAGGCTTGTGCGTCGGCAGCATGGAGTGGTCGCACGCGAGCAACTCCTTGCTCTCGGGTTCACTGCAAAGGCGATCAGACATCGCCTCGCGATCGGACGGCTGCACCAGGTGCGGCGAGGCGTCTACGCCGTGGGTCGTCCCTCCCTTACCCCGCACGGTCGCTGGATGGCGGCTGTACTCGCCTGTGGCGACGGTGCTGTGCTTAGTCATTCCAGTGCGGCTGCGCTGTGGCAGATCGGCTACGAGCGGCGCTCCGTAACCGAGGTCTCTCTACCCAGCCTCTCTCGCCGGCGTCGCCCAGGCATTCAAATTCATCGTCGACCTTCTCTCGCCGTAAGCGACCGCACGACTCGCCACGGCATCCCGGTCACCACCCCGATCCAGACCCTGGTCGATCTCTCGCTTCGGCTCGACAAGCGCAGACTCGAGCGCGCGATCAACGAGGCGGACAAATACGACCTCGTGCATCCGCCGCAGCTGCGAAAGGCACTCGACTCGCGCCGGGGCGAGCCCGGCGTCGCTCGCCTCCGCACAATCCTCGACCGGCGTACCTTCCGCCTCACCAAAGAGGAGCTCGAACGGCGCTTTCTGCCGCTTGCGCGCAAGGCCGGCCTGCCAGTGCCGCTCACCGGCCAGTGGGTGAACGGGTTCGAAGTCGACTTCTACTGGCCGGACCTCGGCCTCGTGGTCGAGACGGACGGGCTGCGCTTCCACCGCACGCCGGCCGAGCAGGCTCGCGACCGGCTACGCGATCAGGTGCACACCGCCGCCGGCTTCACCCAGCTCCGCTTCACCCACGAGCAGGTGCGTTACGAACCCGAGCACGTCCTCGCGGTGCTGCGGGCGACGGCGGAGCGGATCTCAGAGCGCGCCGCTCAGGTGCCGAGCCGCTTGGCCATCTCGACGAAGTAGTCGAGCGACGCCGGGTTCGCCAGCGAGTCGCGGCTGGCGGCCTTCTCCGGCGGCGTCCCCATCAGGATCCGCTTCACCGGTACCTCCAGCACCTTGCCGCTGAGGGTGCGCGGCACCTCCTCGATCTGGAAGACCTCGTCGGGGACGTGGCGTGGCGAGCACTGCTCGCGCACCCGCCGGGCGATCTCCCGCGGCAGCTCGCTGTCCAGCTCGGCGCCGTCGCGCAGCACCACGAACAGCGGCATCCAGCCGTCGGTGCCGGGCCGCGGCACGTCGACCACCAGCGCGTCGACGACGTCGTCGATGCCGAGCACGGCGCGGTAGATCTCGCTCGTCCCCATGCGGATTCCGCCGCGGTTGATCGTCGAGTCCGAGCGGCCGTAGATGACCGCGGTCCCGCGCCGCGTCAGTTCCAGCCAGTCGCCGTGGCGCCAGACTCCGGGGAACATCTCGAAGTAGCTCTCGCGGTAGCGGCTGCCGTCCTCGTCGCCCCAGAAGTAGAGCGGCATCGAGGGCATCGGCTCGGTCACGACCAGCTCGCCGACCTCTTCGACCACCGGCGCTTCGTCTTCGCTCCAGGCCTCGACCGCTGCCCCCAGCGCCCGCGCCTGCATCTCGCCGCGGTAGACCGGCAGCGTCGCCACGCCGCCGACGAAGGCGGTGCAGAGGTCGGTGCCGCCGCTGGTCGAGAACAGCCAGGTGTCGGCGCCGACGTGCTCGTAGATCCAGTCAAAGCCCTCGGGGGAGAGGGGGGAGCCGGTCGAGCCGACCGCCTTCAGGGCGCTGAGGTCGCGCCCGGCGCCAGGCTCGACTCCCGCCTTCATGCAAGCGGCGATGAAGGCGGCGCTGGTCCCGAACATCGTGATCCCCGCCCGCTCGGCCAGGTCCCAGAGCGCTCCCATGTCGGGATACCCGGGATTGCCGTCGTAGAGGACGATCGCCGCCTCGGTCAGCAGGCCGGAGACGATGAAGTTCCACATCATCCAGCCGGTCGTCGTGAACCAGAAGAGACGGTCGCCGGGGTGGGCGTCGACGTGGAGGTGGAGCTTCTTCAGGTGCTCGAGCAGGATGCCGCCCTGGCCCTGGACGATCGCCTTCGGCAGGCCGGTGGTGCCGGAGGAGTAGAGGACCCAGAGCGGGTGGTCGAAGGGGACCCGCTCGAAGCTCAGCTCGGCGCCCTCGCCGGCGCCCAGCAGCTCCTCCCAGGGCATCGCGTCGCGCAGGGGGGAGAGGTCAGGATCGGGCTCGAGGTAAGGGAGGACGACGGTGCGCTGCAGGCTCGGCATCGCCTCCTGCAACCGGGCGACGACCTCGCGGCGGTCGAAGTCCTTGCCGCCGTAGCGGTAGCCGTCGACCGCGAAGAGGACCTTGGGCTCGATCTGGGCGAAACGGTCGACGACGCTGGCGGGGCCGAAGTCGGGCGAGCAGCTCGACCAGATGGCGCCGATCGAGGCGGTGGCGAGGAAGGCGACGATCGCCTCGGGGATGTTCGGCATGTAAGCGACGACCCGGTCGCCGCGCCCCACCCCGAGCCCGCGCAGCCCCGCCGCCACCGCCGCCACCTGGCTCCGCAGATCGCCCCAGCTCAGCTCGCCGAGCTCGCGCAGCTCAGAGGCGTGGAGGATCGCCACCTCGCCGTCGTCCTTGCCGGCGAAGACGTGCTCGGCGTAGTTCAGCTTCACGTTCGGGAACCAGCGCGCCCCCGGCATCTCGCGCGCGGCCAGCACCGGCACCGGCTCGCCGTCCGCCTGCACCCCGAAGAACGCCCAGATCGCCGACCAGAACCCGTCGAGATCGTCGACCGACCAGCGCCAGAGCTCGTGGTAGTCGGCGAAGGAGAGGCTGCACTCGCGCTCCAGCCAGCGCATGAACTCGGTCAGCCGTGCCCGCTCGACCAGCTCGGCCGGCGGCTCCCACAGCAGCTCCCCTGGTCCAGCGTTCATGGCGCCGAGGGCAGAGATGCCGGAGGTGGGATTCGAACCCACAAGCCCGCAAGGGCAATCGATTTTGAGTCGATCGCGTATGCCAATTCCGCCACTCCGGCGCCCTCGGAACGATAGAGCGGGCTCAAGCCGGCTGCGGGGCGCCGCCGGAGGAGCCGGCGCCGTATTCCTCGCCGGAGCCGATCGGCCGCTCCTCCTCGACGTGCCATTCCTGGTTGAAGGCGTAGAGCGTCGCGGCGACGACGACGATCTGCAGCAGGCCGAGGAGGATCACCAGCAGGCCGATGAAGGAGGAGCCGAGCAGGGCGTTGGCGAAGCCGGCGCGGTCGCGGTTGAACCAGCTTTCGGCCCCGACTGCGCAGAAGATCGCCAGGATCATCGACAGCGCCGCCACCACCGGCAGCACGCCCCGGTTCCAGCGGGCGACGATGATGGCGAAGAAGGCGTAGAGGATCGCGTAGATCGCGCAGACGATTCCCATCCCGCTGCCGCCCTTCATCAGCGACCAGCCACCGATCGTGATCAGCCCCGCGATCGCCGCCGTCGCGGCGAGCAGCAGCACGACCACGAACTTGGTCATGACCGAGCCGGCCTTCTCTCGATTGGGCCGCCACAGTTCGTAACCGGGCCTCACCTCTCCTACCGCCACGCTCCGATCATAGAATCTGTCAGCGACGAGGCGGCATTGGCCGCGCGTTAAGGCCCATCCGGGCCGGCCACGCGGGCGTGGCGGAATTTGGCAGACGCGCCAGGTTTAGGTCCTGGTGGGCTTCGGCCCGTGGGGGTTCAAGTCCCTCCGCCCGCACTCGCTCGACCCCGCGCGCGTCGCCCTCCCCAGCGCGCCGCCAGGTACGATCAGGCCCCTGGGGCAGTGGCCAAATTGGTAAGGCACCGGTCTCCAAACCGGGCGAATCCGATCGCGGTCTCTTGTCACCCCTCGACTTCCATTCGGCTTGGGATTGCGGAATTTAGCTCTAGGAGCGGGATCGAGCGGTGTCCGTGCCTCCTCGGCCGGAGGGTCAACCAAGGTCAGCGAGAGTCAGCGAAAGGCTGGTTTTCGCACCCTTCATTCCCCCGACATTCCCCCGGTGGGGATCCGCAGAAGCTGGGGCAGCCTTTGGCAGTAGCCGCAGTCAAGGCGCAGGTAGTAGCCGTGAGCAACGTCCCTTGGGACCGTTGGCTACGGATCACCAGTCCCTCCAGCGCTCCTGAACTCGCTGGTTCTCTTGGCGGGCGACACGCATCATCCGCTCGTCGTCGTGGGTCGCCTTCCAATCACTGCGCTCAGGCCTGCCAAGTGCTGCCGCGAACCGATCGCGGAAGAAGCGCGGGGCAGCTAGATTGGAGTCGACCGTCCACATGCTGTCTCCGAGCGAGGCAAACAGATAACCGCCATCACGCTCGTAGAGTTCTGCCAGCTCGTCTATCCGGCGCAATTCACGACAGCGGTCTGTTCCCTCCGGGACAACGTCATGAATGGTGCCGTCGAACGGCAAGACATGGACATGGGAGTGGAACACGGTCTGTCCGAAATGCCCGTGCTCGAAGCTCGCTGCCTTTCCGAAGTTATGCGTAACGAAGTCCAAGCAGCGCTGGTACGCGGTTTCGAAGTCGGCCAGCAGGTCTGCCGGGTAGGCGCCAATGCAGGGAAGATGCTCGCGAGAGATCAGCATGATGTGACCTTCAACCAGCGGGTGCGCGTCGCAGACTAGATGGAAGCCCTTGGTCTCCCCAAGGGGATAAGCGAAGGCCATCGAGCTGGTTTCGCAATGCGGGCATTGCGCTCGGATCGCTTGCTCGGATAGGTCGATTTTCATTGGCGAAGTAGCCGCTCTAGCAGGGCTGGGTCCGCGTTGCGCTGCAGTTCCTGAGCGACAATGGCGATCGAGGGGCGCAGGGCCGGGAGGGGGTCGGCCCCTGGGACCAGGCGCTCTCCCCGCTTGCGCAGTTCGTTCTCGATCTCGGCGGCGGAACTCTCCCCTGGATCGGCGAGGACTGACTGGAGCCAGGGAACAAGTTCGTGGTCGAAGCGTATCTTCTCCTCCAGGGCGATGATGTCCGGAAGTGCCAGTGCCGCCTTGGTTAGGGGCGCGTCCAACCTTCTAGCCAAGGCGTCGTAGAGCGACCAGGCACCGCGTTTCGCCTCCGCCACCGCCTGCTCATGCATTGCGATCGGAGGCCCGCTCGCTGCTCTGGCGCGATCCTCCGCCGGCAAGCGGTGCACATAGAACTTGAGCTTCGGCTCGGTGCCGGAGGGGCGAACGGTGGCCGTCATACCCTCGTACTCGAGCTGCACGACGTTCCGCGCCGCACGCTCGGTCTCAGTCCTTGGCGGGCCAAGCTTCCGCGAATCCAAGTAGTCGGTAACGCCGATCAGCGTGCGTCCGGCGATCTCGTCGATCGGATCGGCGCGCAACGACTCCATCAGCTTTGCCGTGTTCCTCAGTCCTTCCTCGCCCAGCATCACAATCGAGCGATTCGCCTCGGCGAAGTACCCGATGCGATCGAGCACGCTCAGGTAGTAGTCAAAAAGCGTGGCCTTTTCCTTGAGCGCCAACTGCTGGTAGAGGGCTGCCAGATGCACAATGCCTGACGCTGCATCCTTGTCGCGTACAGCGGAGGTCGTCATCAGACCGTGGCTCTCCTCGGCGCCGAGAACGAGTTCATCCGCCTGCCCAGCGATGCGGCCATACTCGCCATTGCGGTCGAGTTGGAAGAGCACGTTTGCGATGTACTTGAAGCCAACAAGGAGATCGTCAACCACTTCGCACCCGTTGGCCTCCGCGACAGCGCTGACCAAGCGGGTGGTGACGTTCGTGGTGATAACGATTCCGCGCCGCCGCGGGCCGTTCTCGTCGAGTAT
>JBQCIG010000104.1:0-9939 GCA_051953975.1 Solirubrobacterales bacterium | reverse complement strand
GAAGAAGGTGGTGCGCGCCGTCACCGAGGGGCTCGGCGTCGACGTCGTCGTCGATGCTGTCGGCGACCCCGGGCCGCTGGCGCTGGCGGTCAGCCTCGCCCGCGACGCCGGCACCGTCTCCGGGATCGGCGCCTACGCCGGCAAGGGCGAGGTGCCGCTCGGCCTCGCCTGGCTGAAGGGACTGCAACTTCGCCTCGGCCTCGCCAACGTGATCGCCCATGTCGACCGCGTCCTCGCGCTGATGGAGGCGGGCAAGCTCGACCCGAGCCCCCTCGTCACCCACCACATGCCGTTGGACGAGGCGGCCGAGGCTTACAGGGTCTATGACCGGCGCGAAGCGCTGAAGATCGTGCTCACGCCTTAGAGCCTGTTTCAGAAACAGGCTCTAGCCGCCTTTGGCGAGGATGGTGCCCAGTACGGAGGCAAAGGCGATGGCAAGGCCGATGCTGATCCGGTTGAGCGTTGCTTGCACCGATGCAACTCCCTTTTTCAGCTCGGATATGTCGCCTTCCACCCGATCGAAGCGCTTATTCGTCTCCGTTTTCGACTCGGTGATCCGGCGGTCGACCATCTCGATTCGGATATTGACCTCGCCGAAGCGTTCGTCGACACGCTTGAATTGTTCGTCGATCCGGTCCAACTGGTCCTCCCGCCTCTCGTCCCTGACTGCCATCGCCTGCACGACCGCACTTTAGCGGAAGACGAAATCTTTTGTCTGAGAGCTGCGCCTAGCGATGCCGGTGGCGGCGAAAGGTCTCCTCGACCCAGCGGTAGCCGCGGCGGTCGCTGAGGTCCGCGCGGAAGCGGTCGAAGGCGGGCGGGCGCGGGACGTGAGGCGGAACCGGTCCCTCCGGGGGAAGCACGAGCGGGTAGAAGAGCGAGGCGACGGTGACGTCGGCGACCGAGAGCCGGTCGCCGACCAGGAACTCGCCCTCGCCCTTTTCCAGATCCGACTCGAGGCGGTCCAGGGCGGCGACGATCTTCGCTCGTGCCGTCTCAGCCGCCTCCTCGTCGCGGGCGCCCCAGCGCACGCTGGTGAAGACGCGCGCGTAGGCGCCCACCAGCGGCTTCACCTGTCCGAGCGGCCCGGGGACCGCTTCGGAAGCGACCTCGGCGAAGATCTCCGGCTCCTTGATCAGCTCGTGGAAGGTGAGGAATCGCGTATACGGGCCGAGCTGCTCGTCGAACCACTCCTCGAGTTCCAGCGCCTGGGCGCGCTCCTCGGCGTCGCGCGGGTAGAGCGGCTGCTCCGGGTAGCGCGCCTCCAGCGCGGCGATGATCGCGGTCGAGTCGCCGATCGTGCGACCGTCGATCTGCATTACCGGGAAGGTCGGCTGGGCGCCGCGCGTCATCGCCAGCGCGATCGGGATGTGGGTTCCCGGCAGCGGCGTGCGGCGCACGTGGTCGATCCGCTTGTGCTCGAGCGCCCAGCGCACCTTCTCGCTGTAGTGCGAGATCTCGATCTGCCAGAGGACCGGCTTGCGCTCGGTTTGCACCGCCATCGTCTGCATGGCAGCATAAGCCTCGTGGCGCTGCTGAGCGATGCAGAGGTACAGGAGAGGCTGAGCGATCTTCCCGGTTGGGAGCGATCTGGCGAGGCGATCGAGAAGAGCTTTAAGCGCGGCGACTTCGTCGGCTCGGTCGAGTTCGTCGCGAAGCTGGTCGAGCCGGCCGAGGAGATGGGCCACCATCCCGACCTGGCGATCTCCTGGGACACGGTGACGGTGACGATCTCCACCCACTCCGAGGGCGGGCTGACCGCGGCCGACTTCGAGCTGGCCGCGAAAATCGACGCCCTGACCTGAGACCCGGCGGTGGCGAAGCGGAAGAAGCAGCGGCGGCCACGCGAGAAGGCGCCAACCGTCGACTACACCGATCCGGAGGGCAACGTCCTCACCCTGCGGCAGACGCTCAGCGCCGGCACGGTCGCCAAGGTCGGCGAGCCGCCGGCGGGGCAGGCGGCGTCGCTGGACGATGCCTGGCACCGCCGCTCCGAGGTCCTCTTCGAGCGCCTCGCGGTGCGTTGGGAGATCGCCGGGCTGCCGCTGAGCGACCAGAAGATGCTGCTCGGCCGCTACCGGATGGCGGATGTCGAGACGCAGCGCTGGGTGCGGCAGACGATCGCCCAGCATCTCGAGCGCTACCTCCCAGACCTGGCCGGCTGAGGTGGCCGAGGAGCTGAGAGTCAACGCGCGGCTCTCGCTGCCGCTGGCGGAGATCGAGCTGCGCACCAGCCGCTCCTCCGGTCCCGGCGGCCAGCACGCCAACGTCACCGCTTCGCGGGTCGAAGCGGTCTTCGACGTCGAGGCTTCCCGAGCGCTCGACGAGCGACAGCGGGCGCGCCTGCGCGAGCGGCTCGGGCCGGTCGTGACCGCGGTCGCCCAGGATGCGCGCGGCCAGGCCCGCAACCGCGAGCTGGCGCTGGAGCGGCTGGCGGCGAAGCTCGCCGCCGGGCTGCGGGTGCAGCGCAAGCGCCGGCCGACCCGGCCGACCAAGGCCTCGCGCCGGCGTCGGCTCGAGCAAAAGCGAAGGGTGGGGGAGCGCAAGCGGGCTCGCCGGCCGCCGTCAGTTGACGACTAGGTCCCGAGCTCGCTGGGCCCGTGAGGGGGATCTCCTAGGAGACGTGGGTGTTGATGCAGGGCACCGGCTCGATGCAGAACACATTGGCGGACGCGCCGCCTCCACCGAAGCCCATCGCCTTCGCCCAGAGGCCGAAACCCGCGTGCCAGGTCGTGCCGCGCCCGCGGAGCAACCCGGCCGCCTCGAGCACCAGGACCGGAATGGTGAGCGAGGGGATGATGTTGATCGTTCTCGCTTTGCTCACCCCCCAGAAGGCCGGCGCGACGGCCCGGAAAAGAGAGGTTTCCGTGCGAGCCACGTAGCCCGAGACCGGATCCAGGACCACCAATTCAAACCCAGCCTCGGCTTCCATGTAGCCGAGGAAGACCGCGGCCTCCACGAACCACGACAAGCCGGTGATCGGCACCGACACTTCCACGCTGTGGGCGCTTCGCGGGACCGAGAAGGAGCCGCCGACGATTGCGCTGTGGGTAGAAGCGCCGGCAAGTGCGGTGGTCGCGCTGGCATGGATGTGTCCGTCTGCCGTTGCGCCCGCCGGCCCGCTCGTCGGTCCAGATTCCTCGAAAGGGGGACAGGTGCTCATTTGGAGCCCTTCTTCGGGCCCCGCTTGGTTGCCCTCAGGTCTGCGACCGTGCGCATGCCGCGCTCACCCGCCAGCATGCCCGCCGAAAGCAACTCGCCCTCGAGGATTCCAATCGTGTCGAGCAGTTGCTTGCGCGCCCTCGAGCCGCCAAGCCCGGACTCGCCGATCGCTTTGGCAAGAGCCGTGACCGCCGGCTCATGCGACTCGGCAGGGCCGGCCGCCGATCCTGCTTGACTTCGAGCCGCAAGCTCTTTGCGGCCGATGTCGCTCTTTGCCAGCGAGTTGCCGGCCTTTGCGAGCGGGTCTTTCAAGAGCTTCCGCACGGCGCTCAGACGCGCTTTGAGCTCGCGGCGGCTGACCTCTAACTGTGCCTCGCTGTGCTCGGTCAGCGGTCCTTGCGCCATATGGCGACTCTCTCAGGAAACAGTGGGGTTTACAAGTCGCCCATTCCTCACCGAGTGCCCCGGGCCGGAGTCGAACCGGCGGCCTGCCGCTTAGGAGGCGGCTGCTCTGTCCTCTGAGCTACCGGGGCCGAAGCCGGATTATCGCGCCTCTCGGGTTGGAGACAGGGGAGAGGAGTCGCCGGTGTGACTCCGGCCCAAGTTATTCCCAATAAGCTGCTCTTCGATGGCTGCCGATCTCACCCTCGATTCCTTCACGCCGGCTGTCGGCGACGTTTTCACGGTTGGCAGCGAGGAGGGCGCAAAGGTCGAGCTGCTGTTGGTGGAGGCGGTTCACAAGGACGGGGGCTCGCACGCGCCGCGGCCGGCGTTCTCGCTGCTCTTTCACGGTCCTGCCGATCCGCTGCTGGCGCAGGGGACCTATCGCTTCAAACATGGTTCGTTAGGCGTCCTCGAGATCTTCATCGTGCCGCTGGGGCGCGACGAGCACGGATCGGTCTACGAGGCCTTTTTCGCCTGAGCCGCCCTGGCCGACCGCTCCAGCAAGAGATAGACCCCCGTCTCGGAGACGGGGCGGAACCCCAGGCGCGCGTAGAGGCGCTGAGCGGGGTTGAAGCGCTCGACGTGGATCGAGGCTTTGACGCCGCGCTCGTCCGCCTCCTCGAGCAGTGGGCGCATGAGCTCCTCCCCGATGCCGCGGCCCCGGTGCTCCGGGAGCAGAGCGATATCGACGATCCGCAGCTCCTCCGGCCAGCGGGCGACGATCAGCCGTCCCGCGGGCTCGCCGTCTACGAGCACGACCTCGAAGCTGGTGTCCGGATAAGCGGCGTAGGCATGGCTCTGCGCCTCGAACTGCTGCGCGATGAAGGGACCCCACTGCTCGCGCGGCAGTCCGGAGCCCTCCAGTTCCGGCTCCCTGATGCTCGCGTAGACGCGGAGCATGAAAGGGCGGTCCTCGTCCGCTGCCGGCCGCAGCGTCACCGCGGGCCCGGCCCCGCTCATCTATTCGCGCGGGGGATAGACGCCCTGCAGGGCGATGCAGAAGTTGAGCGTCAGGTACGGCGGCATGTTGTTGTGGGGAAGGCTGGAGCCGACGATCGTGGTCGACTGGAAGTTCATCTGGACCAGGTTTTTCGATGATTCGGACTGGTAGGCGAAGCCCGGTTTCGAACGCGCCAAAGCCCTTTCGGGGTTCGGCGCCTGTAGTTCGGCGGGTTCATTGCTGGCCTGAGCCGTATGCGTATGCGTCGGGATTTCGGACTGGAGCAGGGTGACGTAGGGGACGCCACCTTCCTCACCGACGTAGTACGGAGAGAGTCCCGAACCTTCTCCCTGGCCGATCGCGGCCGAGCCCTGGAAGTTGGGCAGGCCGAAGGTCGACTTGCCGTCACCGCCGAAGTTGGTGCCGAGCAATGAGAAGAGGGCGGTGTTCTGGGAGATCGGCAGCAGCTGGCCATCGCAGAACGCCCAACCCTTGGGGGCGAAGTTGAAGCCAAAAACGCGGATCTCAGCGACGTAAGGGTCTGCCATTTTAAGTGGGTGAGGGGTAGATCCCGAAGAGGGAGATTATGTAGGTGATCGTCAGGTAGGGCATGCGGTTTTCGTGGGGCTGCGAGCCGCCGACGGGCACCACCATCGACGCCGCCATTGCTTTCGCCGGTACTTCTTCCGCCACGAAGAGGTTGACGGCGGGCGGCGAGCCGATCACATTCCCTTCCGGGGTTTTGCTGCCTCCTGGCCCGGTGGAAGCAAGCATCCCATGCTGGTGTTTGGGAAGCTGCTGCGAGGACAGGGTGACTTCCTCGACGCCGCCCTCCTCGCCGATCACGTAGTTCTGGCTGATCCCCGGTCCCTGGCCCATATGGAGCGGGACGCGTCCTTGCAGATCGGGCAGGCCGAAGGTCGACTGGCCGTCGCCGCCATAGGTGGTTCCGATCAGGTTGAAGAGCGTGTCGAACTGGTCGATCGGCAATAGCTGGCCTTTGCAGAACGCCCAGCCGGCGGGGTTGAAGGTGCCCGCGAACATCCTGATCTCTCCTACGTAGGGTTGTGCCATGTCTGGTTCTCGGTTCTAAGTTGGGCTGGGGAAGATTCCCTGGAGCGCGACGCACCAGTTGAGGACGGTGAACGGGGACCGGTTCTCGTGCGGCTGTGAGCCACCGGTGAAGGTGATGGTGGAGGGGTGGATCGCCGTCAGTTCGCTGGCGGTCCGGTAGGTGTTTTCGCTCACGGCAAGGATCGAGGGCGCCGCCTCGTTGCCAGCCTGGGAGGAGGCCTGGATGATGTGGTTGTGAGCCGGCATCTCGCCCTGGATCAGGGTGTGGAACTCCTCTCCGGCTTTTTCGCCCTGCGTGTGGCCGCTGCCAAAATGCAGAGGTACGCGGCCGCGCAGGTCCGGCAAGGCGAAGTTGATTCGCCCGTCGCCCCCGTACATCGTCCCGAACAGCGCGAACAACGGCTGGTTCTGGTTGATCGGGAGCAGCTGACCGTTGGCCTGCGCCCACCCCTTCGGGGCGAAGTTGAAGCTCATCAAGCGAATCTCACCTAGGAAGGGCTCGGCCATTGGGAAACAGTCTATTTATTTAGGCGGACGGAATTGTTAAGAAAACGGAGATTTTATGGAAGCGGGCAGGAGGCCGCCGATGCGTAGTTGTCAGCGGCGTTCCCTTGAGTCGATTCGACCCCGTTCGGGACGGTGTTGCGTCCGGCGAGGTAGGTGTTCGCGGCCGACGTTTCGTGGGCCCCGCCGCCGTAGCCGGGGAGCTGCACGGTCGTTTCGCCCTTCATCTTGAAGCGGATGTTGGCGTTGCCGGTGCTGGAGGAACCGGTCAGGTTGTTTTTCAATTCGCTGGTGGCGCCGCCGATGTCGAGGCAGGAGGTGCCTTTGTCGCCGGCGATGATGCCGAAGCTCGCGAATATCCCGTATTGCAGGGGTTCCGCTTCCACGGTCGGCGCCGGCTGCGAGATCGTGTTGCCCCTCACGGTGGCGTCGAGGGTGCCCGAGCCGTCACCCTGGACGAGTTCCAGGCCCGCGATGTTCGTGTACTGGTAGAGCGTGTTGTTGGTGACCAGGGCCTTGACGGTGGCGGCGCCGTTGGAGCGCACGCCGATGTCGTTGCCGGTGTCGGATCCGGTGCCGGAGACCCCCGATTCGCCGATTTTGTTGCCGCTGATCGTCACGTTCACCTGAGCCGGCTGGGCCGAGGTCTGGCTGCCCGGAGTGTCGACGGTGATGCCCTCGATGTGAGCGCCGGTGATCGTGTTGTTGAGCACTTCGGCTTCCATCGTCGCTTCGCCGCCGGGGTTGAGCGTCACGGCGCCACCGAGTTCGCTGGTCGTGTCCTGCATCGTGTTGTTCTTGATCTTGACGTTCTCGGCCACCGTGTTCGCCGCGTCCGTGGTCACCTGGACCTGGTCGCCCCCGTTGTTTTTGAAGGTCGCGTTTTCGACCGTGACCCCGATCGTGCCGGTATTGGTGCCTTCGAAGAAGAGGGAATCGTCGCCCAGCGCGGAGTTGTTGGTGTTCGAGTAGGCGCCGCCGGAGAAGGTCGCATTGAGGGTGCCCGATTCGTTGACCACGGCCATGTTGCGGTAGGCGCTGCCGGAGACGGTCGCGTTGGTGAGATTGACCGTGCCGGTGAGGTTGGTGAAGTCGAGCCCATTCTCGTTCGTGGCGTTGCCATTGCCGGTCACTTCCGAGGAGCCGGTCAGCGAGAAGCCGTTGACGTTGCTGCCGCGGATGCCGTCGTCGCCGCCATTGGTGACTTTGACCGAGGCGAGGCTGACGTTGGAGGTGCTGCTGAGCAGGATGCCGGGGCCGGTCGAGGTCGTGATCGTGCCGCCAGTGCCGGCGCTGCCGGTGCCGCTGATCGTCAGGCCGGCGGTCGAGCCGGTGTTTTCGAGGACGATGCCATCGGTGGCGCCGGTGCTGTTGACGCTCTGGAAGTTGACGCCGCCGCTGTCGATCGTGGTGCCGGTGACCTTGACCGCGGTGGCGCTCGTGGTCGTGGCTTTGTTACCCGAGTTCGTCGCCTTGACGCCGCCCCCGCCGGTGGCGGTGAAGGCTTCGCCGCTGGAGCGGGTGAGGTTGAGGGCGCCGGTGAAGGCGACGTGGGCGCCGGTGTTGCTGGTCGCCGAGACGCCGCCGTTGGAGGAGGTGATGTTGCCGCTCAGGGTCACCGTGCCGCTGCTGCGGTTGGAGACAGAGACGACGCTGCCAGTCTCGTTTTCGATCGTCGAGCCGATCGAGATTTCACCGCCCGCGGCGCCGCTGAGGATGACCCCGCCGCCGCTGTTGCCGCTGACGGTCGTGTTCGGGCCGACGGTGGCGTTGGTCACCGAGGTGCCGCGGATGCCGGCGCCGCTGGCGCCGGTCGCGTTGACCCGCAGGACTTCGGAGCCGCTGGCGAGGGCGATCGCGTCGCCGCCGGCGTTGGTGACGACGGGGTTGGTGCCGCTGGCCGCCACCAGGTTCGGGTGGTTGGGGACGCTGAGGCCTTCGGGTGAGCCGACCAGCTTCTCGTTCGTCTCCAGCGGCAGGCCGCCCGAATAGGTGTTGGAGCCGTAGAGGAAGATGTAGTCGCTGGGGCCGTCGGCGTCGCCGGTGCCGCCGGCTTTGTTGATGCCGGAGAGCGTTTTGTACGGACTCGCCGAGGTGCCGTTGCCTTCGGAGGCGGCGCTACCGTTGACGTACCAGACCAGCGTGTTTTCGATCCCGATCGAGACTTTGCCGGTGCTGGTCGCTTCGCCATCGGTGACTTTGTAGTTGAAGCTGTCGGTCTCATTCTTGCCGCCGGCGGGGGGCGTGTAGGTGAAGGCCCCGGTGGAGTCGATCGTGACGCTGCCGCCGTCGGTAGTCGCGATGGTTTCCGGCACGACGCTGATCGTCTGGCCAACGTCTTCGTCGCTGTCGTTGGCGAGTGGGACTTCGCCGCTCATGCCGCTCAGCGTCACGTTCGGGCCGGTGCCGGCTTTGCCTATCACTGCGGTCGTGTTGCCGACCGCGCCGGTGTAGCTGTCGTTGACCACGGTCGGCGGGTCGTTGACGTTGATGATCGTGATCGTCAGTTTCTTTTCGAAAGATTTGCCGCCGCTGTCGGTGGTTTTGACCCGGATCGAGTAGCTGGACTTGGCCTCGTAGTTGAAGCTTTCTTTGGTCTTGAGCTGATTGCCCGAGATTTCGAAGCTGCCGTTGTTTTCCGAGCCTTCGCCCGCGACCAGGCTGTAGGTGAAGGTGTCGCCGACGTCTTCGTCGGTGGTCGAGAAGGCGCCGATTTCGGTGCCGGCGGGTTCGTTCTCGTCGATTTCCGAGTTCGAGAGCGAGAGGTCGGTCGGCGGGTCGTTGACGTTTTCGACCGGGAACGTCAGCTTCTTTTCGTAGCGTTCGCCGCCGGTGTCGGTGGTTTTGACCCGGATCGAGTAGCTAGACTTGGCCTCGTAGTTGAAGCTTTCTTTGGTCTTGAGCTGATTGCCCGAGATTTCGAAGCTGCCGTTGTTTTCCGAGCCTTCGCCCGCGACCAGGCTGTAGGTGAAGGTGTCGCCGACGTCGGGATCAGTAGTGGAGAAGGTGCCGACGGTCGTCCCGGCCGGTTCGTTCTCTTTCACTTTCGAGCTCGAGAGCGAGAGGTCGGTCGGCGGGTCGTTGACGCATTCGACTTTGACGGACACGGTCGCTTTGGACCCGCCGTTGAGTTCGTATTCGAAGGTGTCCGGCGTCGTCCCTGGCGGTTCGTTGCAGTAGTTGGCGTCGGGTTCGTAGCTGACGCCGGTGCCGCCGCCGGTGATCGCGGCCGTGCCGTTGGCGGGCTGCGTCACCGATTCGATGCTCTTGGGACCGCCGTCGATGTCCGTGTCGTTGCTGAGGACATTGATTTCGGTCGCGCCGGAGTCCTCCAGCACGGTGGCGGAGTCGTTGACGGCCACCGGCGGATCGTCTACGCATTCGACTTCGACCGAGACGGTCGCTTCGGAGCCGCCGTTCAACGTGTAGGTGAAGGTGTCGGGTTCTTCGCCTTCGTTGCAGTAGTTGGCGTCGGGCGTGTAGGTGACTTCGCTGCCGCCACCGGCGATCGCGACCGTGCCGTTGGCCGGCTGGGTGACGGATTTGACTTCCTTCGGCCCACCGTCGATGTCGGTGTCGTTGGCGAGCACGTCGATCGAAGTCGCGCCGGAGTCCTCTTCGACGGTCTTGGTGTCGTTGACCGCGACGGGGGGATCGTCGACGCATTCGACCTTGACCGAGACGGTGGCTTTGGAGCCGCCGTTGAGTTCGTATTCGAAGGTGTCGGGTTCGGTGCCAGGCGGTTCGTTGCAGTAGTTGGCGTCGGGTTCGTAGGTCAGAGCGCTGCCGCCGCCGGTGATGGCCACGGTGCCGTT
>JBQCIG010000103.1:0-21266 GCA_051953975.1 Solirubrobacterales bacterium | reverse complement strand
TCATATCGAACGTCAATACTCGGATCTTAGATTGACCGAAGAGCTGGATCCTGACGCAACGTTCTTCACGTACGTCGCAACGAAGCCCGAGTAACGTGCCAGTCTGATGTAGCTGTTAAGGCTACCGTCGGTCGATTCAACCCCGATCCATGGCCAGTAGAGCGTCAGCATTTCGTCCTGGCTCAGGACTACGGGCGCCCGGAGGGCGTAGAGACTGGCGGGTCCGAGCTCAGTTGGGTGCCCCTGGTGCTGGCGCAGAAAACTCACCTCTTGCAATAACGCCGAAGGCTGCGGAGCAATTCCCTAGGGGAAGGGAACAGGCTGCCGCCGATCTCCCCTCTTCCGAAGCCAGGAGTCGGAGGCGGGGGCGGTGGTGTCCCTCCACTGGACTGAGGTTTCGGGGCGTCTGCCATCGCTAGAGGATGCTATCTCCGATAAGGAGGGCCCAGGAGACGACCTCGATGACGAAAGAGCCGGCAGCGAGCAAGAAGGTTCTGCTCAGCCGCCGAATCTCGTTGTCATTTGAGGCCCACAGGCTGTCGACGTCATAGGCCAGTCGGCGGTAGACCTCAGTCATGTCGCTTCGTAGCTCATAGAAACCTGCATAGAAGTCGGCCGCCGCCGCTGCGAAGACAAGAGTCCGCTTCGGCAGCAGAATGTAGACGCCGGCGCCGATCGAGATCACGAAGGCAATGACCGCAGTAATCGCCAAGCCCTGCGGACCGGGCCCGCGGAATGCTTGCGGCCCAAGGAGCGATGCTGCCAAGAACGACGCTGCCAGGAGAACTCCCGTCCAAGTCCTCAAGGCTTCCAGCAGTCCCTCCTGCTTGTCGAGGCCGCGGACGGCTTCCTCGTAGGCCAGCTTCTCGAAATCTCCTGCCATTGCTTCCGCATCATATTGTCTGCGGCGACGGAATGCTTTGTCATCAGCGTCGGAACCAGTGCCGCTCGATCCAGGCCGCGATCAGCGGCCAGAAGCGCAGCAGGAGGACCGCCGCGACGATGGCGACGATCACGAGCCAGCCGCCGCCGCGGAAGAGGTGGTGGAAGAGGAGGCGCTGGCCGAGGGCGAGGGGCACCCGGCCAGGTTAGAAAGTCAGTGGCCGGGGCCGGCGTTGCAGTCGTGGGACTTGCCGATGCCGGGGCCGCCGTTGCAGTAGTCGTAGCCGGGGCCACCGTAGAGCTGGTCGGGCTGGGCCCCTCCGTAAAGGCGGTCGTTGCCGCCTTCGCCGTGGCAGCCGTCCTCGCCGGGGCCCATGATGCAGATGTCGTTGCCGGGTCCGCCCCAGCAGCCGTCGCTGCCGGTGCTGGTGCGGCAGTAGTCGTTGCCCGCCCCGCCGACGCAGTCGCTGTTGCGCGGGCCGGAGATGCAGACGTCGTTGTTGGGGCCGCCGACGCAACGGTTGCGGCGGGAGCCTTCGCCGTAACAGACGTCCCGCTCGCCGTTGCCGATGAACTTGTCGGAGCCGGCTCCGAGGTGGACGGTCAGCGGCAGCGGCAGCCGCTTGGCGACGCGGACGAAGTCGCCGGAGGGGCCCATGTCCACTTCGATCGCCGAGTTGCCGCGAATCCGGCAGACGGCGACGCGGTGGCCGCGGGTGAAGCGGCAGCCGCGCGGGTGGCGGTGGGCCATGTTGCCTTTGACCACGAGTCTGTGCCCGCGCATGCTCAGCGTCAGCGTCGAGCCCGAGTGGGCGCCGTAGATGACGATCAGGCCGGCGGTGTTGGCTGCGGCCGGCTGCGCCAGCAGGGCGAGGACCGCAAGCACCACGGCCCAGAGCTTGCGGCGGAAAGGGAATTGCATCGGCGGCATCTTAATCATGTGCATCGGCTAACAAAACGCAGACTTAAGAGAAACATTCATTCTCAGTCGCTTCCTGCACAATTCATCGGCAAATTGCTCTATTTGCTTAGACATGGAGACGCCGAGGAGGGCAATGGCGACGACGCGGCGCGCCGGTTGACGCCAAAGGGGGAGCGGCAGGCGCGGGCCGCCGGCGCAGCCCTCGTCGCGATGGGAGCCGAGATCGACGCCTGTCTGACCAGCCCGAAGCTCCGCGCTGTCGACACCGCCCGCCTCGCCTGCGAGGCGCTGCCGCTCGAGCCCGAGATCGCGGACGAGCTCCGCGGCGGTCGCTTCGACTCGCTCTCGCTCGCCGCCGGGCGCGGCAATGTCCTCCTCGTCGGCCACGAGCCCGACTTCTCCGACGAGGTCGCCCGCCTCACCGGCGCCCGGGCGAAGCTGCGCAAGGGCGGCCTCGCAATCGTCGACGGCTCGACCCTGACTGCGCTCCTGCGCCCGCGCGACCTCGCCGCGCTGGCAGAGAACCGCGCCTCGAACTAGGGGGAGGGGACGGCCACCAGTTCGGCGGCCACCTCGCCCGCCCACGCCCGGATCTCGGCCCAGTCGCGGCGGTCGCGGTGCTCTTTCGGCGTCCCCTCCACCATCGCCCTCTCCATGAAGCCCTTCGGTTCGGCAGGCAGGCAGCCGCCGAAGACGACGTGCCCCCTTCCGCCCAGCTCCTCGACCTTGGCGGCCAGCTTCGGCGGCTCCATCCACTCCGGGTTGTCGTTGGTGGGATCGCCGACGGGGCCCGAGCTGAAGACCCAAAAGGGAAGCTGCCGCAGCGCCCTGCGGTGCCGCTTGAGGAAATGCCGCGCGTCGCCGCGCCAGCGCTTCATGTAGACGGCGCTGCCGAGGACGACGGCGTCAAAGGGCTCGAGGCTCTTCACTTCCTCGGCCAACTCCAGATCGACGTCGAGTCCGGCCCGGCGCAGCGTCGCGGCCACGGTCTCGGCGATCTCCGCGGTGGAGCCGCGCTTGGAGGAATAGGCAACCAAAACAGTCATCGACTCCGATTCTGCCGATTACTGGACAAGGTGTCATCCGGACATTCCCCACAGAAGTCTGCGGAAACATCCGGTGACCGGCTCTGCGCAGGCGGATTCCCGCTACGTTGAGGTCCCCATCGACGCGAGGAGGCACCGATGCTCTCATGGCTGGCCGGGAAGCTAATCGCCCACAACATGCGGAAGCTGAACGAAGGGGATCCGGCGCCCACGGTGCGGATGTACGCGGAAGACGTCCGCTTCAAATTCCCCGGCGACAACTCCTGGTCGGGCGAAATCCAGGGCAAGGAGAGCCTGCGGCGGTGGCTGGAGCGCTTCGCCGACGTCGGCATTCAGATCCGGCCCGACGAGGTCGTGGCACAGGGATGGCCCTGGCGTCAGACCGTCTGCGTCCGGGGCACCACCACGCTCGACGCCCCCGGCGGCAAGCGGGTCTACGAAAACCGCTACGTGATCTGGGGGCACCTGGCTTGGGGAAAGATGCGGGCCTACGAGGTCTACGAGGACAGCGAAAAGGCGAAAGCGCTGGACGGCTACCTCGAGAGCGTCGGCAAGCTCGAGCCCCGCGCCTCAGATCAGCAGCTCGATCGCTCCGCGTAGGAGCAGGAGGGCGCCGAGCACGATCGCGACGTTCCCGGCCACCCGGACGCCGCTGCGCGCGATCCACTCGCGGAACCGGGTCACGGCGCTCTGCGTCCATTCCGGCGCCACGGTGTAGCCGATCAGGGGGAGCTCCAGCAGCAGCATCTGGATCAGGCAGAAAGCGATCACCAGCGCGGCCGTCGCCGGCACCGGCGCATCGAGGTGCGCGATCCGGTCGAGGGCGACCAGATAGGAGGCGCCGGGGAGCGTCAGCAGCGCCCCGACGGCGAAGGTGACGCGGGCCGAGCCGCGCCCCAGCATCCGCTGCGGCCATGGTTCCTTCTTCGGCTTCCCCTCCCGCTTCCTTTGCCGGCGCTCCCGCATCCGGTCCATGCGCCCGGTCCGCAGGACCACCCCCACCGCCAGCAGAATCGCACCGAGAACCAGGTCCTCAGCCGGCGTCAGCGAGTTGCGCGCGGTGCCGACCGCGCCGCTGCCGTGCAGGGAGAAGACGATCGCCATCCCCAGCGAGATGCTGGTCAGGTAGGCGCCGAGCAGGTAGCCGAGCATCAGCTTCTTCGTCTCCGGCAGCAGCATCATCACCGTCACCGCCGCCAGCAGGGTCGGGTTGAGCATCGCTGCGAGCGCCAGCACGAAGATGCCGCCGAGGTCGCCCATGACGTTGATTCTCCCTGGGATACTCGGACGCGATGAAGCAGCGGGTAAGCCTGATCACCCTCGGCGTCACCGACCTCGCCCGCGCGCGCCGGTTCTACGAAGCGCTCGGCTGGACTACCGGCGCCGAGCCCGGAGACGACGTCGTCTTCTTCCAAGCCGGCGAGATGATCGTCGCGCTCTGGGACCGGGCGAAGCTGGCCGAGGACAGCCGCGTCGAGGACGGCGGCGGCTGGGGCGGCACGACGCTGGCGCTCAACCTCGGCTCGCCGGCCGAGGTGGACGCGGTGATCGAGGAGGCGCGCGCCGCCGGGGCGAAGATCGGGCGCGAGCCAGCCGAGACCTTCTGGGGCGGCTACAGCGGCGTCTTCGTCGATCCCGACGGCCATCCCTGGGAGATCGCCCACAACCCGCACTGGACGCTGACCGAGGATGGCGGCACCCGGCTCAACTAACCGACTGGCCGGTCAACCAGGGCAGTTGCGATCCCGGTAGCCTCCGCGCCGACTTTTCACGACTCAAAGGAGAAGCGGACTGATGGGACTTCTGGATGGGAAAGCGGCGATCGTCACCGGGTCGGCCCGGGGGATTGGGCGCGCGACCGCGGAGCTGTTCGTCAGCGAGGGCGCGAAGGTGCTGATCAACGACCTCGACGCCGACGTCGCCGAGCAGGCCGCGGGTGAGATCGACGGCGAGACCGCCGTCCACGCCGGCGACCTGACCAAGGAGGGCGCCGCCGACGAGCTGGTCAAGGCCGCCAACGACGCCTTCGGCGCCGTCGACATCGTCGTCAACAACGCCGGCTACACCTGGGACGGCGTCGCCCACAAGATGACCGACGAGCAGTTCCAGGCGATGCTGGACATCCACACGATCGTCCCCTTCCGCGTCGCCCGGGCGCTCGCCCCGACCTGGCGCGAGGCGGCCAAGGCCGAGCGCAATGAAGGCAAAGAGGTCTTCCGCAAGATCGTCAACGTCTCCTCGACCTCGGGGATGATGGGCAACGCCGGCCAGGTCAACTACTCGGCCGCGAAGATGGGCGTCGTCGGCCTGACCAAAACGCTGGCCAAGGAGTGGGGCCAGTTCAAGATCAACGTCAACGCGGTCGCCTTCGGCTTCGTCGAAACCCGCCTCACCGCCGCCAAAGAGGCCGGCGAAGAGATGACCGCCCCGAGCGGCGAGAAGATCGAGCTCGGCATCCCCGAGCAGATGCGGGCGATGGCCTCGGCGATCATCCCGCTCGGCCGCCCGGCCACCCCGCAGGAGGCCTCCGGCCCGGTCCTGTTCCTCTCCTCGCCGCTGGCGAACTACATGCACGGCCAGGTCCTGAACGTCACGGGCGGCATGTTCGGGGGGATGTACACCTGAGCGAGGAGAACGGGGCGCGGCGAACGCCGCGCTACCTCGACCTGGCGGACCGCATCTGGCCGCTCACCCGCCGCGTCATGGGCGCCCACACGTTCCTCTACCGGAGGACGGGTGGGCGCCTCGGCCACACCGTTCCCAGGCTGCCGAACCGCTTCCTGCTGCTCGACCACGTCGGCGCCAAGAGCGGCATCCACCGCACCTCGCCGCTGCAGTACGTCGAGGACGGCGAGAACGTCGTCGTGATCGCCTCCAAGGGCGGCTACTCGAAGCACCCGGCCTGGTTCCACAACCTGAAGGCGAATCCGGACACGACGGTGCAGATCGGCTCCGAGCGGCGCCAGGTCCACGCCCGCGTCGTCACCGACCCCGAGGAGCGGCAGCGGCTCTGGGCGAAGGCGGTGCGCATGTACCGCCCCTACGAGGACTACAAAGCCCGCGCCGGCCGCAAGATCCCAATCGTCGTCCTCGAACCACGCTGAGCTGCGTTTTCGCGAGTCTGCGAAAACCCGCGGTATACACGGGTTTTCGCAGACTCGATGAGCTAGTTGAGGCGCGGCCTGCGTTCCTCTGCCACGGGGTCGCCCGACTCGGTGGCGATCGCCTCGGGGGGCCAGGGGCCGGCCCAGTTGTCGCGGGCGCCGTCGATCGTGATCGTCGTCCCGGAGAAGAAGTCGCCGGCGGGGGAGGCGAGGTAGGCGACGAGCCAGGCCATCTCCTCGGGCCGGCCGGCGCGGCCGATCGGGATCGAGCGCTCGAGGTTGTCGACGACCACCTGCGGATACTTGGTCAGCAGCGTCTCGGTCGCGAACTGGCCGGCGGCGAGGGCGCAGGTCTTGATCCCGAATCGCGCCCACTCGACCGCGAGCGTCCGCATCATGTTCTCGACCGCGGCGCGGGCGGCGCCGGAGTGGACCATCCCCGGCATCCCGTTGTGGGGCGAGAGGGTGACGCTGAGGACCTTGCCCCCACCCTGCGGGATGTAGGCCTTGGTCGCGGCGGAGTGGGTCATCAGCCAGGTGCCGTTGACGTTGAGGTCGATCACGGTGCGGAAGCCCTTCGGCGAGATCGCCTCGGCCGGGCTGAGGAACTGGCCGCCGGCGTTGTTGACGAGCACGTCGAGGCGCCCGTGGCGCTTCAGCAGGCCGTCGAAGAAGCCCTCGACCGGCTCCTCCTCGCGGATGTCGAGGGTCTCGAACTCGAAGGAGCCCGGCAGGGATGCGGCGAGCGCCGCCGTCTCGGCCAGCGGCTCCTCGCGGCGGCCGCAGGCGATGACGGTCGCGCCGAGCCGCGCCAGCTCCAGCGCCGTCTCCCGCCCGAGGCCGCTGCCGGCGCCGGATACGGCGCAGACCTGCCCCTCGAGGAGGCCGTCCCTGAAGACCTGCGAACGGTCGCTTTCAGCCATCGACGGGCAAGCCTATAGGCGACTGTAGCCGCGTAAATTCCTCTGCGCGATGAGCGTTCACGTCGAACCGCACCCGCTGCACAAGCCGCTCGCCGGCGGCAGCCGTGGCGCCGCCGTCGCGGTCGAACCGCTGGTCGCCGGCCACGTCAAGTGGCCGAAGGCGATGATGGTCAGCCCCGGCGGCCGCCTGCTGGCCGCGAAGCTGGCGCGCGCACTCCTCACCGGCAAGGGGGCGATCTCCGTCCCGGTGCCCGCCTTCCTGATCCGCCACCCCAGCGCCGGGGCGATCCTCGTCGACACCGGCCTGCACCCCTCCGTCGCGACCGACCCGAAGGAGAACTTCGGCTCGCTCGCCCGCTTTGGCGGCCTCGTCCTGAAACCTGGGGAAGACGTTCCCGCGCAGCTGCGCGAGCGCGGCCTCGACCCCGGCGAGGTACCGGTCGTGGTGATGACCCATCTGCACCTCGACCACACCTCGGCGATCTCCGAGTTCCCCAACTCCACCTTCGTCGTCAGCGAGACAGAGTGGCGCGCCGCCGCCAGCGGCCCCAACCCGCTGCTGAACGGCTACCGCCGCGCCCACTTCGACTACGCCTTCGACTACCGCACGGTCGATTTCGACCGTGCCAACGTCAACTCCTACGCTGGCTTCGGCCGCACCTTCGACCTCTTCGGCGACGGCTCGGTCCGCCTCGCCTACACCCCCGGCCACAGCGCCGGCCACATCTCGGTGATCGCCCGCCTCGCCCAGCGCGACTTCGTGATCGGCGGCGACTGCGTCTACATGCTGGCCCAGCTCGACGGCTCCGAACCGGGCCAGCCGCGCCCCCAGGACGCCCACAACCTGCGCCGCTCGCTGCAGGAGCTGCGCCTCTTCCGCCGCCAGTTCCCCGACGCGGTGATCACGCCGGGTCACGATCCGGACTTCTACGCCCGGATCGAGCGCCGTTACGAGTAGACAGGGGGAGAAACACAAGCTGGCCAAGCCTTAAATAGGCTCACGCCACCAAACACCCGTCAAGTACCCAATGCCAGTACTTTTGAAGCTCTCGCGATTTTCGCCGCTGCCATTGCCCCAGGCTATGGTCTCCTGACGGGCCTCCAACGACAAAGCAGCTATACGGCTCCCGAAAAGGACCTCTATGTCCTTGCGCAAGCCTTCGTCCTGAGTGCCGTCTGGTTCGCCGTGATGTGGTGGCCGTTGGCGCGGTGGCTTCTGTCCTGGCAGGTGGATGGGAGGCTCGGAAAGCACGAGTTGGCTGCCTGGGCAATGGCTTGCGCGTTTCTCGGCTTGCCCTATGTGGTTGGTCGATTGATCGGGCTGGGGATTCGTAGAGCTCAAGAGCGCCGGAAAGGATGGATCTACCGAGTCCTTGAGGCGCTGGGTGTCTTTGAGCCCCCAACGCTATGGGACTGGACGTGGTCAAAGGTGAGGGATCGGGGCAGCGTCGTTCTGGTCGTTACCCTCAAGGACGGGCGAACCCTGGAAGGTCAGTTCGCCGAACTTTCCCGCGTCGATTTCTCACCGCGACATCCCCGGATTTTCCTCGAGAAAGCCTATGGCTACGATGAGGAAGGGCAGCGAATCGTCTTTCCTCAGGGGGCGTATATCGAGGGGGACGAGATTGCAGGCGTACAGTTCAAGACCTAAGAATGTTCGGCAAGGTCAAACATCCCAAACAGAAGCCAGTGGTTAGTGGCCGAGGGCCCGGTCGCGGGACCGGACCCGCTCGTCCCGATGACGATGCGTTGGCGATCCTCGATGAACGCATCGAAAAATCACCCAGGCGTAAACCCGACGTCGGCGTCGTTATCGATCCGTCGCGGTCAACGGCCCCAGTGGCGTGGAGCCCTACGAAGGGAGGACTCCCCTCGCTGACGAAACCCATGTTCGATCCGTCTGAGTACATCGACCTCGAGGATTACTGCACGCGAAAGCTGAGATTCTTCGAGCCTCATGTACCTAGTCGAATCGTGATCGCGAATCGGCTGGAAACGCCTGTCCAGTACATCCTTGAGTCGCCATATTCTCATGGGGGGATGCAGGACTTCACCTTCTTGTTCTGGTTCCGGCTCCTCATCGATGAACAGACGATCGACCTTGGTCTGTCATCGAAACAGCTTTCGCCCTGGACCACCCTCCAGGAACTGGTCGAGAAGCAAGCGGAATAGCCCGCTAACCCTCGCTCAACCTCTCATGCATTCCCCGCACGTGGCCGAAGACCTCGGTCGCGACCTCCAGCTGGCGCTCGCGGCTCGGCGCCGCCTCGACCGGGAAGCTGAGCGGCTCGCCGAACTGGACCGTGACCTTGGGGAACAGCAGTCGTTTCCAGCCGCGCACCCGCTCGGAGCCGTGGACGGCGACGGGGACGATCGGCGCCCCGGTTTCGAGGGCGATGCGGCCGATCCCCGGTTTCGGCTCCCCCAGCTTCCCCGAGCGCGAGCGACCGCCCTCGGCGTAGACGAGCAGCATCTCCCCCTGGTCGACCAGGATCCGCGCCGTCTCGATCGCTTCCTCGTCGTGGTGGCCGCGACGGACCGGAAAGACGCCGCCGTGCTTGTAGATGTAGGTGAGGACCGGCGGGCCGAACAGCTGCGATTTCGCCATGAAGCGGATCTTCCGCTTCAGGTAGACGCCGACGAAGAAGTGGTCCATCTGGCTGAAGTGGTTGGGGGCGAGGACCAGCGGCCCCTGCTCGGGGACGTTCTCGACGCCGATCGCCCGCAACCGGTAGATCAGGATCGTCGGGATCGTGAGGACGATGCGGGCGAGGGTGTAGGTCCAGCCGACGCCCTTGCGCGCCGCCTGGTGGAACTGCTCGAAGTACTCCGCCGGGCGCGGGTCCTTGTAGACCTGTGGCTTCATCTCCGCCATCGCCTCTCCTGCCTACCCCGCGGTGGGCGCGCTGGTTACGCCCAGGAGCGACTGGCGGAACCCGCGTGTGCGGCTGGCGAGCGCCGGACCAAGCGGGGCAAGGACGCTGGGAGGCCGAATAGCAGCGCTATTTGGCCGACTGAGGACGCCGCACCGCGCCGTGTCCGCCGCCGCCAGGCGTGCGCGGGGGTTCCGCCAGTCGCTCCCAGCCGCGCGAGCGCTCCAGCGCCCGCCGCCAATCGGCCAGCAGCTCCTCCCGCCGGCCCTCCTCCATCCGCGGCTCGTAGCGCTCAGTCTCGCGCCACATCTCCCCCAGCTCCTCGACCGACCAGGCGCCGGTCGCCACCCCGGCCAGGTAGGCGGCGCCGAGCGCGGTCGTCTCGGCGATCTCCGGGACGGAGACGGGCGCGCCCAGAACGTCGGCCTGGAACTGCATCAGCCAGCGATTGGCGGTGGCGCCGCCGTCGGCCCGCAGCAGCTCCAGTCGCTCGCCGGCGGCGTCCTCCTGGGCGCGGACCGCGTCGACGGTCTGGTAGGCGATCGCCTCCAGCGCCGCCCGCGCCAGGTGGGCGCGGCCGCTGCCGCGGGTGAGGCCGACGATCGTCCCCCGCGCGTAGGGGTCCCAGTGCGGCGAGCCGAGCCCGGTCAGGGCGGGTACGAAGTAGACGCCGTCGTTGGAGTCGAGCGAGGCGGCCAGCGCCGCCGTCTCGCTCGCCTCGGCGATGATCCCGAGCCCATCGCGCAGCCACTGCACGGCGGCGCCGGTGACGAAGATCGAGGCCTCGAGCGCGTAGGTGACCTCCTCGCCGAGCCCCCAGGCCACCGTCGCCAGCAGCCCCTCCGGGGCCGGCGGCGGCTCGGGGCCGCTGTTGAGAAGGACGAAGCTGCCGGTGCCGTAGGTGTTCTTCGCCATCCCCGGGCGGTGGCAGGCCTGGCCGAAGAGGGCGGCCTGCTGGTCGCCGGCCACCCCCGCCACCGGCACTTCGCCGCCGAACTCGGTGGTGGTCCCGAAGACGTGGGCCGAGGGACAGGGCTGCGGCAGCCGCGCTGGGTCGACCCCGAGCAGCTCGCACAGCTCCGGGTCCCAGTCGAGCCTGCGGATGTCGAACAGCAGCGTCCGGGAGGCGTTCGTGTAGTCGGTGACGTGGCGGCCGGTGAGCTTGAAGAGGAGCCAGGAGTCGATCGTCCCGAAGACCGCCTCTCCCGCCCCCTCGGCATTGCGCAGCAGCCACTCGATCTTGGTGCCGGAGAAATAGGGGTCGATCGTCAGCCCCGTCCGCCCCCGCACCAGCCGCTCGTGTCCCGCCGCCTTCAGCTCCTCGCAGCGGGCGGCGGTGCGGCGGTCCTGCCAGACCAGCGCCCGGTGGACCGGCTCCCCGGTCCGCGGGTCCCAGGCGACGACGGTCTCGCGCTGGTTGGTGATCCCGATCGCATCCAGCTCGGCACCGTCGATGCCCGCGTCGGCGAGCGCCTCGCGGGCGACGCGCCGCGTCACCTCCCAGATTTCAGCGGCGTCGTGCTCGACCCATCCCGGCTGCGGGAAGAACTGCTCGAACTCCGAGTAGGCGCGCCCGGCGATCGCCCCCCCGCCGTCGAAGACGAGGCAGGTCGTGCCCGTCGTCCCCTGGTCGATCGCGAGGATCAACGGCTGCTCCGGACCCTGCAGGTGCGGGTCAGGGTGGAGGCCAGCTTGCGGCTGTCGGAGAAGGTCATCGAGACCCGGACGAAGGGGAAGGCGGCGATGTTCAAGCCCGCCGGGGCGGCGCAGGCGGCGGTCAGGTAGCTGTGCTCGCGACCGCGGTACATGAAGCGGCGCCGCAGCTCGAGGCTGATCTTCTTCAGGTAGCCGTACTTGTTCAAGCGAACCGGGAGGTCGGCGGTGAGGATCGTCCCGAAGGTGCCGTGCCCATGGCGGATGTGGAAGACGATGAGGCGACTGTTCGGCACCGGGTGCTCCCCGTAGACGTGGGCGAGGATCTCCCGCTGCCCGTCGGCGATCGCGTTGAAGGCGAGCACCCTCCCCTGCAGCGGGAACGCGTTTTGTTCCGGCAGCGAGACGGCGCCGACGTAGCGCCCTTCCCCGACCAGCGCCGGCCCGCACACCGCCAGCGCCTGCCGTGAGCTCACGGATTCGATCTGGGAGCGCCGGCAGCGCGGCAGGCCGCGGGTGTCGATCGTGCCGCCGCGGTTGATCGCGATCGCGATGAAGCGCAGCGCCGGCGGCCGCGCCCCCGAAAGCGTCCTGATCGTGCCGGCGACGCGGACGGAGATCGGCGCGTTTTCTTCCCGGGGCAGCGCCAGCGGCGCGATGCCGCCGTCGAACTTGATGAAGAGGTCCCCCCGCTCGACCAGTTCGGCGGCCCCGGCGGCCGCGGCGACCAGGAGC
Organism: Solirubrobacterales bacterium; assembly: GCA_051953975.1. Taxonomy (GTDB): domain Bacteria; phylum Actinomycetota; class Thermoleophilia; order Solirubrobacterales; family 70-9; genus VAYN01. The sequence continues at coordinate 9,128 of JBQCIG010000103.1, read as the reverse complement.
CAAATCGCCGTCAAGGCCGCGAGCAGCGCCCCCCTCTTCCCCCATCCGCGCATCGACTCAGGCTAACGCGACCACGATCGACGCCGCACCAGACGGGACAGGAAGACCCGCAGGAAGTCGCGCAGCTGGCCGGCGCGGTGGAGGAAGCCCCTGAGGTCCCGGCCGGTGGCGCGGTGCTCGAGGTCGAGCTCGTATTCGCGCAGGCGAAAGCCGGCACGGGCGGCGTCGACGGTCATCCCGATCTCCATCCCGTAGCCGCGGGCGAAGGGAAGCGCCGCGCGCAGGACCTCGACCCGCATCGCCCGCTGGCCGGAGATCGGCGCCTCGACCTCGAGGCCGCAGAGGCGGCGGACCGCCCAGCGGGCGAACCCGAGCGCAAGGCCGAAGCCGCCGCCGACGCGGCGGCTGAAGGAGGCGACCGCGAGGTCGCACTCGCCCCGCTCCACCGCCTCGACCAGCGGCGCCAGCCGCGCCGCCGAGGCGCCGAGATCGCCGTCGCAGAGCAGCACGGTCCGCGGCGCCGGCTCCACGCTCAGCGCCGCCGTGGCGGCGGCAGTGACGTTGCCGCCCTTGCCGTGCGGCTTGCCGCGGCGCACCACCTCGGCGCCCGCGATCATCGCCGCCTCGGCGGTGCCGTCTGTGGAGGCGTCGTCGGCGACCCATACCCGCGCCGCCGGCAGAGCCGCGCGCAGCGCCCGCACCGTCTCCCCGATCCGGTCGGCCTCGTCATGGGCGGCGACGATCGCCGCCAGCTCACCATTTCCCCCCGCCGAGGTCTGCGATCCCATCGTCGGGTTATTGTCCCCGGCCATGGCAGACATCGAGGCGCACATCACCGGCAACGTCTGGAAAATCGAGGTGGCGGTCGGGGACGAGGTCTCCGACGGCGACACCGTCGTCATTCTCGAGTCGATGAAGATGGAGATCCCGGTTGAGGCCGAAGACGACGGGGTCGTGAAGGAGATCCGCTGCGAGGAGGGTCAGTCCGTGAGCGAAGGGGACGTCCTCGTAGTGCTGGAGTAGGCAGTGGACGAGCGGCTCGCGGGCGGCAAGCTCCTCCTCGACCGGCCGGCCGAGGCCGTGGCGCGACTGACGATCTCCAACCCCGAGCGGCGCAACGCCCTCGACCACGAGATCCTCGACGCGATCGCCGAGGTCGTCCCGCAGCTCGACCGCGGGATCGAGAACCGCTGCCTGATCATCACCGGCGCGCCGCCGGTCTTCTCCGCCGGCTACGACATCGCCGGCATCGCCGAGGAGACCTTCGAGCGCGACGCCGAGGCGCTCGTCGCCCACCCCTTCCACGCGGCGATGGAGGCGCTCGCGCAGCATCCGTGGCCGATCGTCGCGGCGATCAACGGCCACTGCCTCGGCGGCGGCCTCGAGCTGGCGATCACCTGCGACCTGCGCCTCTGCGTCGCCGGAGCCAAGCTGGGCATGCCGCCGGCGAAACTCGGCCTGATCTACGGCCACACCGGCCTGCGCAAGTTCATCGACACGATCGGTCTCCCCCGCACCAAGGAGCTCTTCCTCACCGGCCGCAACCTCGACGCGGCGCGGGCCGAAGAGATCGGCCTGGTCAACGAAGTCGTCGCCGCGGAGGAGCTGGAGCGCGAGTCGGTAGCGCTGGCGGCGGCGATCGCCGAGAACGCGCCGCTCTCGATGCGCGGCAACAAACACGCGATCGACCTCCTCAACTCCTCGCCGGAACTGACCGAGCAGCAGGAGGCCGGCCTGGTTGCCCTGCGCGAGTCCTGCTTCTCCTCGGTCGACTTCCGCGAGGGCATCCGCGCCTTCGCCGAGAAACGCCGCCCCCAGTGGACGGGCAGGTGAGCGCGAAAGCGCGCAAACACCTCGCCGCCGCCGACCCGACGATGGCCGCGCTGATCGAGCGTGTCGGGAAGATCGACCTCTCCACCCGCCTGCAGCGCCGCAAAGAGGAACGCCCGGCCGACGCCTACGGCGCCCTGCTGCGGGCGATCGTCGGCCAGCAGCTCTCGACCAAGGCGGCACGGACGATCTACCTGCGCGTGCTCGACCTCTTCGGCGGCACCACTCCCTCACCCGAGCAGCTGCTGACAGCGCGCGAGCAGGACCTGCGCGCCGCCGGCCTCTCCGGTCGCAAGATCGAATACGTCCGCGACCTCGCCTCCCACGTCCTCGGCGGCGAACTGGAGCTGGAGCGGCTGGATCAGCTCGGCGACGAGGAGGTGATCGAGGAGATCGTCGCCGTCCGCGGCCTCGGCCGCTGGACCGCGGAGATGTTCCTGCTCTTCCACCTCGAACGGCCCGACGTGCTCTCCGGCGGCGATCTCGGGATCCGCAAAGCGGTCCAGGTCGAGTACGGGCTGCGGGAGATACCGCCGCCGACGCGGGTGCTGGAGATCGGCGAGCCGTGGCGCCCCTATCGCAGCCTCGCCTCGCTCTACCTCTGGGAGTCCCTGGCGGCGGTCCCGGGATGAGAATCCGCTTCTGGATCGCCATCGCCGCGGTCGTCCTGATCGCGGTCGGCTCCGTCGTCGCGGCCGCGCTCGTCTACGAAAACGACCAGAACGACTTCCGCAGTGTTCAGCGCGACGAGGCGATGCGGGCGGCCCACCAGGTGGAAAGCACGGCTGCTCTATCGATAGGGAAGCTGTCCACCGTTGCGGCGTTCGCCCAGACGCAGAAGACGCTGAACCGGCACGAGTTCCATGTGATCGGCCGCTCCCTGCTCGGCGACGGCGCCCTCGACGGCGCCGCTTACGTCCCCCGGGTGCCGGCGACTAGGCGCGCCCAGTACGAACGGGCTGTCGGGGTGGAAATACGCGAACGCCGCTTCGGACGGGTCCTGCAGAGAGCGGCAGCGCGTCCCGTCTACTTCCCGGTCACCTTCGGGACCAGCGAAACGGGACAGCCCCAGCCAGTCCGCGGCTTCGACCTCGGATCGGACCCGTTGCGGGCCCGCTTCCTCCGCCGCGCCCGCGATACCGGCAAGGCGGTGGCGACGCCGCTGGTTCGGCTGCTGATCGGCGGAACCGGGATCAACATCTTCCGGCCCGTCTACCGCGACCGTGCCCCGGTGGCGACGACCGCCGAGCGCAGGCGAGCCCTGACCGGCTTCATCGCCGGCAGCTTCCGGGTGCAGGACGTCGCCGCGGCCGCGCTTGCCGTCCTGCCCGCCGACGTCGAAGTGCAGTTGCGGGCCGATCGCCAGATTGCCTTCGGGCCAGCCGGGGGGCTGGAGGACGGTGCCAGGATGCCGATCCACATCGCCGACCGCACCTGGCTGCTGGCGGTCGACGATCCCGGCGGGCCGAGCATCAGCCTGCCGTCGGCCATCGGGGTGATGGGGATCGCGCTCGCCGCGCTGCTTGCCTCGCTGATCGTCGGCTGGAGCCGCCGCGAGCAGATGCAGGAGCTCGAGCGCCAGGCGGGCGAGGACTCGCTCACGGGCCTCAGCAACAGGCGGCGCTTCGAGGAGGAGCTGGCGGCGGCGATGGCGCGCAGCCGCCGCGAGCGTTCGACCGGCGCCCTGCTGATGCTCGACCTCGACGACTTCAAGCGGGTCAACGACTCGCGCGGCCATCCGGCGGGAGACCGGGTGATCAAAGAGGTGGCGGCGGTGCTGCGGGGGCGGATCCGCGAGAGCGACGTGCTCGCCCGGCTCGGCGGCGACGAGTTCGCCGTGATCCTCTCGCGCTGCAGGCGCGAGGAGGCGGTCCTCGCCGCCGAGGCGATCGCCCGCAAGCTGCGCGAGCACCAGGTCGACGGCGAGCCGGAGCCGGTCACCGCCAGCGTCGGCATCGCGATGTTCGGCGAGGACCCGCGCACCAGCCTCACCACCGTCGTCTCCGAGGCCGACACGGCGATGTACGCGGCCAAGGACGCGGGCCGCGACAAGGTCCGCCTCTTCGATCCGGCTGCGCTGCAGGAGGAAGCGCGGGACCCGAGCTAGCGCGGCAGCCCGGTGCGCAGGTCGAGGACGCGTTCGACCGAGGACTCGAATTGGCTCCGGCTCAGGGCGCCGGAGCGCAGCTTCGCCAGCAGCGCCCGCCAAGCGGCCTGCGCCGGGCCGAGGCGGGAGAACAGCAGCAGGTCGGCGCCGGCGCGGGCCCCGGTGACCGCGGCCTTACCGGCGCTACCGAAGTGTTCGACCGCCGGCGTTTCCAACGAGTCGGTGATCGAGACTCCTTCGAAGCCGAGCCGGTCGCGCAGCTCGCCGGTGGCGATCGCGCGGGTGAAGGCGGCCGGCTGCTCGGAGAAGGCGGGGTAGACCGCGGTGCTCAGCATCACCAGCTTGCCACCGACATCCGAGAAGGCCGCGTAGGGCTTCTCGTCGACCGCGCGCAGCTCCCGTTTCGAGAGTTCGATCCGTTCGACCGAGAAGTCGGTGTTTTCGCGCGCCGCGCCGAAGCCGGGGAAGTGCTTGCCGGTGGCGGCGACGCCGCCTTCCTGAAGCGCTTCGGCGAAGGGGATCGCGGTGATGATGACGCGCGCCGCGGTCGAGCCGAAGCTGCGTTCGGTGGCGGCGATCACCCCGCCCGGCCGTTCGACGTCGAGGACCGGGGCGAGGTTGACGTTGACGCCGAGGTCCCGCAGGTTGGCGGCGGTGCGGCGCCCCTGAAGGGTGCTGAAGCCGGCGCCGCGGGCGCCCATTTCCCGGGCCGACGCGGTCGGGGCCCCCCTCACCCGCTTCACCTCGCCGCCCTCCTGGTCGATCATGATCAGCAGCGGGGACCGCAGCTTCGGCGGCCGTGGGATCCCCTGCAGGCGGGTAATCAGTCGCTTGCCGGCGGCGCGGCTGGGAAAGTTGTCGGCGAAGAGGACGATGCCGGCCACCTCGCCGCGGTGGATCGCCGCCCGCAGGCCGGGTGAGATCGAGGTGCCGCCGAGCCCGACGACGATCCGCTCCCCCGCCAGCTGCTTCAGCGAGAGGGTGCCGGCGACGTTGGCGTCGGCCTCGGAGGACGGGTCGTTTCCCAGCGCCACGCCGAGGGCAAAGGCCGTGAGCGCGAGGCAGGACAGCGTCCCCAGCGCCACTTGCCGCCGTCGCGTCACTACCCGCTCCATCGACTCCGATGCTAGTCCGACCGGGGTGCTCCGGTCATTTGTGTCGCTATGCGGTGCAAATGACCGGAGCACTGGCGTCCGGAACGCTTCTTAGGCTGCGCCCTGATGCCCCCCTTGATCCCCCCCGAGGAGGCCCTCGCCTACGGCCGCCTCACCGACCACGACGAGATCGGCGCCCTCGTCGAGCGCGCCTGGGAAGTCCGCCGGGAGAACTTCGGCGACTCGACCGACATGTGCTCGCTGGTCAACGCCAAGTCGGGCGGCTGCGCCGAGGACTGCGGCTTCTGCGCCCAGTCCCGCTACGCCGAGGCCAACACGCCGATGCACGCGATGATGGAGCCGGAGCAGATCCTCGAGCACGCAAAGGCAGCCGAGGCGGCCGGCGCCCACCGCTTCTGCATGGTCACGCAGGGCCAAGGGCTCTCGAAACGGGACTTCCAGAAGATCCTCGACGGCGCCCGCCTCGTCGCCGAGCAGACCAACCTCAAGCGCTGCGCCTCGATCGGCCATATGTCGGTCGAGCGGGCGAAAGCGCTGAGGGAAGCGGGCGTGCAGCGGGTCCACCACAACGTCGAGTCGGCCCGCTCCTACTACCCGGAGGTCTCGACCACGGTCCGCTACGAGGGACGGTTGCGGACGATCCAGGCGGTCAAGGAGGCTGGGCTGGAGACCTGCGTCGGCGGCATCCTCAACCTCGGCGAGAGCGAGGAGCAGCGGGTGGAGATGGCCTTCGAGCTCTCCGAGATCAACCCCACCTCGGTTCCGATCAACCTGCTGATCCCGAAGCAGGGGACGAAGTTCGGCGATCGCACGACGATGGACCCCTGGGAGGTCGTCAAGTGGATCGCGATCTTCCGCCTGATCATCCCCGGCGCCCTCTTCCGCCTCTGCGGCGGCCGGGTCGAGAACCTCGGCGAGCTGCACAGCCTTGCCGTCAAGGCCGGCCTCAACGGGGTGATGATGGGCAACTTCCTCACCACGCTCGGCGCCGAGCCGGCCGATGACCGGGCGATGTTCGAAGAACTCGGCCTCAACGTCGCGCGCCAGCCCGACAACGGCGCCAACCCCCGCCCCGACAACCGCTCCGGCTGGCTCGAGGGCGAGACGCCGGCGACGCCGATGGACGAGCTCATCGACAGCCAGGAGGAGGCGAACCTCTGGGATCCCTCCACCCAGCTGCGGGTCGTCAAGAAGGCGAAGAAGCCGCCTTCCTACCCACGGGCGGCGTGACCGACGTAGCGGAGCGGCTCGAGGAGCTCCGCGAGCGGGGCCTGCACCGGCGACTGCGCCTGATCGACGGTCCCCAAGGGGCCAGCGTCACCCTCGACGGCCGACCCGTCCTCCTCCTCTGCTCGAACAACTACCTCGGGCTCGCCGACCGCGCCGAGGTGCGCGAGGCGGCGGCGGCGGCGGCGCTGCGCTGGGGCGCCGGCTCGGGCGCCTCGCGGCTGATCTCGGGCAACATGGAACCGCACCGGGCGCTGGAGGAGCGACTCGCCACCTTCAAGGGGTATGAGTCGGCGCTGCTGTTCGGCTCCGGCTACCTCGCCAACACCGGCGCGATCGCCGCTCTCGCCGGTCGCGGCGAGGTCGTCTTCTCCGACGAGCTCAACCACGCCAGCATCGTCGACGGCTGCCGGCTCTCGCGGGCCGAGACCTTCGTCTACCGCCACTGCGACCTCGAACACCTCGCCTGGGCGCTCTACCACGTGCGCGGTCGGCCGGCGCTGATCGTCACCGACGGCGTCTTCTCGATGGACGGCGACGTGGCGCCGCTGGTGGAGCTGCTGGAGCTGGCGCGGCGACACGGTGCGCGGCTGCTGGTCGACGAGGCCCACGCCACCGGCGCGCTCGGGCCAGGCGGCCGCGGCTCGGTGGCGGCGGCGGGGCTCAGCGGCGAAGTCGACGTGGTGGTCGGGACCCTCGGCAAGGCGCTCGGCTCCTACGGCGCCTACGTCTGCACCAGCGCCGAAGTCGTTGAGTTTCTCGTCAACGCGGCGCGCCCCTTCGTCTTCTCGACGGCGCCGGCGCCGCCGGCCGCGGGCGCGGCGCTGGCGGCGCTCGACCTCCTCGAAGCCGAGCCGGAGCTGGTCGAGCGGCTGCAGGCCAACGCGGCGATCCTGCGCACGGCCCTGGCGGCGGCGGGGCTAGACGCCGGCCGCTCCGCGACCCAGATTGTCCCCGTCGCGGTTGGCGAGGCCGAGGCGGCGATGGCGCTCTGCGAGCGGGCGCTGCAACGGGGCGTCTTCGCCCAGGGAATCCGACCGCCGACGGTGCCCGAGGGCTCCTCCCGCCTGCGCCTGACGGCGATGGCGACGCACCGGGCGGAGGAGCTGGTCGGAGCGGCGCAGATCATCGGAGCGGCCGCGCACGAACTCGGCCTCCTCCCTGCCCCCGCCCTAGCCGCCTAGCGAGCCGATGGCGGCAACGGGGATCTTCGTCACCGGCACCGGCACCGAGGTCGGCAAGACCGTAGTAGCCGCGACGATCGCCCACACGCTTGCGGGCGAAGGCAAGCGCGTTCACGTCTTCAAGCCGGCAGTGACCGGCCTCGACGAAGGAGGCGAGACCGACCACGCCCTACTGCGACGAGCGTCCGGCTCAGACCAAACCGACGACGAAATCGCCCCCTACCGCTATGGGCCACCCGCCTCCCCACACCTCGCTGCAGCGATGGCCGGCGAGGAAATCGACCCCGAACGCCTGCGCCAGACTGCCCGCGCCGCCGCTGAAAATGCAGACGTCCTCGTCTGCGAGGGAGTAGGCGGCCTCCTAGTCCCCCTCACTCCCACCTACCTGGTCCGCGACCTAGCCACCGACCTCGGCTACCCTCTAGTAGTAGCCGCCAGCCCCAGCCTAGGGACGATCAACCACACCATGCTCACGGTCGAAGCCGCCCGCGCCGCCAACCTCCACGTCGCCGCCATCGCCCTCAATCCCTGGCCAACCGAGCCAACCGAGATCGAGGGCTCCAACCGCGAGACGATCGCGGCCCTGGCCGACGCCCCCGTCCATGCGCTGCCCCAGCTCGACCTCTCGGATCCCTATAGCTGGTCGACGTTACGAGTTTAAGACTCAAAGCGGCCATCGGATTAGAAGTTCAGCCATAACGCGTCTAGCAAGGCGAATCTCACTGACAGACCCGATTACATCCAGGAAGTTCTGTTGGACCCTCTGGAGTTGGGAACAATACCGGAAACACGCTTTCGTTTCTCAGAAAGATGATTGAGTGCAGTCAGGTCCAGCGACCGAGCGAGCGGTGATCCCAACTCTCGCCGGGAGTGTTTCAAAAGGAAGTGTGCCTACCTTCGAAGCTCGTGCACAACAAGGTCGCATATCGACCCATAGGACTCACTATGACTATGCGCGAAAAGAAGCTCACCCCATTTCGGCAACTGCGCAGCCTTCCCCAAAGCACCGAAAATCCCTGAGGTTGCCGCTCCACATGCTGCAGCGGAGACATAGTCATGCAAATCGACCTCCTCTCCTACCGCCCGTCTAGCACGAGTCTCCACAACCCCTTGGAATGCTCCCCCGATAGAGGAATAGACCCACGTCGCAGTGATACTCATGGCCTCAACACCCAAAACCTCAGGTGCGAAGAAGAGACCAACGGCTACGGCAGTACCCCAAGCGTAGGGGGCTAACTTCCTCCCTATCGACTCGGTATGCGTAGTGGCAGTTAGCTCAGGTATACGATAGGGCTTATAAGTGTTGGGTCCGTCCCCTGGACATGGAGGATTTGGACAGTCACACCCCTGAGGATCGAGGCCTAAGGGATCGGAGATGTTGACGGAATTGTCCGCCGCATACGTATACGTTTCCCCCGAAACTGCAGCCAGCAGGTCAGGGGCCAGGAACTGCGCCGTCGTGGGATCGTAGGTGCGGGCACGCAGATAAATCAGCTGGTGTTCGGTCTGCATCCGGTACTGGCCTGCGAATCCCATTTTGCTGGTCGCCGTCCCCGTGTGCTTCCAGACCGCTCCGTTCGGGCCAAATCGATAAGTGCCAGTATTTTCGCCGCTAGAGTTCGTCAGGAGACGAATCGATCCTAGCTGGTCATGGTGGAGATAAGT